>CAUJED010000014.1:0-8141 GCA_963169535.1 Bacteroidota bacterium | reverse complement strand
TTCCATGGTGCTCTACGACCACCTCGGCGGTACGCCGGATCCCGGTGGGGTGTGGAGCGGGCCAAGCGCCGTGATCGATGGACTATTCGACCCGGCCTCGATGCTGCCAGGCGTGTACATGTACACCATCGATGTACCACCTCCTTGTGTGAATGCGAGCAGCACCGTAACGATCACACTGGCACAACCGCCGAATGCCGGCTCGGATGGCAGCCTCGCCCACTGCATCACCAGCGCTCCAACAGCCCTGTTGAACAGCCTGCTGGGCACGCCCGATCTTGGTGGTGTATGGAGTGGACCAAGTCCTGTGGTCGGCGGGCTCTTCGACCCAACGAACATGCTCCCGGGCATATACACCTATACCGTAGCTGGAGCCACGCCCTGCCCAGCGGCCAGCGCACAGGTTGAGGTCAACGTGATGAGCGAGCCAGACCCCGGTGGGCCAGGCTTCATCACCATCTGCAGCACCGATGATGCCGTGGACCTGTTCACCTGGATCGAAGGCACCCCCGATGTCGGCGGTACATGGAGCGGACCTAGTGCGGTGATCGGGGGGATGTTCGCCCCTACCACGGATGTGTCTGGTGTGTACACGTACACCCTTGAGGTTCCACCGCCATGCACCAGCGCGAGCACCACCGTGACCGTGGATGTGATCCATCCACCGAACGCAGGTCTTGATGGCGCCACCACCTTGTGCATCACCAGCGGCGATACGCCACTCTTCCCCATCCTTCAAGGAGATCCCGCAACGGGCGGTACGTGGACCGGTCCGGATGGAGCAACCTTCAGCGGCACCTTCACGCCCGGCATCGACGCATCGGGGAACTACACGTATTCGGTGGCTGGCACAGCACCTTGCCCAGCGGACCTGGCCTTGGTGAACGTCCAAGTGGTCACCGACCCGGACCCAGGGTCGGATGGCACGTTGACATTGTGCGCAAGCGATGCCTCAGTGGACCTGTTCGGATCGTTGGGCGGCACGCCCGATGTTGGGGGGATCTGGACCGGACCGGGGAACATCCCGTTCAGTGGCACCTTCGACCCCGCCATGCACAATGCCGGGATGTACACCTACACCATCCAAGCTCCTCCGCCCTGCCAACCCGTGAGCTCAACGGTGACCGTGTTGATCGTGGCGCCACCCGACGCGGGAGGGGATGGTGTGATGAACCTGTGCGCAACGGGCAGCGCGGTGGACCTATACACCGTGCTCCAAGGATCGCCCGAGGCGGGTGGTACGTGGACCAATGCGGCGGGATCCGGCGTATCGAACACGTTCGACCCGGCGACGGACCCTGCCGGTACGTTCTGGTACACCGTGGACGGAACCAAACCGTGCCCGCAAGATGTGGCCATGGTGACCATCAACCTCACCAGCGCTCCATTCCCTGGGAACGACACCCTCCTCAACCTGTGCATCAGTGGCGACCCCGTGGATCTGTTCTCAACCCTTGTCAACGCCGACATAGGCGGTCAGTGGGCCGGTCCGCAAGGTGCACATGATGGTCTGTTCATCCCCGGCACACATAGCCCCGGTGCGTACGTCTATCTGGTGATCGGCACAGCGCCCTGCCCCAGTGCCTCAGCCACGGTCACCGTGGTGCAACTGACCGACCCCGATGCCGGTGAGGATGGCGGAACGATCCTGTGTTCATCCAACGCACCCGTGGATCTCTTCAGCTTACTGCAAGGCACGCCCGATGCGGGAGGCATATGGCTGAACAGCATGAACGTTCCGATCGGCGCACAGTACGACCCAGCCACACAACCCAGTGATACAGTGCTGTACATACTCGCCGTGCCACCGCCGTGCGTTAACGACACGTCGCGCGTGATCGTGGTGGTGGTGCCCGCCTCCGATGCGGGTGAACCGGCGATCGCGGCCAGTTGCGGGAACGGTGCGCCCATCGACCTGTTCGCCACGTTGAACGGCGCACCGCATGGCGGAGGCACGTGGAGCGGCCCCGGCGGAAGCATGAACGGCATCTTTCATCCGGGCTCCGATGCGACCGGCACATACACCTATTCCGTGGAGGCCACCACGCCCTGCCCCGATGTATGGTCCACGGTAACGGTGAGCGTGGAAGCACCACCCAACGCGGGCCTGGACGGCAGCGCCTCGCTCTGCCCGGATGCTCCTGCGATCGACCTGTTCAGCCAACTCGGCGGCACTCCCGATCCGAATGGAACGTGGAGCGGTCCCGGCAACACGACCAGTACGGGCACGTTCGACCCGGCCACTGATGCACCCGGCACCTACACGTACACGGTATGGGGCACGCTCTGTCCCGACGATGCGGCCACCGCCAGCATAACGATCCACGTGGTGCCCGTGCCCGATGCCGGTCCCGATGCCATCAGTTGCAACCTTGCGCACAACCTCGCAGCCAGCGGTACATGGGCCAGCGGATCGTGGAGCCTGCCCTCCGGGGTTTCCACCGGTGATGCCACTTCACCCAACACCACTGTAACGGCGGCGGCGGGCGGCTCCTACACCTTCGTGTGGAACACCGTGAGCGCCGAGGGATGCACGAGCAGCGATGCGGTCACGGTCGTATTCACGCAACTGATGGAAGGCACTGTCGCCATCACCGATGCGGTGTGCCACGGCCATTGCGATGGCACGGCCACCGTGACCAGTGCGGGTGGCAATGGCGCATACAGCTACACGTGGCCCAGCGGCATCGCGAGCAGCACAGGCATCGCAACGGGCCTCTGCGCCGGATCGTACACGGTGATGGTCGCGGATACCAACGCATGCAGCGTGAGCATTCCGTTCACCATCGGCCAGCCCGCACCTCTGGCGATCGATGCGGTGGTGACACAGCCCGAGACCTGTCCCGGTAGTTGTGATGGTACGATCGAGGTGATCGACCCCGAAGGCTACTCGTACACGATCAACAACGACACGCAGAGCGCTTCCTTGTTCAACGGCCTGTGCGCCGGCACCTACGTGGTGACGATGACCAACGCCAATGGCTGTATCGCGCGATCCACAGCCCTCATCGCCAGCCCTCCGCCCGTAGTGCCATCCTTCACCTATTCGCCGGATACCATCTTCACGAGCAACACGGAGGTCCGGTTCCTCAACCTTTCCTCATCGAACGCCGTCTCGTTCACGTGGGCCTTTGGCGATGATGGCGTAAGCCTATCGGAGCACCCAACACACACATTCCCCGGAGGTTTAGGAGGCACCTACGACGTATGCCTCACGGCCACGGATGCGAACGGATGCAGCAACACCGTATGCAGCCCGCTGTTCATCCACGACCTGCTTGCCGTGTTCGTACCGAACTCCTTCACCCCGAACGGCGACGGTCTCAACGATGAGTTCCTGCCCATCTTCAACCTACCGCAGGTGAAGGACTATCAGTTCCTCGTGTTCAACCGTTGGGGCGAGCGGATCTTCGGCACGGACCAGCCCGGCAAGCCCTGGAACGGCAGTTATGGCGGTGTGGCGTCTCAGGTGGACGTCTATGTATGGAAGCTCACCTGCAAGGATGCGCTTTCCGGAGACCTCATCGAACGTATCGGACACGTGACCATCGTGCAATAGTGGGTACGCCCTACCTTGCAGATGTAGTATCCCGAAGGATCACGGAAGTGCAACGATGACCCGATTCATCCTGAACGACACCTTGGTGGAGAGCGACGCGCCCGAAGGCACGGTGTTGCTGGATATCATCCGCTACCATCAGCAGCTGAAGGGCACCAAGATCGGCTGCCGCGAAGGGGATTGTGGCGCGTGCACGGTACTGGTCGGCGAACTGAAAGGTGATAAGGTCGAGTATCGCTCGATGACCTCGTGCCTGCTCGCGCTCGCGAACGTGCAGGGCAAGCACATCGTGACCGTTGAGGGACTGAACATGGACAGGCTTTCGCCCGTGCAGCAGGCCATGGTGGATGAGAGCGGCACGCAATGCGGTTTCTGCACTCCCGGGTTCGTGGTATCGCTGAGCGGGTGTTGCACGTCACATGATAGGATCACACCGGAGATCGCGGTACGTGCGATCGATGGCAACATCTGCCGATGCACGGGCTACAAGTCGATCGAACGCGCCGCGACCATTGTCGCCAGCAAGCTCGCGAACAAGGATGCGGAAGATCCGGTCGACTGGTCGGTGAAGAACGGTTTTCTGCC
This sequence comes from Bacteroidota bacterium, assembly GCA_963169535.1. Classification (GTDB taxonomy): domain Bacteria; phylum Bacteroidota; class Bacteroidia; order Flavobacteriales_F; family PHOS-HE28; genus PHOS-HE28. Next base: position 3,997 of record CAUJED010000014.1, on the reverse strand, counting down.
GGAGTATTTCAGTGGGATCAGGGAGCGATTGAAGGCGTTGAGTACGCAGGCAGCAACGACCAGCCCGAACGCAATAACGGTGGCCGGTGGGACGGACCTCTACGTGCAGAAGCACGACACGATGCACCATTCGCCGGTGCGCTCGGTGTTCAATGACGAATCGCTGAAAGGCATCCGCATCGAGGGTGATCAGTGCATCATCGGCGGCACCACCACCGCTGCGGACCTGATGCATTCGGAGGATCTGCGACGACTGTTCCCGGAGCTGGGGAAACACCTGCTGCTCGTCTCGTCCACACCCATCCGCAACATGGGCACGTTGGCGGGCAACTTCGTGAACGCCTCCCCCATCGGTGATCTCACCGCGATCTTCCTGGCACTGAACAGCACGATCACACTCTCCGCGATCCCGGGTCATGCCCGGAATGACAGAACGCTGATGTTGAAGGACCTCTACCAAGGCTACAAGCAGCTCGACAAGTCGCCCGATGAACTCGTAACGGCCGTGCGCTTCACCGTGCCCGACACGAACACCCGCTTCCACTTCGAGAAGGTGAGCAAGCGCACGCACCTGGACATCGCCAGCGTGAATACCGCGATCCGCCTGGAACTCGAGGGTGATACGATCCGGGAAGCGCATGTGAGCGCCGGTGGTGTGGCGCCTACCCCGAAGTACCTGACGAACACCTCCGCATTCCTCGTCGGCAAGGCGGTATCTAACGGAACGGTGCGTGCTGCCTTCCAGGTGATGAACGATGAGATCGCACCGATCAGCGATGTGCGCGGAACGGCGGAATACAAGCGTCTGCTCCTGCGCCAGCTCTTCTTCGCGCACTTCATGGAGTTGTTCCCGGAGCGTTTCACCTTGAAAGAGCTCGTGGCATGAAGAACGTAGACAGTATCGGCCACGTCACCGGACGCTCCATCTACCTGGACGACATCCCGGTGCAGCAGGGCACGTTGTATGCCTTGCCCTACGACGCTCCTTCGGCCCACGCGCACATCAGGAAGCTGGATGTCTCCAAGGCTGCGACGGCACCGGGCGTGGTGCGCATCCTGACCTACAAGGACGTCACCGGCGAGAACCAGATCGGCGGTATCATTCCCGATGAACCGTTGTTCGCCGAGCACGAGATCCACTTCTGGGGCATGCCCGTGGCACTGATCATCGCCACGAGCGAGGACGCGGCGGTACAGGCGCGCAAGCTCATCACCATCGAACTGGAAGAATTGCCGGTGATCACCGATCCCCGTGAGGCACGAGCGAAAGGCGAACTGATCATCCCGCCGCGCACCTTCAAGCTGGGCGATACGGCAAAGGCCTGGGCCGAATGCGCGCACGTCTTCGAGGGCCGCGCGGATAACAACGGTCAGGAGCACCTGTACATCGAAACGCAGGGGGCCTACGCCTACCCCACGGAGCACGACAGCATCCGCATCTCATCGAGCACGCAAGGGCCGACCGCCGTGCAGCGCACCGTGGCACGTGTACTGGGCGTTCCCATGCACCGTGTGGAAGTGGATGTGACCCGTCTCGGCGGCGGCTTCGGTGGCAAGGAGGATCAGGCCTCGGCGTGGGCGGCGCTGGTCGCGCTCGCGGCCTACCTGCTGAAGAAACCCGTGAAGTTGAGCATGCACCGCATGGACGACATGCGCATGACCGGCAAACGACATCCCTACAGCAGCGACTATCGGATCGGCCTGGACAAGGACCTGCGGATCGTGGCATACGAGGCCACGTTCCACCAGAACGCGGGCGCGGCGGCGGACCTGTCACCGGCGGTGATGGAACGCACGCTCTTCCACGCCACGAACAGCTACGCGATCCCGAACGTGGACGTGACGGCATACTGCTGCCGCACGCACCTGCCGCCCAACACGGCGTTCCGGGGCTTCGGCGGGCCGCAGGGCATGTTCGTGATCGAGAGCGCGATCGCGCATGCGGCGGAGAAGCTCGGCGTAAGCGCGAGTGAGATCCAGCGCCGCAACCTGATGGCCGAAGGCAGCGAGTTCAGCTACGGCCAGATCGCCGACCGCGTAAATGCGCAAGCCTGCTGGGAGCTTGCCGATGAGAAGTTCGGTCTCGACACGCTTCAGGAGCAAGTGGATGCTTTCAACACAATGAACGAGACGCACAAGAAAGGCATGGCCATCATGCCGATCTGCTTCGGGATCTCGTTCACCAACACGCCGATGAACCACGCGAGGGCGCTGGTGCATGTGTACCAGGACGGCAGCTTGGGCGTGAGCACGGGTGGTGTGGAGATGGGCCAGGGCCTGAACACCAAGATGGTGCAGGTGGCCGCTGCCGTGTTCTCGATCGATCCATCGCGGGTGAAGATCGAGAGCACCAACACCACACGCGTGGCGAACACCAGCCCAAGCGCGGCCAGCGCCACGGCGGACCTGAACGGCAAGGCGCTGGAGAACGGTTGTAACGCGATCCTGGGGCGACTGAAGGAGAAGGCATCGCGGATGCTGACCAGCACACCGGACGCGATCACGATCGTGAACGAGCAGGTGCTGAACAACGGCCAGCCCACCGAACTCGACTGGAAGAAGCTCGTGCACGCCGCACACTGGGACCGCGTGAACCTCAGCGAGAGCGGCCACTACGCCACGCCGGACATCCACTTCGACAAAACCAAAGAGAAGGGCCATCCCTTTGCATACCAAGTCTACGGCACGGCGGCGGTGCTCGTCACCGTGGATTGTGTGCGCGGCACCTACGAGATCGACGCGGTGAAACTGGTGCACGACTTCGGTAAGCGTATGAACGATGCGGTGGACATCGGCCAGATCGAGGGCGGCCTGGTGCAAGGCATCGGCTGGATGACGATGGAGGAGATCGCCTACAACGAGAAGGGGCGGCTGCTGAGCAACGCGCTGAGCACCTACAAAGTGCCGGACATCCACAGTGTACCGAAGGAGATCACGATCGAGGCGCTCCCGACAGATGGCCACCCACTGGCGATCCGCCGCAGCAAGGCCGTGGGTGAGCCGCCGCTGATGTACGGCATCGGGGTGTACTTCGCGATCCAGAACGCGATCAAGGCTTTTCAGCCGGATGCGCGCATGGTGTTCGATGCGCCGTACACGCCGGAGAAGGTGTTGATGGCCTTGTATGCGGGAATGGAACGCTGATGACGTGGATGGTCATGATGAACGCTGATCTGAAAGGATCCTGATCCGCGTTCATCCGCGCCATCTGCGTTGTATTGCTCGTTCAACATGTGGAAGTCGGGGCGACTCCTGTGCATACTGAACCCACCTATACATTCGTTCCCATCCCATGCGCCACCTCATCGTCATATCGCTTGCCTGTTGTGTACTCTCCGGCCAGGCCCAGCAACTAACCATATCTGACCTGCTCTCATTGACCAACTGCCAAGACACTGCATGCATTTCCACCATGGCCCGGCCGATGGGCATGTGTCTGGCGCGTGGGGCGGAGAAGGACTGTGGAAAGTGGCTGCCGTGCGGTCAGCAGGTTGAAGAACCAACGGATGTCAGGACAACGACGGCCTTGAGTTTCGTTGGATACCCCGGCAGCTACTACTACAGGTATGTTCTCGGAACCGGAGATACCACATACGCTGCCTTACTCACTAAGGAGCTTGAACAACTAGGGTTCAAGCAAGAAAGACCGCAGCACGGCGGCTTTGTCCATGTATCTGGCGCGTATCCCGGATTGGAGATCGAACGTGCAGAAGTGCGTTCCGGGAACCTAGTGCCGAAGCGGCCGGACGATCCGAAGAGCCTCTACAACAAGCCCCTGTCTGAATTACCAGATCATGAGTCGAATAGCCTTAGGGAGCAGGGGTTCGACAGCTATGATCTAATACCCAGTCTTGTGTGGGTGTTCAGGGTGCTCGTTCGAAAGTGATGCAGACGGAACGTTAGGGCCAATTCCCAATTGACCTGACGAGAACAACTGGATCGACATGTCCTACGATTCGAGACCGTTCATCTCGCTGATGATCTCGCGTGACGGATT
>CAUJED010000013.1:0-15842 GCA_963169535.1 Bacteroidota bacterium | reverse complement strand
GTGTTGCGCACCATGAACTCCTTCAAAATGTCGTTCTGGATGGTGCCTTGCAACTGTTCGGCCGGTACGCCCTGTTCCTCCGCTGCCACGATGAAGAAGGCCATGATGGGCAGCACAGCGCCGTTCATGGTCATGCTCACGCTCATCTTGTCCAGCGGGATCTGGTCGAAGAGGATCTTCATGTCCTCCACGCTGCTGATGCTCACGCCGGCCTTGCCCACGTCGCCTTTCACGCGCGGGTGGTCGGCGTCGTAACCGCGGTGCGTCGCCAGGTCGAAGGCCACGCTGAGGCCCATCTGCCCGGCGGCGAGGTTGCGGCGGTAGAACGCGTTGCTCTCCTCGGCGGTACTGAAACCCGCGTACTGCCGAATGGTCCAGGGGCGGATGGCGTACATGCTGCCGTAGGGGCCACGCAGGTAGGGCGGAATGCCGGCCGCGTAGTGCAGGTGCTCCATCCCCTCGAGGTCCGCGCGGGTGTAGTAGGACTTGAGGGGGATCTCTTCTCTGTTCGGAATGTTCTCCAGCGCTGCATTGCCCTGTGCTCCATTAGCTAATTGGCTGATTGGTGAATCAGCTAATTGATCGACCAGCACATCCGTCAGCCTCTCCACCGAATAACTCCCGCCTATGGGATCAGCCACTCGGCTCAAGAAACTCTCATCGCGCAGCAGGTTGTGGATGTTGCGCACCACGCGGCGGGCCAGGGCATCGCCTTCGGGAATGTGCGGCGTGGGGATCGTGAGCCCGTCGCAGCCGGCGGTGATCGCGCTTACGGCTTGCAGCGTGGCGCGGATCAGGTTCTCGTGCGCGCTCTTCGTTTCGGCGGGGTAGGTGACCACGGCTTGGATCCACGTGGTGTGCGAACAATCGTGCGCGGGTTTGAACTCATCCACCACGGCGGCCCAGGCTTCGCGGAACGCACGCAGACGGGCCACTTCAAGGAAGAGGTCGTCGCTGAGGTGCAGGCGGAACTGCAGGCGGGCGCAGGCGTCGTCGATGGTGAAGCCATGGTCCAGCATGCGTTGCAGGAGGGCGCGGCCTTGGTCCAGGGCTTCGTTGGTACGGTGAATGGCGAATGGTGAATGGTGAATGGGGCCATCGCTCACGCTGAACAGCCGGATGCGTGGATGCTTCGCAACGCGGTCCTTCAGGTCGTGCACATCGGCCGCGTGGGGCAGGCCCAGGCAGAAGCTGAGCTCGGCGGGTTGTGCGCCCTGTTCCTCGGCGCGCTTCATCAGCAGGCCCAGGGTGCCGTGCTCGCCGTCCACCTGTAGGTCGATGCCTGCGAACAGCACATCGTCCAACACGGGGGAGAGGTCGGCCATGCGCCCGTACACCTCCACCGCGTCGGCACCGCCCATGAGGCCCTCGAGGAGCTTGTCGTTGGCATCGGGATCGTTCGCGTCCACGCCGATGGTGGCGCGCCAGGGGTTGCCCGTGCGTTTCACGCCACGCCGCCGCTCGCCGGTGGCGTCGCCCTCGCCGGCCATGTGAAAGGGCGGTAGCTCCGCCCCGGCCATGGGTACGTGGAGCGTGGACAGGGCCTTGTCCTTGAGCTCCTTGGTGATCACGGCCTCCCATTGTGCGCGTGTGGCGGGGGGGAAGGCGCTGAACAGCTTCGTGGTTGCCATCGCCGCGAAGATCGGGTTTCGTTGGTTTCTTGATTTTTCGCTTTCAGCCCATGGATTTGGTGCGATATTTGTTCCTGCCGTTCTAAACACGACCATTTTCACCCATGAAAAAATTGTTCTCCCTGATCGCATGCGTGGTTTTTGTTGGTGCATTGAGCGCCCAGACCACGGCCACTGAGGCTACCACGGCCCCTGCCAAGACCGAGAAGACCACCAAGACCGAGAAGGCTGCGAAGGCCGAGAAGTCAGGTTGCGCTAAAGGCGAAGCCAAGACGGGCTGCTGCGCAGCCAAGGCGAAGGCCTCGACTGATGCGAGTGCCCCAGCTCCAGGTACGGAGACCGCTACCAAGGATGCCGCTGCCCCAGCCAAGGCCGGTTGCTGCGCCGGTAAGGCTTCGGCTGCTGGTGCAAGCTGCCATGGTGCCAAGGCCGATGCACATGGCCATGGCCATGCCGAAGCGAAGGAGCATGCCTGCACCGAAGCCTGCAAGGATGGGGCCCACGCTTTCGCCTGTGGTGAAAAGGGACATGCCTGCTCCGAGGCATGTCACGGCCACAAGCACTAAGTAGAGTAAACGGGTTCAGGCTCCTTGGTCCGAAGCTCCCGCAGGTGGAGCCAAGACCAAGGAGCCTGACCGTTCCTTACCCTTCCCCGGCCCCACCACCAGGGCCGGCGTACACTGATCGCCAACAGGAGCGAACTGCTCCCCAAGCCCTACCTTTCGCCCATGCAGATCACCAAGAACTCCGTTGTCTCGTTCCACTATACCTTGAATGATCCCGATGGTAAATTGCTGGATACCAGCGCGGGCCGCGACGTTTTCGCGTACATCCAGGGGCACCAGATGATCGTTCCGGGGTTGGAGCGACAACTCGAAGGCAAGAAGGCCGGAGACAAGGTGCAGGCCATAGTGCCAGCGGCCGAAGGCTATGGTGAGATCGATCCCGCATTGTTGCACAAGGTGCCGGTGGATCGTTTTGGTGGCCAGAACGTGGAGCCGGGCATGCAGTTCCAAGCTGGTAACGAGGGGGGAGATATGGGGGTGTTCACCGTGATCAGTGTGGAGGACGGCATCGTGGCCCTGAATGGAAATCATCCGTTGGCCGGGGTCACCCTCCACTTCAACGTGGATATCACCGACGTGCGCATGGCCACCGAGGAGGAGCTGGCGCACGGCCATGTGCATGGCGAGGGCGGACACCACCATTGATCGGGGGGATACCGGACCACTACGGTTCGGTGCGTCGGGCGTTCCGTTGGTACGCGGTGGTTTAGCTTGCGCCTGATCCACGGCGCATGTTGTTCCCTTCGTTCGCTTTCTTGGTGTTCCTGCCGGTGGTGTACCTGTTGTACTGGTACATCTTCAACCGGGAGCGACGTCTTCAGAATGCCTTCGTACTGCTGGCCAGCTATGTGTTCTACGGCTGGTGGGATTGGCGTTTCCTCGGCCTGTTGCTGGTGAGCTCCCTCGGCGACTATGCCCTGGCCATCGCCATCGACCGAACTTCCGCTCAGCGCCAGCGCAAGGCCCTACTGATCACCAGTCTGGTGGTCAATCTTGGTGTGTTGGCCACGTTCAAGTACTTCAACTTCTTCCGCGATGGCCTTGCAGACATCATGCTGGCCATGGGGCTTCAGCCCGATCTGCCCACGCTTCACCTGGTGCTGCCTGTGGGGATCAGCTTCTACACCTTCCAGAGCCTGAGCTACACCATCGATGTCTATCGCGGGCAGCTCCGCGCCACGCGCGATCCGGTCGAGTTCCTGGCGTTCGTGAGCTTCTTCCCACAACTGGTCGCCGGACCCATTGAACGGGCGGCCCACCTGCTGCCACAGTTCCAAGCTACACGAAGGTTCGACATGGGGATGGCCGTCGATGGACTCCGACAGATGCTGTGGGGGTTCTTCAAGAAGATGGTGATCGCCGATGGCTGCGCACCGTTGGTGAACGAGATCTTCGCCCGACCCGTGGATGATACGCCGGGCGCAACGCTCTTCTTCGGGGCGTTGTTCTTCGCCTTCCAGATCTACGGCGATTTCAGCGGCTACAGCGATATCGCCATCGGCTGCGCAAGGCTGTTCGGGTTCAGCCTAAGCCAGAAGTTCGCCTACCCGTACTTCTCCCGGAGCATCTCGGAGTTCTGGCGGCGCTGGCACATTTCCTTGAGCACCTGGTTCCGCGACTATGTCTACCTGCCATTAGGAGGGTGGCGCACCAAGGCCGGCCGCTTCAAGAACCTCATGATCACCTTCTCGCTCAGCGGACTGTGGCATGGTGCCAACTGGACCTTCATCACCTGGGGTGGGCTCCATGGTACCTATTACCTGCCGGAGGTGGTGCGCAACGCCAAAGCCAGACGCGATACGGCGACCTGGAGGGACCTACCCGCGATCCTGACCACCTTCGCCCTGGTGGTGGTGGCCTGGGTGTTCTTCAGGGCGGCGACCGTGGGACAGGCCCTGGCCTACCTGAAGTACATGGTGCTCAATGCGACGACCGCGCCTGGCATCGCTTTGGTCTGGCTCACGGAGCCGATCAGCATCCTCATCGCCATCCTGCTCATCGTGGAATGGCGCGGCCGGAAGCTGCCGCATGCACTGGCCGTGTTACCGAGGTCCGGGGTGCTGCGGTGGGCGATCTATGTGCTTGTTTCGATGGTGATCCTTCTCTACATGGATGTGCGGACCACGCATGAGTTCATCTACTTCCAATTCTGAACCGTTGCTCCTGGTGAGACGAGCCGCTTGGGCGGGTGCGATCGTGGCCTGCATCCTGATCGCGGCGTTCTTCAATGGCCATCACGCCTCGTGGGTGGACTACCACGGTGCCACCTCCGCCAAGCTGGAACGCCTGATGTCGTTGCCTTCGCCCAAGGTGGTGGTGGTGGGGGGGAGCAATATGACCTTCGGGGTGGATAGCGAGGAACTGGAGAAGGCGTTGTGCATGCCCGTGGTGAACATGAGCATCCATGCGAGCCTGGGGATCGAATACATGGTGAACGAGGTGAAGGATCACCTGGGCAAGGGCGACCTTGTCATCGCGGGTTTCGAGGGGGCCTCCTTGAACGTGGCCTCGAAGGACAATGAGGTGCACGTGCTCACCGTGGATCGGGCCCCCGCTGCACTGGCGGCCATTCCGTGGTACCGCCGTCCGAGGATCCTCATCAATCTGGCCATCATGCGGTTGCAGGCGGCGTGGAAGTACGCCACCGGCGAGTGGGGCGACGAAGAGCCTGAGCCTGTCTATACGGCCCATGGATTCAATGAACGCGGTGACATGGTGGCGCACCTCGGACTGCCGCAACGGCCTCCGGAGTTGCAAGAACGGGTGGTCTATCCCACGCCGCTGATCGGCGATGAAGTGATCCCGATGCTGAAGGACCTGGTGGCGAACGCCGAGCGGAAGGGTGCGAAGGTGGTCTTCGTCTGGTCGTGTGTGGCCAGCAGTAGCCGCCGACCCGACCTGGAGCTTGAGATCGAGCAGCGGATGCGACAGGCGGGTATCCCCTTGCTTGGCGAAGCGGCCGCAGTGGTCTTTCCCGACACCTCCTTCCACGATACGCACTATCACCTGCGCGCCACCGGACGTAAGCTCCGGACACAACGGTTGATCGAAGAGCTATGCACCGATGGCGAGGTCCACTGTTGCAGCACCCCTTCGGGTGCGCCTGAGGTCGTGACCCGACCGTGACCCTGACCTACGCCGCACGATCCCTGTGGGCCGTCTGGGAGCGATCAACGGTGCGTTGGTGCGGGTACGTTCCATGGGACCGAACCCTCGTGACCGGCACGTTGGTGCATGGTCAATCCTTCTTCTCCGGGACCAGGACGAAGATCTCTTCGTTGTCGCGCTTCATCAGGTAGCGTTCCCGGGCGAATTTCTCCAGCAGGGCCTTGTCGCTGCTCAGTTCGTGCAGCTGTTCCTTGGTGCGTGCGATCTCCTGGGTGTAGTAGGCCTGCTGGTCCTGCATGCGGCCCAGCTCACGGCTGTTCTTGAAGGTGGTCCACGCGTCGTTCTGGTCGAAGAAGGCGATCCAGCACAACAGGCACAGCGCGGTAGCCACGTACCGGTTGCGCAAACGTGCGGGTATGCGGTCCAGCACCTTCTTCATGGCGGCGAAGCTACCGGGCATCAGGAGAGGAACGGGGTGCCGCGCAGCTTTGGTATTCCACGATCCCCTGTTGGGGATCAGACCGCTCCGCGCTTGCCCAGCTCGATCACCTCAAGGCCGTGCACCTTGCCAGCCTCCAGGCCGAAGCGCAGCAAGGTGCGCACCTGGTGCCAGCCGTGCCTGCCCGCAGCGCCAGGGTTCAGGTACAGGCAGTTCACGGCCGGGTCGAACTGTGCGGCGCAGATGTGCGAATGCCCACAGATGAACAGGTCGGTGGGGGTGGAGCGCAGTGCGGCCAGCACCGGTGGCGTGTAGCGCGGAGGTCTTCCGCCGATATGGGTCATCCACACCCGGACCCCTTCGGCCGCGAACCGCAAGTGCTCGGGGTAGGCCTGGCGTACCCGGCCATCGTCGATGTTGCCATGCACCGCCTTCAGCGGTTTCCAACCGGCCAGCTCATCGGCAACGCCCGGACCGAGGTCGCCGGCGTGCCAGACCTCGTCGCACAACGCGAAATGTTCCTGCACACGGGGGTCCAGCCAGCCGTGGGTGTCGCTGATGAGGCCGATCCGGGGCATGGGGGCAAAGGAACGGCCGGGGATGTTCCCAGCGGCAACGAGCGGGTACCTTTGCGCACTTCCGCGCATGGAGATCCTTCCTCGCTTTTTCCTTCAGCTCGCCTTCGATGGCACCCCCTACCGGGGCTGGCAGCGCCAGCCGGCGGCGCCCACGGTGCAGGAGGAGGTGGAGAAGGCCTTGCGTATCGCCCTGCATGTTCCGGATCTGTTCGTGGTGGGCTGTGGACGTACCGATACCGGGGTTCACGCCACGGACTACTACCTCCATTTCGATGCACCGGCCGACCGTACCATCGACGAGCGGCTGGTGTACAGCCTCAACAGCATGCTGCCGGACAGCATCGCCATCAAGCGTGTGATCCCCGTGGCCGACGATGCCCATGCCCGCTTCAGTGCCACGGAGCGGGGCTACACGTACCTGATCCTCCGCCGCAAGGATGCCTTCATGGCCGATCGTGCCCATGTGCTGCATCCCCCCCTGGATGTGGCAGCCATGAATCAGGCGTGCGCATACCTCATCGGTCGGCAGGATTTCAGCAGTTTCTGCAAGGCGGGTAGCGATTCCAAGACCATGCTCTGCGATGTACGCCTGGCGCAATGGACCGAGGAACCCAACGGATACCGGTTCCGCATTCGGGCCGATCGTTTCCTGCGCAACATGGTGCGCGCCATCGTGGGTACGTGCATCCGGATCGGTAAGGGCCAGGCGCCGCCGGACAGTATGCGGGAAGTGATCGAGGCCCGCGATCGTGGAGCGGCAGGTAAGAGCGCGTCCGCACGTGGCTTATACCTGGAGCATGTGGTGTACCCCTTCATCCCCAGTGGCTCCGTATGAGCAAGGCGTCGGCATCCCAGAAGGAGAAGTCCAGAGCCACCGCCCAGGGCAAGGCCTTCGATCGTAAGCTCTTCGCGCGGGTCTTCGCTTTCACCGGACCATATCGTGGGATCTTCTGGGCGGCGGTCGCCCTGACCCTGGTCCTGAGCATCGTTGGGGTGATCCGGCCCATCATGTTGGGCTGGCTGGTGGACGTGGCCGCCAGTACCTACGAGCAGCTCTTCGCGATCACCGAGTCCTCCAACTGGAACGCTCGCAGCATCGCCTGGGCCGCGGGCATCACCAAGGTTTGGTTCGGTCCTGGGACCGCCACGCTGCTCTGGGTGATCACCATCGTGGTGCTGGTCCTGCTCGTGGCCGAGACCGTGGTGCAGTTCTATCAAGCCTACTGGACCGCCTGGCTCGGACAGGCCGTCACCTTCGACTTACGGCAGAAGCTCTACGCCAAGGTGTTGTCCTTCAAACTGCGGTATTTCGATCGCACCCCCATCGGTACGCTCGTTACCCGCGTGATCAGCGATATCGAGACCATCGAGGACATCTTCTCCCAGGGCTTGCTCATGATCATGGGCGATATCCTCAAGCTGGTGGTGGTGGTGGTGGTGATGTTCGTGTACAACTGGAAACTCGCACTGCTCAGCATGGTGCCGATCCCACTGTTGCTTTGGAGCACCAACATCTTCAAGAACAGCATCCAGAAGAGTTTCCAGGATGTGCGCACGCAGGTGGCCCGCCTCAACGCGTTCGTGCAGGAGCATATCCAGGGCATGGCCATCGTGCAGCTCTTCGGCCGTGAGGCCCAGGAGTACCGGAAGTTCCAAGCGATCAACCGCGAACACCGCAAGGCCCATATCCGCAGCGTTCTGGCCTACAGCATCTTCTTTCCCGTGGTGGAGGTGCTCAGCGCGGTATCGCTCGCCTTCCTCGTGTGGTGGGGGGTGAAGGATGTGCTGGCGGGAGAGGCCACCTTGGGCGACATCTTCGCCTACATCCTTTTCATCAACATGTTGTTCCGGCCCATCCGCCAGCTGGCCGACCGGTTCAATGTGCTGCAGATGGGCATGGTGGGCAGCGAACGTGTCTTCAAGGTGCTGGATACCGAGGAGACCCTTCCCGACCTGGGCACGCGGGGCACGGAGGGGCTGAAGGGCGATATCCGATTCCAGGATGTTTGGTTCGCCTACGAAGAGGAGAACCATGTGCTCCACGGCATCACCTTCCACGCCCGTCATGGTGAGATGGTGGCGTTGGTCGGAGCCACGGGGTCCGGCAAGAGCAGCACCATCAACCTTCTCAGCCGGGCCTACGCCTTCCAGCGTGGTGAGATACTGCTCGATGGGCACGACATCCACAGCTATCGGCTCGCCGACCTCCGGCGGTGCATCGCGGTGGTGTTGCAGGACGTGTTCTTGTTCAGCGACACGGTGCACCATAACATCACGCTCGGCGATCCGTCCATCTCGCGCGCCGAGGTGATCGAAGCGGCGAAGTCCGTGGGCGCGCACGAGTTCATCATGCGCCTGCCGGATGGTTATGATACGGAGGTGCGCGAGCGCGGCAGCATCCTCAGCCTGGGCCAGCGGCAGCTCATCGCCTTCATCCGGGCGGCGGTGGTCAAGCCTAAGGTGCTGGTGCTCGATGAGGCCACCAGCAGCGTGGATAGCACCAGCGAGCAGCTGATCCAGCAGGCCACGGAGAACATCACCAAGGGGCGCACCAGCATCGTCATCGCCCACCGCCTCAGCACCATCCAGAAGGCCGATCGCATCATCGTGCTCGATAAGGGCCGTATCATCGAACAGGGCGACCATCAGTCGCTGCTGGCGCAGGACGGGCCGTACCGGAAGTTGTACGAGCTGCAGTTCAGGTAGAACGTGGCGTGCCAGCGCCACACCCCCGTACCGATCAATGTGCCGCCAGGTGCCGTCCCGTATAGGAGCCCTTCACCTTCAGCAGACCTTCCGGCGGACCTTCGTACAGCACGGTGCCACCGCCGTCGCCGCCTTCGGGGCCGAGGTCGATGATGTGGTCGGCGCGCCTGATCACCTCCGTGTTGTGTTCGATCACCAGCACGCTGTGGCCGTTGGCGATGAGCATGTCGAACGCCTTCAGCAGTTTGGCGATGTCGTGGAAGTGCAGGCCGGTGGTAGGTTCGTCGAAGATGAAGAGGGTGGGTTTCTCCTCCTGGCCCTTGGTAAGGAAGCTCGCCAGCTTGATCCGCTGAGCTTCGCCGCCGCTCAGGGTGCTGCTGCTCTGGCCCAGCTTCACGTAGCCCAGCCCCGTTTCCTGCAACGGCATCAACTTGTTCACCACCCGCTGGCAGGCTGCCGAGGTGGCCGCTTGGGCCTGGAAGAAGGCGATGCCATCGTCCACGGTCATGTCCAGCACTTCGGCCACGTCGCGGCCCCCCACCTTCACGTCCAGGATCTCCTCCTTGAACCGTTTGCCGTGGCAGGCTTCGCAGGGTAGGCTGATGTCGGCCATGAACTGCATCTCGATATGCACCTGGCCTTCGCCCTGGCATACTTCGCAACGTCCGCCATCCACGTTGAAACTGAAGAAGGCCGGTCGGTACCCGCGCATCTTCGCCACGTCCACTTCGCTGAACAACTGCCGGATCTCGTCCCACGCTTTCACGTAGGTGACCGGGTTGCTCCGGCTGCTGCGCCCGATCGGGTTCTGGTCCACCATCTCCACGGCGTGGATCCGGTGGATGTCGCCCTCCAAGGTCCTGAACTCGCCCGGCCGCTCGCTGATGCCTTCGAGTTCGCGCTTCACCGCCGGGTACAGGATGCGTTTCACCAACGTGGTCTTGCCGCTGCCGCTCACTCCGGTCACCACGGTGAGCATGTTCAGTGGGAACGCCACATCGATGTCCTTCAGGTTGTGCTCCCGGGCACCGCGCAGGACGAGCTTGTCGCGCACCGTCTTCTGGTGGGTGGGCCGTGGGATCACCTCTCTTCCGGTGAGGTAGCGTGCGGTGAGGCTGTCGCTGTGCAACAGCTCCGCATGGGTGCCGGAGAACACCACTTCGCCGCCGTGCGAACCGGCCATGGGCCCCATATCGATGATGTGGTCGGCCGCTTTCATCACCTCCTCGTCGTGTTCCACCACGATCACGGTATTGCCCAGGTCGCGCAGCTTCCGGAGCACTTCGATCAGGCGCAACGTGTCGCGCGGATGAAGGCCGATGCTGGGCTCGTCGAGGATGTACATGCTGCCCACCAGGCTGCTGCCCAAGGAGGTGGCCAGGTCGATCCGCTGGGTCTCTCCACCGCTCAGGGTGTTGCTGCGTCGCTCCAGGGTGAGGTAGCCCACGCCCACATCGACCAGGTAGCTCAGGCGGTTGCGGATCTCCTTCAACAGGCGCTCCGCGATGCGTTGGTCGTTCTCGTTCAGCTCCAGGTCCTGGAAGAAGCGTGCGCATTCCGTGATCGGCATGCGGGCCAGCTCGGTGATGTCCTTGCCACCGACCTTCACGTAGCGGGCCTCCGGACGGAGCCGCGTGCCGTGGCACAAAGGGCACGTGGTCTTGCCCCGGAAACGGCTGGAGAGCACCCGGTACTGGATCTTGTAGCTCTTCTCTTCCACGTATTGGAAGAATCGGTCGATGCCATGCACGCCTCGCGCTCCTTTCCACAGCAGGTCGCGTTCCGCCGCCGTGAGGTCGCGGTACGGCCGGTGTATGGGGAAGTCGTACTTCGCGCTATCGCGGATGAAGTGGTCTTTCCATTCGCTCAGCTTCTCCCCGCGCCAGGGGGCCACGGCCTCGTCGTAAACGCTCAGGCCCTTGTCGGGGATCACCAGGTCGGCATCGATGCCGATCACATGGCCGAAGCCCTCGCAGGTGGGGCAGGCGCCCACCGGGTCGTTGAAGCTGAACAGGTTGGGTGAGGGTTCTTCGAAGGTGATCCCATCGAGCTCGAACCGGTCACTGAAACCGAGTTGGCGGGGCTTCCCTTTGCCATCCTCGCCCAACAGGATCAATTCACCCTGCCCCTCGAAGAACCCGCTTTCGGCGCTGTCGGCGGCGCGGCTGTCGTTCTCCGCATCGTCGGCCGTGGGGCGTGTCACGGTCAAACGGTCCATCACCAGGAACCAGGTGCCCTTGGGGGCGGCCTTAGCGCCGAGCACCTCCTCGATCCGGTGTACGGTGTTGCCATCGTGCACCCGGGCGTACCCTTGTTGTTGGAGGATCCCGAAGTGTTCCTTCAACGTACGGCCCGCCGGTAGCCGGATCGGAGCCAGCATCAGCACGATGCTGCCCTCGGGGAAGGTGTGCAGGCCCCGCACCACGTCCTCCACGGTGTCGCGCTTCACCTCTTGGCCGGAGGCGGGGGAGTAGGTGTGCCCGGCACGGGCAAAGAGCAGCTTGAGGTGGTCGTACACCTCGGTACTGGTGCCCACGGTGCTCCGCGGGTTGCTCGTCATCACCTTCTGCTCGATGGCGATGGCCGGGCTGATCCCGATGATCCGGTCCACGTCCGGTTTCTCCAACCGCCCCATGAACTGGCGGGCGTAGCTGCTCAGGCTTTCCACGTACCGGCGCTGCCCTTCGGCGTACAACGTGTCGAACGCCAGGCTGCTCTTGCCGCTGCCGCTGAGCCCCGTGACCACCACCAGCTTGCCGCGTGGGATGTCCACGCTCACGTTCTTCAGGTTGTGCACGCGTGCGCCTTGCACCCGGATGAAGCCAGTATGGGCTCTCTTCGGGGGCACGGGGACCCCGTTCGAAGGCGGGGTGGCGGTGTTGGTGGGGGTTGAAGCAGGCAAAGGAGCGGCGAATTTAGGCATCGGTGGTGCCTTGGTCGTTCGGGATCGACTAACTTTGGGTTCGCAGTGGGAACATTAACGCGGCCTGCACAATAACCGACCTCAGGCAACGTTCTCCGCTTCAACTGCGTCCTAGAACCAAACGGGCCTGGTGCCCACGTTGTACCCAAAACCCTCGCCTATAGCACGGACTTTACCCTGACAGCTTTCGATCCGCTCAACCACGGACCAAAACAGGGAAGACCATGCTATCCAAGCGTTCAAGTGCCGCGCGTGCGGGTGGGCTCAACGATCAAGAACTCGTTCATGCCTACCTCGAAGGGAACGAACACGCCTTCGAACTATTGCTGAACCGCCATAAACGGAAGGTGTGGTCCCACATCTATCTGCTTGTGCGCGACCGGGAACTCACCGAAGACCTGTTCCAGGAGGCCTTCATCAAGGTGGTGCATACCCTGAAGACCGGGAAGTACAACGAAGAGGGCAAGTTCCTGCCTTGGGTGATGCGCATCGCCCACAACCTGGTGATCGACCATTTCCGGCGCGTGAAGAAGATGCCGCTGCTGCGGAGCACCGACGAGCACGACGTGTTCGCCACCATCGCGCAACCCGGTAAGAACGTGGAGCAACGTATGGTGAACCTGCAGATCGATGCCGATGTGCGCAACCTGATCGACCACCTGCCCGACGAGCAGCGCGAGGTGGTGCTCATGCGCACCTACCTGGGTATGAGCTTCAAGGAGATCGCCGAACACACCGAGGTAAGTATCAATACCGCCCTGGGTCGTATGCGGTACGCCCTGATCAATATGCGGAAGATGATCAAGGAGCATGACCTCATCTTGGATCGCATTTAGGGTGCCTCGAAGAACCTCGAACGGATGGCGCGCGCCGCTATCATTCGTCCAGACGAGGCGCTCCGAAGAGAGGATACTGGATCGAAGTATCCGACTGAGGAGCAACAAAGTTCGGGCGAATGAGAGCAAGCGATGGCCGCTGTGCTTCTTTCTCATGAACGCCGCCGGAACGAGGTGCTTCGAGGTGCCCTTTAGTGCAACTTCCTGAGTGTCAGTGGTCGGCGGCTCGCTTTCGGGTCGCCGATCGCTTTTTTGGCCATGGCGCAATACATCGGCGGTGAAGTCCGTTCAAAGAACACCGTAACCCATAGCCCGACCTACATGGCCCACTCTACCCTTCGAAAGAACGATGACCGCCGCGCAAAGAGAATGAAGATCAGCGAACAGGAGATCGGTCCGCGTGCTGCAAGCATCCAGCGCATCCTCGGTTACTCCAAGGCCCTGAAAGTGGTGGATGCCCCACCCATCGGCCAGATCGTGCTGCTGCTGAACTGATCCCTGCGAAGGCAGGCAACAAGGCGGACCGGCGCTCGTCGTCCGCAGATGGGGTGTGTTCCGTGCTCGTGCGCACGGCCGATCCAGGAATGCCTTGGCCCCTGCCGCCGTTTTCCGCTCCCGGGTTCTTGCGACCGGTCACACGGCGCGCTTGATCACTGCTCGTTCATCTCCCGGAAGCCGATCAACCGGCCACGCTGGGGATCCCATACCTTCAGGCGCAAGCAGCGGATGATCTCACCGGGCATCAGCGAGGTGGTCTTCGCCTTTTGCAGGGCGGGGATGGCCTTGAACACCTCCGGCAGACGATAGAAGGGGATCCGCGCGTTGAGGTGGTGGATGTGGTGGTAACCGATGTTGCCGGTGAACCAATGCATCACCTTGCTCATCTTCATGTAGCTGCTGCTGCCCAAGGCGGCGTTCACGTAGCTCCAGCCATCCTTTTCGGCGAAGGTGGCCGTGGGGAAGTTGTGCTGGGCGTAGAACAGGTAGGCACCCAGGCCGAGCGCGATCAACGCTGGGGCCACAAAACCGAGCCAGAAGGCCGTCCAGCCCAGGGTAAGCACGATCAGCACGCCCATGCCGGCATGTAGGATCAACGCGATGAGGGAATCCCAGTGCTTGGCGCGGTTGTTCACGAACGAACGTACGCACATGCCGTACACGAACACGGTGAGGTAGCCGAAGGCGATGGTGAGCGGGTGCCGGATGAAGAGATAGACGGAGCGTTCCTTGCGATCGAAGGTCTTGAACTTTTCCACCGTGACGATGGGGTAGGAGCCGATGCTGCTGGTGTACAGCTTGCTGTTGTGCGTATGATGGTGGTCGTGGCTACGCTTCCATATGCTGGTGGGCGCCAGTACGAACAGCCCCCAAAGGGTCATGACCCCATCGGCGAACTTGCTGTTCTGCAGGATGGCCTTGTGCTGGTGGTCGTGGTAGATGATGAACATCCGGGCGATCAACAGGCCGGCAAGGATGGCCCCGAGGATCTTCAGTGGAAGCGGTGAGGTGGGCCAGAAGATGGCGAAGTAGGCAGTGGCCAATGCCAAGCCGGTGGTGATCAGATGCCACCAGCTTCTCCACCGGACCTCCTTGGCGTAAGGCTTGGTGGCGAGGATCAGTTCTTTGTCGAGGTTCGCGGTCATTGAGCGTTCGGCGGGCGTCGGTGTTTCCACCGGCGGTGCGTCCAGAGCCAAAGGTCGGGATTGTTCCGGATATCACGTTCCAGCCGCCGGGTATGGATCTCGGTGATGTTGCCTTCGCCGGTGTTCTTCGGGTCGGGCACCAGGGCTTCCACCCGCATGTGGTAGTAGCCGCGCTGCGGTCGCGTGATGCTGATGTACACCACGGGATATCCGAGTTTCTTCGAGAGTGCTTCCGTACCCTGGAACACCGGCGTGTCCTGGTTGAGGAAGGTCATCCAGTAGGCGCGTTCCGGTGATGGTGTCTGATCGGCGATGAAGGCGGTCGCTGTGTTCAAGTGGCGATCGCGCAACATGCTCTTGCTCGTTTCGCGCATGGTGTACAGGTTGGTGCCGTGGCGGGTGCGCATGCGGTGCATCAGCCCATCGAACCACTTGTTCTGCAACGGATGATAGATCACGTAGAGCTGCGGAAGCCCCGGCTCGGCACTGTATCGTGCACCGGCCAGCTCCCAGTTGCCGTAGTGCCCCAGGACCAGCACCACGCTCTGCCGTTGCTCCGCGTAAGCCCGTAAGAGTTCCGCGCCCTCGAAGGTCACTCGTTTGCGCACCGTGGCCGGCGAGATGGTCAGCGTCTTCAGCGTTTCCAAGGTCAGGTCACAGAACCATCCTTGGAAACGACGCGCAATGCCCTGTATCTCCACCTCGCTCTTCTCAGGGAAGCTGTTGCGCAGGTTCGTCAGGATCACCTTGCGGCGGTAGCCGATCATGGTGAAGAGCACGAAGTGCATCAGGTCGCTCATCCGATAGAGCAGTGGGAACGGCAGCAGAGCGACGCCGTAAATGAAGGGTAGGGCGAGGAAGTATCCGATGGCACCCATGGTACGGCACAAAGATCAGTGGAAAAGCGACCGCCTGCCGATCATGCTGCAGATGGGACAGCGCCATGGGTCGTGCCCTTTGGCCGGGCAGTGCTCTCGGCCGAAATAGATGATGCGCAGGTGAAGGTCGTTCCAGGTGTGCTCCGGGAAGAGCCGCTTGAGGTCGGATTCGGTGCGTTCCACGCTTTTGCCCGTGCTCAGGGTCCACCGCCAAGCCAAGCGATGGATGTGCGTGTCCACCGGGAACGCCGGAACCCCGAAGGCCTGTGCCATCACCACGCTGGCGGTCTTATGGCCAACACCGGGCATTGCCTCCAGCGCGCCGAAGTCGTCCGGCACACGGCCTCCATGTTCTTCCACGATGATCCGCGAGAGCCCATGGATGCCCTTGCTCTTCATCGGCGACAAGCCGCATGGGCGGATGATGTCCTGGATCTCCTCCACGCTCAGCTGCATCATCTGCTGCGGGGTGCGCGCCTTGGCGAAGAGCACCGGGGTGATCTCGTTCACCTTCCTGTCCGTGCATTGTGCGCT
>CAUJED010000012.1:0-23459 GCA_963169535.1 Bacteroidota bacterium | reverse complement strand
CGATCAGCCTACAATGCGGGCAAGGATTGGGAGCCATCAGGCCACAGATCGCTCCCTGGCTCGTGTTTCCCATGCGGAACGCTTGCGAAAAAAAGCGGGCTATGCGGGCGGCATCGTCAGCGCGGCTATGGACGGCGAGCGCGTGGCAAGGGCGGTGGCGGGTTGAACGGTACGTCTAATCCTGCCGCACCATCTCCATGCACAGCGCGGCTGCCGCGGCCGCCACGTTCAGCGATTCGGCCCTGCCGAAGGCCGGAATGGCGACGGAGGTGCCCGGTCCTTCAATCACGGCCTTGGACAGCCCGTGTGATTCGCTGCCCAACACCAGCACGGCGGGACGTTGCAGTTTCACGGTGAACACGCTGGCACCCGAGGCTTCCGCCTTGTAGATGTGCACCCCGGCCTCAGCAGCCCGGCGCAGGGTGGCCGCCAGGTCGGTGTACACCACGGGAATGCGGAACAGCGAGCCCATGGCGGCCTGCACGCACTTGGGGTTCCAGGCTTCCACGCTTTCATTGGCGCACCAGAGCTGCCCCGCGCCGAACCAGTCGGCGATACGCAGCAAGGTGCCGAGGTTGCCGGGATCGGCAACATGGTCCACCGCAAGAACGAACGCACCTTTTCCGGGAAAGGCAGGCTGGGTCTCCTTCGGCTTGCGCACCACCGCCACCACCTCGTTGCCGTGCTCGAAGGTGCCGATGCGCTCCAGGTCGTGCACCGGAAGGACGTGGGCTTGCGTCAGCGCCATGTCCCGCGCTGCTTCCTCCGTGGCGAAGACCTCCACCACCTCGAGCGGCGAGGCCAGCACCTCGGCCACCACCTTGCGCCCCTGCACCAGGAAGAGGCCGTGCTGATCGCGGAACTTCTTTTGCTGTAGGGCTCGTGTATGCTTCAGCAACTCCTTGGTACTCACGGGTGCGAGATATATTTGGCGCTGCCCACCCGGCGGAGAGCCGCACCAGGGCGCAAATTAGGCACCCTTCCGCCCCGCTTGCGGCATCGCATGAAGTATCTCGCTCTCCTGTTGGTGGTGATGGCCTTGGTGGGCTGCGACCCCACCAAGCGGGTACCCGAAGGCGCGTATCTGTTGAAGGAGAATGCCGTACGCACCACGGCCAAGAGCGTACCCACGGAAGAGCTGCTCACCATCGTGAAGCAGAAGCCCAACAAGCGGATCCTGGGCATACCGTTCTACCTGGCCTTGTACAACCTGAGCGATCCGGCTGCGGTACAGGCCCGTCGCCAGACACAGGATAGCCTTTGTGCCGAGCGGAACCTGGAACGGGCGGCACGGGGGAAGCAGCCTCGCCGTTGCGACCGCGCTACGCGCGAACGGAACGGCGAAGCACCGGTGATCGTGGACACCCTGCAGATCGCGCGATCCACCGAGCAGATCAGGCTGTACATGAACAAGGAAGGGTGGTTCCGGGCCTTGGTCTCGGACACCATCTTCCACAACCGGCGCAAGCTACTCGCCCGGATCGCACCGGGAGGTTTCTGGCGCAACCGCACCCAGCGCTACCGCCAACCCAAGGTGGAGGTGGGCTATACCGTGGTGCCCGGCCCGATGTATCGGCTACGGAACATCACCACGGAAGTGGACGACCCCACGATCAAGAAGTACGTATCGGATATCCATGCGTCCACGCTGTTGAAGACGGGCGCTCGTTATGACGCCGACGTGCTCGACGCGGAACGCACCCGGATCACGACCCATCTCAACGAGATGGGCTACCTGTACTTCCACAAGGACCTGATCCTGTTCCTGGCCGACACCACGGTGGGTGGAGGTCTTGTGGACCTGCGGCTACGCATGGAACGTCCGTACGCGCACGGCAACCGCGATCTGCGCGGCACCCCGGAAGGCACGGTGTACACGATCCGTGAAGTGAGCATCCAGACCGGAAGGTCCAATGCCGAGCCCTGGGACACCACCTGGGTGCAAGGGTATGGGATCCTCCACCATGGGGCTTTGGCGTACCGGCCACGAGCCTTGCTGAGTTCGATCTTCCTGACCCCGAACAACCGGTTCAGGCAGAGCGATGCCAATAATACCTACAGCCGACTCACCGGTACCCGGGTGTTCGACCGTGTGGAGATCGCCTACGACACCTTGGGCACCGGCAAGCCCGGAGTGGCCGATGCGCGGATCAGCCTCTTACCCGGGAAGCCCCAGAGCATGACCACGGAGGTGTATGGCACCAACCGCGGCGGTTTCCTGGGCACCACCTTGAGCTTGGGGTACCGGCATCGGAACGTGTTGCGCACCATGGGCTTCTTCCAGGGGCAGATGAACTTCGCGGTGGAGACCCAGCAGGCCTTCACCCAGGGAGCCAGCCGCTCGAGCCAGGGACTCGGATCCAACACACTGTTCAACACCGTGAGCATCGGCCCGGAGGTCACCATCGGGGTGCCGCGCCCTTTCCGGCAGTTCAGCAAATCCAGTGGATCGCGCATGACGCTGAACATGCTGTACAACTATCAGCGCCGACCCGACTTCACCCGCACCCTCGCCCGTGGCTCCTTCGGCTTCGACTGGAACTCCACCCCCACCCAGCACCTGGATGTGCGGATCCCGGAGATCAGCGTGATCCGGATCCCTTCGAAGAGCCCCGAATTCGCCGAATTCCTGCGCCAGACCAACGATCCGGTGTTCGTGAACAGCTACACGGACCACCTGATCCTGAGCATCCCCAAGATCACCTACACCCTGAACACCCAAGGGCAGAAACACGCCCGCACCGTGAAGTTCCTGCGATCCTCCTTGGAGTCGGCCGGTTCCGTGCTGGGGCTGTTCAACCTGCGCACCGACCGCGATACCATCACGGGCCGGGACTTCGGCACGCTCTTCGGGATACGCTATGCCCAGTTCGTGAAGTTCGACAACGACTTCCGGATCCACCGCCCGTTGCATGACCGCAGCAGCATCGCACTCCGGCTGGCCGCGGGCATCGGTGTGCCCTTCACCAACCTGGAGGTGCTGCCCTTCGAGTCCGCCTTCTTCGGGGGCGGCGCCAACGGACTACGCGCCTGGCAGGCCCGCTCGTTGGGGCCCGGATCATACGCCGGCCCCCTGTTCGCCTTCGACAGGGTCGGCGAGCTACGCTTGGAGGCCAACTTCGAGTATCGCTTCAAATTGATCGGCTACCTCGAGGGCGCGCTCTTCACCGACGTGGGCAACATCTGGAATCGGCACAAGGACCCCGCACGTCCCGGGGCCGAGTTCGAACCCGGCGACTTCTTGAGCGAACTGGCCGTGGGTACCGGCGTAGGCGCCCGCCTGAACTTCGAATTCTTCATCGTCCGCTTCGACCTGGGCATGCAAACGAAGGACCCGGCCCTGCCCCTGGGCGAACGCTGGCTATTCCAGCCCAAGGAACGCTATCTGGCGGAACAGGCGGCCTTGGGCGATCCGGTGGACTACCGCACACGCTTCAACTTCAACCTGGGTATCGGGTATCCGTTCTGATCGTTCGTGGACGATCGGCCCGGCACCGCCGCCATAGTGATCGCCACCTGGTTCTGGGCGCTCGCCTCGGGTACGTCCTTTGGCGGTGAGGGTTCAACCATGGGCACCACGGATACACCCGGATGGACCTTTCCGTCCATGCTCTTAGCCCATTCCGAGGGGCATGGCTCGGCCCGGCTCCCACTCCATCCGTGGCACCGATGTTCGTTGGGGAACGCCGCCAGGCGCATGATAAAGACCCGATGGCCCCGACGCCTGTTTGCCCCTGCTTCGGCGCCATCCTTACCTTTGCCGCCGCTTAAAGCGCACCACGACCATGCAGACCCTGAAAACCGGCAAGCTCGACGAACTCCTTGGCAACGATGCAGCCAGCCTGCTCGAACATCAGTGCAAGACCATCGACAAGTCGATGATCCACCTGCCCGGCGGCGATTTCGTGGACCGCTGCTTCGCCCATAGCGACCGTAGCCCGCAGGTCTTGCGCAGCCTCCAAGCCCTCTACGGCCATGGTCGCCTGGCCAACACAGGCTATATGAGCATCCTGCCGGTGGACCAGGGGATCGAGCACAGCGGGGCGGCCAGCTTCGCACCGAACCCCATCTACTTCGACGGGGAGAACATCGTGAAACTCGCGATCGAAGGTGGATGCAACGCCGTGGCGAGCACCTACGGCGTGCTGGGCAGCGTGGCGCGGAAGTACGCCCACCGGATCCCCTTCATCGTGAAGATCAACCACAACGAGCTGATGACCCTGCCGAACAAATTCGACCAGGTGCTCTTCGGCAACGTGCAACAAGCGTGGGACATGGGGGCCGTGGCCGTGGGTGCCACCATTTACTTCGGCAGCGAGGAAAGCACCCGCCAGATCACCGAGATCGCCGACGCGTTCCAGCATGCGCATGAGTTGGGCATGGCCACCATCCTGTGGTGCTACATCCGCAACAACGGTTTCAAGGTGGATGGCAAGGACTACCACACCGCCACCGACCTCACCGGGCAGGCCAACCACCTGGGCGTCACCATCCAGGCGGACATCATCAAGCAGAAACTGCCGGAGACCAACGGTGGCTACAACGCCATTCCCGGCTACGGCAAGACGCACAAGAAGGTGTACAGCGAGCTCACCACGGACCACCCGATCGATCTGTGCCGCTACCAGGTGGCCAACTGCTACATGGGCCGCATCGGCCTGATCAACAGCGGTGGGGCCAGCAGCGGTGCCAGCGACATGGCCGAGGCCGTGCGCACCGCCGTGATCAACAAGCGCGCGGGAGGCCAAGGCTTGATCAGCGGCCGCAAGGCCTTCCAACGCCCGGTGAACGAAGGCGTGGCCCTGCTGAACGCGATCCAAGACGTTTACTTGGACAAGTCCATCACCGTTGCTTGAGTCAGTGAATTAGAGATCAGCAATTAGCAATGACCCACCCATTGCTAATTGCTGATCTCTAATTATTGATCCCGATCTTCGCTCTCCCGAACACGATAAGACATGGGTTGGTTCACACGCACCAAGGAAGGCATCACCACCGCCACGGAGGAGAAGAAGGAAACGCCTGAAGGGCTTTGGTACAAGTGCCCGGAATGCGCCGAGATCATGACCTCCGAGGATCATGAGAACAACCTGTGGGTGTGTGTGAAGTGCGAGCATCATGAGAAGATCGGCAGTGCCGAGTACTTCGCCATCCTGTTCGACGACCAGAAATTCACCGAGATCGGGGCGGACCTGATCGCTGGTGACCCACTCCAATTCGAGGACACCAAGAAGTACACCGATCGCCTGGCGAAGACGCGCAAGGACACCGGTCTGAACGATGCCATGCGCGTGGCCGAGGGCAAGCTGGACAAGAGCATGGTGGTGATCGCCTGCATGGACTTCCGGTTCATCGGTGGCAGCATGGGCAGCGTGATGGGTGAGAAGATCGCCCTGGCCGCGGACCAGGCCCTCAAACGGAAATGCCCGCTGGTCATCATCAGCAAGAGTGGCGGCGCACGCATGATGGAGGCCGGTTTCAGCCTGATGCAAATGGCCAAATCGAGCGCCAAGCTCACGCAGCTGGCCAAGAAGAAGCTACCGTACATCAGCGTGGTGACCGACCCCACGACCGGGGGCGTGACCGCCAGTTTCGCCATGCTGGGCGACCTGAACATCGCCGAGCCCAAGGCATTGGTGGCCTTCGCCGGTCCGCGTGTGGTGCGGGAGACCATCGGCCGCGACCTCCCCGATGGCTTCCAGACCAGCGAATTCGTGCTGGAGCACGGCTTCCTGGACAAGATCGTACACCGCAAGGAGCTGAAGGGATTCCTTACCCGTACCTTCCTGATGATCAGGAGCTAAGAGCTTGTTTGCGACCTCCCCGAACAGGGTCTAGAACAAGTGGTTAGACCAAAGGCACGGCGACGCACCGGGCAATTGTGTGCGCACCGCGTACTGTAACCGGAAAAAGCCTATCTTCGCGCCCTGTTACGTAAGACCATGTACCTGACCAGCGAGGCCAAGAAGGCCATTTTCAAGGAGCACGGGGGTTCGGATAAGAACACCGGCGGGGCCGAAAGCCAGATCGCGCTCTTCACCGAGCGGATCAACCACCTCACGGGCCACCTCAAGGCCAACAAGAAAGACCATGGCACCGAGAAGGCGCTGATGGCGATGGTGGGCAAGCGCAAGCAGCTGCTGTCCTACTTGAAGATGTACGACATCGAGCGCTACCGCGCGATCATCGGCAAGCTCGGCTTGCGTAAGTGATCATGCACACCGCGATTCCAGCGGCGAAAGCGACGACGACTTGAACGAACGGGGGTGATCGTGAGAACGGTCACCCCTTTTTCTTACAGGCCACTATGGCCAACACGGCAGGCGAGCCCCCGATCGCCGACCCGCATGATGATCCGGGGAGATGTAAAGAGGAAAAGAAGACAAGAACATGAGACCACAAGGCATACAGAAGACCATCGACTTGGGCGATGGCAAGATCATCACCATCGAGACGGGGGTGTTGGCCAAACAAGCGGACGGTGCAGTGACCGTGCGCCTGGGCGACACCATCCTGCTCGCCACGGTGGTGGCCACCAAAGAGGCCCGCGAAGGCATCGACTTCCTGCCCCTGCAGGTGGAGTACCGCGAGAAATTCAGCGCCGCCGGCCGTTTCCCCGGAGGCTTCTTCAAGCGTGAGGCACGCCCCAGTGACCACGAGGTGCTCACCAGCCGCTTGATCGACCGCGCCCTGCGCCCGCTGTTCCCCGACGACTTCCATGGCGACACCCAAGTGGTGGTGAGCCTGATGAGCGCCGACAAGCAGAACCAGGCCGACGCTATCGCCTGCCTGGCCGCAGCCGCCGCCCTGGCCGTGAGCGACATCCCCTTCGGTGGACCGGTGAGCGAGGTGCGTGTGGCACGTATCAACGGAAAGTTCGTGCTCAATCCGCTCATGAGCGAGATGGAAGGCGTGGACCTGGACCTGATCGTGGCCGGCACCAAGACGGACATCCTCATGGTGGAGGGTGAGATGAACGAGGTGCAGGAAGGCGACATGATCGAGGCCATCAAACTGGCCCACGAGGTGATCAAGAAGCAATGCATCGCGCTGGACGAACTGAGCGCCATGGTGCCCAAGAGCCAGGTGAAGCGCACGTACAACCACGAGAACAACGTGGAGGCCATCGGCAACAAGATCATGGACTTCTGCTACCAGAAGTACTACGACCTGGCGCTGACCCCGAGCAGCAAGGAGGTGCGCTCCGAGAACTTCGCCAAGGTGAAGGAGGACTGCCTGGCCACCTTGAGCGACGAGGAGAAGACCGACAAGGCCATGCTCGCTCGTTACTTCAAGAAGGCGCAGAAGAAGGCCGTACGCAACGTGGTACTGGACAAAGGCGTTCGCTTGGACGGCCGCAAGACCACCGACATCCGCCCCATCTGGAGCGAGGTGGACGTGCTGCCCGGAACCCACGGCAGCGCCATCTTCACCCGGGGCGAAACGCAGGCCATCAACATGCTCACCCTGGGCAGCAGCATGGACGAGCAGACCATCGACCTGGCCACCCGCAAAGGCAGTGAGCGTTTCATGCTGCACTACAACTTCCCCAGCTTCAGCACGGGCGAGGTGAAGCCGATCCGCGGCCCCGGACGCCGCGAAGTAGGCCACGGCAACCTGGCCCTGCGCGCACTGAAGCCGGTGATCCCCGGCATCGAGACCAACCCGTACACCATCCGCCTGAACTGCGACATCCTCGAAAGCAACGGCAGCAGCTCCATGGCCACCGTATGCAGCGGTACCCTGGCCTTGATGGACGCCGGGGTGAAGATCAAGGCACCCGTGAGCGGTATCGCCATGGGCATGATCAGCGACGGCAACCGCCATGCGATCCTGAGCGACATCCTCGGCGATGAGGATTTCTTGGGCGACATGGACTTCAAGGTGACCGGTACCGCCAAGGGCATCACCGCCACGCAGATGGACATGAAGGTGGACGGCCTGCCGTACGAAGTACTCGCGCAAGCGTTGGAGCAAGCCCGTCAAGGTCGCCTGCACATCCTGGGTGAAATGCTGAAGACGCTGGACGTGCCACGAGCCGACTACAAGGACCACGCTCCTCGGATCATCACCATCACCATCCCGAAGGAGAGCATCGGTGCCGTGATCGGGCCCGGTGGCCGCGTGATCCAGGAGATCCAGGCCGAGACCGGCGCGCACATCAGCATCGACGAGATCGATGGCATGGGCCACGTGGAGATCATGAGCGAGAACAAAGCCAGCATCGATGCGGCCCTCGCCCGTGTGAACGCGATCGCCAACCCGCCGCAAGCGGAAGTGGGTGCCACCTACAAGGGCAAGGTGAAGACCATCATGCCCTATGGTGCCTTCGTGGAAGTGCTGCCCGGCGTGGATGGCCTGTTGCACGTGAGCGAACTGGAGTGGCGCCGTATCGAGCGCGTGGAAGACGTGCTGAAGGAGGGCGATGTGATCGAGTTCCAGGTGACCGGCAAGGACCCGCGCAGCGGTAAGCTGAAGCTGAGCCGCCGCGTGCTGCTGCCCAAACCCGAAGGTTGGGTGGAGCGCGAGCCGGCCATGGATGGCGAGCGCCGTGACCGTGGTGACCGCCCGCGCCGGGACGATCGTCCGCGCCGCGATGACCGTCCCCGCCGGGATGACCGCCCGCGCCGGGACTTCAACGAAGATGGTGGTCCGAGCGCGAACTAAGCGTTGACACGAGGCTGGGTCGAACCCGGCATGACATGCGAGAAGCCGCCCGAACAGGGCGGCTTCTTCCGTTGTAGCCATTGCGCGGGATCCGACGGGGCCGCAACAGCCTGTCGTACGCGGCCGGCGCCACCGGTAACCTAACGCCGTGCGGTTGCGTTGAACGACCCACTCTTCGCAACACGAGCGCACACATATGGCAAGGATGAGGCAGTTGAAGATCACCAAACAGGTGACCAACCGGGACACTCCGTCCCTGGACAAGTACCTGCAGGAGATCGGGAAAGTGAAGTTGATCACCGCACAGGAAGAGGTTGAACTGGCGAGGCGCATCAAGCAGGGCGATACCCTGGCGCTCGAACAACTCGCCAAAGCCAATCTGCGCTTCGTGGTCTCGGTCGCGAAGCAATACCAAGGCCAAGGCCTCAGCCTGCCGGACCTGATCAGCGAGGGCAACCTCGGCCTGATCAAAGCCGCCGGCCGGTTCGACGAGACCCGCGGCTTCAAGTTCATCAGCTATGCCGTGTGGTGGATCCGACAGCAGATCCTCCAAAGCCTGGCTGAGCAAGCCCGCATCGTGCGCCTACCCCTGAACAAGATCGGCTCCATCAACAAGATCAACAAGGCCTTCGCCAAGTTGGAGCAGGAGCATGAACGCCCACCCACCGCCGCGGAACTGGCCGAGGTGCTGGAGATGACCTTGGAGGAGGTGAAGACCAGCTTGAACAACACCGGCCGCCACCTCAGCATGGATGCTCCGTTGCGCGAAGGCGACGACAGCGGTACCATGATGGACGTGATGCGCAACGACGATATTCCCAGCCCGCTGGACAGCCTGATGACCGACAGCCTGCGCGCCGAGATCGAACGGTCGCTGAGCGCCTTGGCCGGCCGGGAGAGCGACGTGATCCGCCTGTACTTCGGCCTGAACGGCAACCAGCCCCATACCCTGGAGGAGATCGGCCAGAAATTCGACCTGACGCGCGAACGGGTGCGCCAGATCAAGGAAAAGGCCATCCGCCGCATGAAGCACACCAGCCGCAGCGGTGTGTTGAAGGCCTACCTCGGCTGAGCACCCTATCGGCACCGTCGGCCCACGCGCCACAGGAGCACCCTGGGCGCGTTGGGCCGACGGTGCTTTTGCGCCCTGGAGTACCTTCGCACCGCGCTCCCGCCCTCCCATCCCGGTGCCCAAGACCATGCCACACATCGTAGCCCCTTCGCTCCTCGCCGCCGACTTCGCCGACCTGAAAAGCGCCGTGGGCCTGGTGGATGGCAGTGCCGCGCCGTGGCTGCACCTGGACGTGATGGACGGCGTGTTCGTACCCAACATCAGCTTCGGCCTGCCAGTGATCAAGGCCATCCGCCCGCTGACGAAGAAGGTGTTCGACGTGCATCTGATGATCGTACGGCCCGAGGAGTACGTGACCGCCTTCCGCGATGTGGGGGCCGACGTGCTCACCGTGCACCTCGAGGCCAGCACGCATCTGCACCGCACGGTGGAGGCCATCAAGGCCGCGGGGATGAAGGCGGGAGTGGCCATAAACCCCCATACCCCGGTGGCGGCACTGGAGGACATCCTGTCCGACATCGACCTGGTGTGCCTGATGAGCGTGAACCCAGGCTTCGGTGGACAACGTTTCATCGCCCGCACCTTCCAGAAGATCGAAGCCTTGGTAGAGCTGCGCAAGAAGACCGGATCGAAAGCCCTGATCGAGATCGATGGCGGCGTGGGGGTCGGCAACGCGCGGCAGCTGGCGCATACCGGTGCCGACGTGTTGGTAGCGGGCAACAGCGTGTTCGGGGCGGACGCTCCGGCACAGGCCATCGCCGAGCTCATGGGCTGACCGGTTCATTCCGTGGTAGCCGACGCCTTCGGGTGGGTCTTGTCCTGTGCGACTTCGGCGGATCCATCCGCATCGACGCCCACCACCTCCAACGGCAGGTTGCCCCCATCGCCCGGCACCGGACTTGCTGACGCCCGACCAACGCCGCAGCGAGACCGTGTGCCGCCTGTTGCGCAGCGAATGGCGCCGTGCGTTCCAACGCGGACGACCCGACAAGAGCGGCACCGGTGCCATCACCGGGTGCCATGCCCCATGCACGGTGGCCGGCCGTGTCGCCCCTCGGTCCAAGGTGGTGGCGGTGAAGCCGATCGATCTGTTGGCACCTCCAGCACACCTAGAGCACCGGTTCGGGCACCATGGCCGGATGCTTGAACGACCTGCGCACAAGAACAAGCGCCGGTCCCGGTGATCTTGGACAGCCTCTACGTCGGCCACCACCGGATCGACCTGGAAGGCGCTCCATGATCGGTCACCAAGACCGCCAACTTGATCCATAGACCGGCATCCGGTACCTTCGGCCCATGACCAGAACCCTACTCCTGACCCTGGGAACGTTGGTGCTCACGGCAAGTCAAGCGCAAACGGTCCCTCATGATCACCGCACCTGCGGATCGCACAAGTTCACGAAACAGCTTCTCGAACAACAAGGCCTGAGCACCGACCTGCTACACCAGTTGCCCACCGTGCAAAGCGTGGAGCGAGGAGGTCCGTTGAACGTCCCCGTGGTGGTGCATGTGGTGTGGAACACCGCTGCGGAGAACGTGCCCACCTCCACCATCAATGCGTTGATCTCGGAACTGAACGCGGATTACTCCGGCACCAACACCGACCTCGGCACGGTGCGCCCTACTTTCCAAGGGGTGGTCGGAAACCCGGGCTTTCAATTCTGTCTGGCACAAGTGGATCCGAGCGGGAACGCCACCACAGGTATCGTGCGGGTGAACACCAGCGAAACCTGGTTCGACCCGGACGCGGAAACGGACAATATGAAGATGGCCCCGAACGGTAGCCCCGCCTGGGACCCCACCCGGTACCTGAACATCTGGATCTGCGACATCACCAGTGGCGCCTCGGGTAGCACGATCACGGTGGGCTACGCGTACCTGCCCGTGGGCGGTGTGGTGGGCACCAGCATCGATGGCCTGGTGGTGGACTACGACTATGGCACCAGCGTGGGTGCGCGTACCGCCACACACGAGATAGGCCACTACCTGGGACTGTTGCACACCTTTGATGAAGGCGGAGCTTGCGTGAACTCCGATGGATTCACGGACACGCCGACGTCCAACAGCCCAACATTCTCGTGCAGCAACACCAGCCTGATGAAATGCGGTGTACTGACCCAGTACGAGAATTTCATGGACTATAGCAACTGCACGGTCATGTTCACGGACCAGCAAGCCGCCTACATGACCAGCGTGCTCATGAACGAACGCAGTGGCTTGTTGACGAACTCCGCCTGCTCTGGCCCCGTGGCTGGTGTGTGCATCCCCACCTCGACCAATGGCCCCTTGGATGGCGACTACATCAATGGTGTCACCTTGGGCAGCATCAACAACACCAATTCCGGCAGCACCACGGGTAGTACGTACAACGACTACAGCGCGACCCTTTCCACCAACCTGGCGCGTGGCACGGCGTACACCATCACGATCCAAGGAGGCTCCTACGCTGAAGGCGATCACTATGCCGCTTGGATCGACTATGACCAGGACGACACCTTCGAGGCATCGGAGAAACTGGGCGAGTTCACCACCACGGCGGCGGGTGAGGCCCAACTGATCAACTTCACCGTTCCTGCCGGGGCTGCTCTCGGCAACACGGTCCTTCGCGTGCGTGGTGTGTACCACAACACCGGCGAACCTTCGCCAACCGACCCTTGCTACAGCTATGGCTATGGCGAGACCGAGGACTATGGCATCGTGATCACCACGGGCGGTGGTAGCGGTCTGTGCATCCCCACCTCGACCAATGGCACGGCGGATGGCGACTTCATCAACGCCGTGATCCTGCACACGATCGAGAACAGCAACTCCGGCGGCATCACCGCACCCGCCTACAGTGACCTGCGCACACAGCACTTTACCACGCTGGTCCGCAATGGATACTACGGCGTTGTAGTGGAAAGCGGCACCTATACGGACGATAGTTACGCGGTATGGATCGACTTCGACCAGAACGGAACCTTCTCCGACGCCGAGAAGCTCGGGGAATTCGCGACCACCGCAGCGAACGAAGCTCGCGTGATCCCCTTCAGCATACCATCGAACGCTCCCCTGGGGAACACCACCATGCGGGTGCGCGGGGCGTACCTGGGTGATGGAGAGCCCAGCCCAATGGCCCCCTGCTACAACTATGCCTATGGCGAAACGGAGGACTATGGGATCACCATTGCTCCAGCGCCCAGTGCCTACTGCACCCCGTACACCGCCCTGGGACCCGTTGACGGCGATTTCATCAACAGCGTTTCGCTCGGCACCATCTCCAACCTGAACTCCGGCGGTGTGGATGGACCGCGCTACTCCGATCACTTCAACACCCATAGCACCACCCTGCTACGGAACACCGCATACACCCTCTTGGTACAAGGCGGTGACTATTACCCCGATGTGTACGCGGCTTGGATCGACTACAGTGGGAATGGTTCGTTCGAGGCTACGGAGAAGATCGGCGAATTCACCTCCTCCAGCACCGGCCAGTTGGGGTCGATCGACTTCACCGTACCGGCCGATGCGCCCGTGGGTGTGACCCGGATGCGTGTCCGTAGCGGTTTCATCGGTGCCGAAGAACCCACTCCGTTCGATCCGTGCTACTCGTACATCTACGGTGAAACGGAGGACTACCAGGTACTGATCCAGTTCGCCACAGCCACAGAGACGGCCGAAGCCGATCTCTTCGCGTTGTGGCCCAACCCGACGACCGGCCTGGTGCACCTCCGATCGAACAGCGATGCCCCGGCCATGATCGAGGTGCTGGACATGCAAGGCAGACTCGTGATGGCGACCACCCTTACGCGTGGCACAACGACCATTGACGTATCGACCCTGGCCACCGGCACCTACTCCGTACGGGTACAGCAGAACAACGCCCTGTACAACACGCGCTTGGAAGTGGTCCAGCAATAGCGGCCCGCCCACTACGAAGCAGAAGACCAACACCGACGGGTGTTGGTCTTCTGCTTTTCAGCGCTCGTCGGACCTATACCAGTACCATGTCGAATAGCCTGGATCCCGCTGCAACCTGGGCGGATAGCGTCGCGTAGATACCGCACAACACCCCCGCGCCTGCCCCCATGTCCGCCCGCCTCTTTCCGATCATCGCCCTTGTCCTCTCGAACATGGCCATCGCCCAATCATCGGGTATCGGCATCAAGGGTGGTATCCAGGCGAGTACGGCCAAGGCCATCCTGGTGCGTACGCAGCCGATCCCAGGGGGCACGGCCGGGCTATACTTCCCTTGTGGGATCGCACCGCGGTTGGAGATCCAGCCGGAAGTGCTGTTCTCCACCTTGGGCACCGAGTGGATGGAGCCCGATGGCGATGTGGCCACTGAACGCAGCACCTACATTCAGGTCCCACTCACCGTGAAGTACTTCCTCAGCAACGCATTCAACCTTGCCCTGGGATACCAGTTCGGCAAGGTCATGACCGCACATGCCAGGGGCACCGAGGGATCAAGCTCCATCATCGATCAATATGCGAACATGGACCACGGCTTCGTAGGCGGTGTGGGCATGGACTTCCAGCATGGCCTGGACCTAGGTCTGCGTGCATACAGCGCCACATCGCGATTCCATGGTGATAGCGACCCCCTCTATGCGAAGAATCGGTCCGTCCAGGTCACCGTGGGCTACCGTATCCACCAATACCGCACTTCGTTGAAACGACGTAGGAGGTGAGTGACCGGCTATCTTTGGTGCCGATGAGCGCCGATCGTATCATCGCCCTGCTCGGCGGTGGCCAGCTGGGCCGCATGTTCATTGAGAACGCGCTGCGCTATCCCGTGCGTGTGGAAGTGCTTGATCCAGACGCCAGCGCACCATGCGCCACATTGGCGCACACCTTCCGTACCGGCAGTTTGCTCGAGGTTGGTACCGTGCTCCAGCATGCTCGTGATGCGGAGATCGTTGGGATCGAGATCGAACATGTCTCCGTAGAAGCGCTGGAGCAGCTCGAAAGCATGGGGAAGCGGGTCATCCCCGCCCCTGGCGTGCTCCGTGTGATCCAAGACAAGGGCCTGCAGAAGGAGTTCTATCGTACACATGGGATCCCCACCCTGCCATTCGTACTGACCAACACCTCCGAGGATCTTCGTCAACTGGCCCCCCGACTACCCGGATTCCTGAAGGCCCGAAAAGGAGGCTACGATGGGAAAGGTGTGATGCCGCTTCGTACCATACAGGACCTGGACAACGCGTTCGCTGGCCCCTGCGTGTTCGAGCCCCTGGCGGATGTGGCCATGGAGCTGGCCGTGACCGTGGTACGGGATGATACCGGGCACCAGGTGACCTACGACCCCGTGGAGATGGTCTTCGATCCGGAGCTGAATCTCGTGGACCACCTGCGTGCACCCGCACGGATCGCCCCTCAGCTGGCTGAACGGGCCAAGGAACTCGCCAAGCAGGTGGCTGAAGCGTTCGGCGCAGCCGGGATCTACGCGGTGGAACTGTTCCTCACGAAGGAAGGCGACCTCGTGGTGAACGAAACCGCCCCGCGTGCACACAACAGTGGCCACCATACGATAGAGGCCTGCCATAGCTCGCAATTCGACCAGTTGCTGCGCGTATATATGGGGTGGCCCCTGGGCAATACGGAACTCCGCAGTCCGGCGGCGATGATCAACCTCGTTGGCGAGGGTGGCAAGGGGGCACCTCGACTGGAAGGCACCGACGCGGTGCTGTCGTTACCCGCCGCATTCCCGCATCTCTATGGCAAGGAAGAGACCCGCACCGGCAGAAAAATGGGGCATGTGACCGTGCTCGCCGACTCGCACGAAGCGCTGGACAAAGCGATCGACACCGTAAGAACACACTGCCGGGTGACACCGCAGCATTGACCGATCCTCGAATCATCAGACAAATGGTAAGCATCATCATGGGTAGCCGCAGTGACCTGGAGGTCATGCGCGAAGCCGTGGATACGATGTCCGAATTCGGCATCGCCCACGAACTGGTCGTAGTTAGCGCGCATCGAACCCCGGAGCGCATGTTCGAATTCGGCCGTACGGCCGCGCAACGTGGCGTGAAGGTGATCATCGCCGGAGCGGGCGGGGCAGCACATCTACCCGGCATGGTCGCTTCGTTGACCACGATCCCTGTGATCGGCGTTCCCGTGAAGTCGCGCAATTCGATCGATGGATGGGATTCGCTGCTCTCCATCGTGCAAATGCCCGCTGGTGTGCCCGTGGCCACGGTGGCGGTGAATGGCGCACGTAACGCCGGACTGCTCGCGGTACAGATCCTGGCCACCGCCAATGAACAACTGGCCTCCAAGCTGGTCGCCTTCAAGGCCGATCAAGTCGAGAAGGTGCGTGATGGGGTAAGCACGCTTCGGCAGCAGTTCCCGAACGAGTTCGACGCGAAGTGACCGGGGCGGGCCGATATGGAGCGGCACCCTGAACGGTATTGAGCGGCCCGCTCAAGGCCGGACCTCCATCATGGTCCTGTTCGGCACGATGTAAGGATAGATCTCGTCCACATCGGCATTGCGCAGGGCGATACAGCCCCACGTCCAATCCACACCCTGGGTGATCCAATGGTCCTTGCCCACCGGAACACCGTGTATGCCGATCTCGCCACCGATATCCTTCCCTGCGGGGATCGCGCCCATCGCCTGCCGCTCTCGGAACCTTCTCCAACTCTCTTCGTTGGGGTAGTCCACCCAGATGAACTTGTGCCAAGCGCCATGGACCCGTTTGCCCCGAAAGGTGAACGATCCTTCGGGCGTACGCCTGTCCCCTTGGTAGTACTTATCTCCCACCGGTGCCTCCCCCAACACACACGGGTAGACCTTCACGACCTCCTTCTTCACCAGAACGGTGAACGTTCGATCGGACTTGTCCACCAGGAACGAGACATCGCGGGCCGAAGCGCCCAGGCTGTCGACCAACCTTGCCAATGGTATCGATACCACGGCTGTGGCCGGGAACCGCTGTTCTGCATCCACCTCCAGCACCTCCTGGCCCGAGCATGACGACCACGCCGCAAGACAGCAAGTCGCTAACCAGATGATACCACCCTGGGACATGGCCATTCTTTCCATGAAGGAATGCGCAGGGCGCAGGAGGTAACGCCCCTATCTCACCTCCACTTGGAACACCACCTCCAGATCGGTCTCGCCGCCGGCGTTCGTGATGTCCCCTCCGCTCACGCCGGAACCAGCCTTATCGGGCATGTGACGGAGGATCACCGTGAGTGACCCTGTGCCGCTGGCCGTCGTTCCCGCAAGACCAAGCAGGCCGATCGGCGCTCCGTTCACATCTGCATCCGCGTATGTCACCATCGGCGCTGCCCCAGTGCGTATGAAGAAGAACTGATGGGCGATGCCTTCCGCCTCGATCTCGTGCGTGATATCCTCAACGGGATCCACGCTTTCATTGAGCACGCGAACACTCAAACGGAAGTCCGAAGCCGCCGGTAGCGTGTCGGCGGTGATGACCGACGGAAGACCTCCATCGCCGTCCGGATCCGCCCAGCGCAACAAGAAGGTATCACTGGGATCCGCTGTGGAAATGAAGGTGAGCAACACGCTGGTGATGAGTTCCTCCTCGTTGACCGGCTGGGGCGCTGGTGCGATGGTATCTCCGCGTTCGCACCCGGTGGCAAGAGCCAATGCAGCGGTGATCAGGATCCCGCCTTTGATCATGTTCATTCGTTCCATATCCTTGATGTGTTCTTTCCGTTCAGGTGGTCATTCTCGTCTTCATGGCCGTTGGTCCTCCGGCCACCGCGTATCCGTTCTTTCCATGGCCTCCGAATGTGTAAGCGATCCATATCCGCACATCGGTACCGCGAGCGTCGGCATAGTACCGGAATCGGTCCATGTACTCACGGTATCGGACATTGAACAGGTTGGTGACCTCCACACCGAACCGGACCATATTGCCCTTGATCGCCTTGCCCCCCTCGCCGGAGAGCCCTATCAATTGATAGCCTGAAGGTGCTGCTGCAAGCTCGATGCCGTGTGGGATCCGGCGCTGTCGTGCCGTATGCGCGAGGCTCATCGTACAACTGAATTCGGCCCAACGTTCCCGTGCGGGAACCACATGGGTCAGTTCAGCGGTGACACGATCCGCCGGCATCTGCACGAGCCACTGATCCGTGGTCCGATCACGAGCACGCACCGTACTGGCCCGAAGCTGAACGGACCATTGGCCGGACAGGGCCGATCGGACCATCGCATCGGCGCTGTTCAACGTCGCATCGACCGCTGTATAGTGGTAGACCGGGAACGCCCCTCTGATGGTGAGCCTCGCACCTTCGGGCCGGAGATGGATGTATCCATCCATACGATCGGAGCGCAGGCTCAATTGAGCGGTAAGCCTCCCATTGAACCAGATTCCTTCCAGGTCAGCGGTCGCATTCAGCGATCGTTCGCTCCGCAGGGTGGCATCGCCCAGCTCGATCGCTGCCGCACCATGGTGAAGGCCTTCGCTGTACAGTTCGCTAACGTGCGGTGGGCGGTACGCGCTCCCCACATTGAACCGCCCAGTGAGACCATCCCTGATCGCCCAAGCGAGCCCCGCACTGAAGGCTCCATTGCCAAAACGATGGATCGGTGTTCGCAGGATACCGTTGGCATCGAAGCGGGCCACATCAAGGCGCGCATGTTCCACACGCACTCCCGCCTCCAGCTCCAACCGCTCGCTGACCGGCATGTGCTCGACCCAGAACAGCCCCAACAGTTCCCGCCGATAGTTGGGGATGAGCGGCCTGACGCCAGTGCCCGGCATACTCTCATTCTCCTGCAGCAGACCATTGACCCCTAGCTTTCCATGCACACGCTCACCGATCCAGTGCTTGAGCTCAAGGTCGACCGTGTGGGTGCGCAGGTCCAATGCCAACGCCGGCACAGAGCTCCGTCCCGCCCTACGGAGGTCATACTCGCGCCGTTGATCCAATTGGCCCCCATAGTTGATCACTAAGCGGCTCCGATCGGAGATGACCCGCGTCAACTCGGCTTTGGCCAAGTGGTGCACCACGGTCTGGCGGGGCGCATCGATGGCATAGGTATGCTCCGCCACATACCAGGGCACGCCACTAGCCAACGCGTTGCGCAGGTCGGTGAGATTACCGACATGCGCCGCCCGCAGGATGCCCAGCTCACGTTCGAAGCGGCTATAGAACAGAACGCTCGACCACCGCTGTCCGCGATAGCCGACCGCCACGGACCCCCCACCCTCCCGAACGCCTGTATTGCTTAACACATAGCGCGGAGCTTCCGCATCACCGAGGTATCGCCCCGAGCCTTGGACACGCCAGGCAAACCTTGGATCGCCCTTCAGCACACCCTGCAAACGCCCCCCCACCGAGCCTCCGCGCCCGTTGTACGAACCTGAGCCATGGACGGCACCGCTGACCGGCCCGGTCCTCGGCAATTCCGCTGGTCGGGTGATGATGACACCGCCGATCGCATCGCTCCCGTACTGAACTCCCGATGCTCCGCGCACCACGGTGATGCGATCACTGCTGAACGGGTCCAGGTTCGGCGCATGCTCACTACCCCATTGCTGATCCTCTTGACGCACTCCCTGGTTCATGATCACCACTCGGTTCCCGCTGAGGCCATTGATCGTCGGCTTCGCGATGGTGGGCCCACTGCTGAAGACGCTCACCCCGGGGATCCGCACCAGAAGCTTGGCGAGGTCCGCGCCGCTGTTCCGGACCATCTCCTCCGCAGCAACGGTGGCATGCGGCTGTCCCACCTGTTCATCCGGGCGTGCACGAATGACCTCCATCTCGCGCAGTTCATGTGCATGATGCTCCAGCTCTATGACCAACACCTGATCGCGCGGGACCGTGATGCTTCGCTCCACCGCCTCGCAGCCAAGATGGGTCACCCGGAGCCTCAACACACCGGCGCAGAGCTGATCAAGTCTGAAGTATCCATCTGGATCCGATACCACGCCTTGCTCGGTGCCAACAACACGTACTTCCGCGAATGACAGTGGGGTTCGATCATGTTCGTCGATCACCTGGCCTTGCAGGACATGATCACAAGGTGGATCCTGCGCTTGAAGCTGGATCGGAACGAACGGAATACATGCGAGCCATCCGGCGGCCCGCAAGAAGAATGTGTACATACCCAGTATGCTGAATGATGGGAGGGAACCATGCAGATCCTTGACTCCGGCTCAACACCACGGGCAACGCGCCCGCGGTTCAGCCGACCAAGGTCATCGGCGGCCCACGCCCAAGCGCAACATCGACCTGTCGCACTGTTGCAGCGCGCTCCCCCAGAATGCCAAGCGTACCGAGACACCGGGCCGAACCATGCTCCGTTGTCGCCACGAACAACAATGGCACGGGTAGCACCAGATCGCACACATCACACCGTGCGTGCAGTTCAGCTCCCGGATGTTCCTGAGAAGACTTGGCATGTCCATGTTCACAATCATGGAATACCTGTCGGGGGACCAGGAAGAACAGAAAGAGTACCGCAAGAACGGTGCCCACGACGTACCTATGTCCTCTCTTGAGCACATGCAAATATACCCTGACCATTCCAGGTGCTGTTGAAAGACCGCACATGGGTGGATGACCCGCCCCCATTACATTTGATCCAAATCAGCGTCCCATGCGTCTTTGCCGCACCCTTCTCCTGACCTTTCTGGCCTTCATCGCCGATCACTCATATACCCAATGGGCGCCCCTTAATGCGGGTTCCTTTGGGCGTAGCATGACCACCTATAACGGGAACATCTTCGTGGCGGCCCCGCCCAACGGCATTCGCAAGAGCACGAACGATGGGGTCACCTGGACGTTGGCCAACACGGGCCTGCCTATGAGCGGATCCAACTATCAAGTACAATCAGTGGGGCACAGTGCTACGGCACTATTCTGTGGTACCGAGAACGGCGTGTTCCGATCCACGGACAATGGCGCCAGCTGGATGAGTGTGAACAATACGTTGCCCACCTCGTCGAACACCATCTACTGCAACCGGATCTACACCTTCGGTAACGGCACCTTCCTGGTCTATACCGGGCAGCTCAATCAGAACGGCGGTGGTGTGTTCCGCACCTTCGACAATGGCACCACGTGGCTCCAGGCCTTTTCGGGGCTGAGCAGCAACATGACGGTGAACAGCCTGGCCCAGGTGGATGGGGTGCTCTATGCCGCCACCAGCACCGGCCTCATGCGTTCCGACGACCTGGGCGGCAGCTGGCAAGCTGCGGGCACTACGAACTGGGCGGTGCAGGCCGTGCAAGGGTCTGGCAACAACCTCGTGATCCTCGGCGCCTTCGGTGCGCAGCGTTCCGTGAACGGTGGTACCTCGTGGACGAACGCCACCGGGTATCCGAACACCAATGCCCCTCAGGGCAGCGACCTGGTCGTGTATGATGGTCAGTTCTACGCCATCACGAAGACCGGTGCCAGTGGATGCTACCGCTCGGTGGACAACGGAGCCACCTGGGCCGCTTTCAACGACGGACTTTCCCCACAGAACACCTTCGTTCAGGAAGAATTCCATGCCGGCGATGAACACCTCTACATGGCCTGTGCACTGGATTGCTATCGGATCCCAAGCCTAACGACCGGCTTGACGAACAAACCCTCCGCAGCTCTTCCTGTCCCTTACCCCACGGTGTTCCACGACCAATTCCAGATCGATCTGAGCACCTTCAGTGGTGAACTGGCGGTGGTGCTGATCGATGCCGTTGGCCGGGAGGTGTCCAGGACCACGCTCGTGGGCGGTGGGCTCCGCAGTGTGCCCCGCAGCGAGCTGGCCGCAGGGCGTTACAACTGCTTGTTGCATGTGGAGAACTCCGGTGTCACGCACAACCTTGGGCAAGTCATCGCCGAATGACCGGTCCGAGGCACTTCGGGCTCCTCACATCGGGCGGTGACAGCCCCGGCATGAACGCCGCGATACGGGCCGTGGTGCGGACCGCCTCCGTGAACGGAGCACGTGTCACGGGATTCGTCGGGGGCTATGCTGGCCTGGTGAACGACAGGACGCGCCTGCTCGGACCACGTGACGTGAGCAACATCATCCAACGCGGCGGCACCATGCTCCACACAGCGCGCAGTGCCGAGTTCCTGACCACGGAAGGCCGGACCCGTGCCGCCGAGGTCGTTCGTCGACATGGCATCGATGGCCTGGTCGTGATCGGAGGCGATGGCACGTTCGCAGGTGCCGATGTGCTCTTCCAAGAGCACGGTATACCGGCGGTGGGCATTCCCGGAACAATCGATAACGACCTCTCCGGCACGGACCGGTCCATCGGTTACGACACCGCCATCAATACCGCGGTGGAGGCCATCGACCGGATCCGCGACACCGCATCGTCCCACGACCGCCTGTTCTTCGTGGAGGTGATGGGGCGCGACTCGGGCGCCATCGCCCTGGACTGTGCCGTTGCCGCAGGGGCGGAGTTCGTGCTGGTCCCCGAACGCGAGGAAAGCACCGAACAATTGATCCGAGCGATCCTCGGTGCCGATGGCACCAAATCTTCGAGCATCGTGGTGGTGGCGGAGGGTGAGATCGAAGGAGGCGCGTTCGTTGTGGCCCAACGCGTGAAAGAACGGCTTCCGAGTAAGGACATCCGGGTCACGGTGATCGGCCACGTGCAACGCGGCGGCTCGCCCACCGTGAACGACCGTGTGCTCGCGAGCCGTTTGGGCGTCGCGGCCGTGGGATCGCTGCTCCGTGGCGAACATGGCGGAATGGTCGGAATGATCAATGGCCAGGTGGCCTTCACTCCGTTCCGCGATGCCATCCAGGGCAAGCGGGAACTGGATCCGGAGTTATTCCGGGTATTGAACATCCTGGCCACCTGACCTGCGACAAAGCGAAAGGGCTCCCGATCCCGGAAGCCCTTCACCAACTTCAGCTCGTCACTGTCGAACGAGCCTTGTTCGTGCGAGCGGTCTGCCTTCCGCATCAAGCACCAACACCGTGAAGACCCCAGGGGCCAAGCGTTCCAGATCCAACCATTGCCGTACGGGTGCATCGAACACCAAAGCACCCAGGGCATCATGGAACCGCAGGCTACGGGCACCGGGTACCGTGCACTGGACGGAGACTTGGCCGAGCGTGGGGTTCGGGGATAAACTGAAGAATTCCACGGAAGCCAGCTCAAGGGTACCCAAGGCCGCATCGCAAAGATCGCCAACACCATTCTCGTTGGAATCGGCTTGTAATGGATTGTATACCCACACGCAATTGTCGCAGGCATCACCGATGCCATCACCGTCGTAGTCGCCTTGATCGGGATTGAAGGCATCGATACAATTGTCATCACAGGCCAACAATCCATCGGTATCCACATCGGCATTCGGTACCACGCCCGTGGCCCCTCCCGAACAAACCCCGCAATCATCCAGGAACGCCCCCCCTCCGATCATACCAGCGCAATCAACCTGAGCGATCACCCCGGTGCATTCACAGTTGATATCCCAAGTGTCGTTCACCGTTTCTTCAAGTCCATCGTTACATGGCGAACCCGGCAATGCGGTGCCGTTGGGGACGCCCAGGCAATCCACGGTAACCGTCGTGCCCACGCACTGGCAGTTCGCGTTCAGCACATCGTTGATGGTGTTCGGGTTCCCATCGTTGCACGGCGAACCGATCTGACCGGCCACGTTCGGGCAGTTGTCCTGGGCGTTGCAGATGCCATCGCCATCGCTGTCGGGTAGCGGCGTACCGGCACACTGGCAGTTCGCGTTCAGCACATCGTTGGTGGTGCAGGCATTACCATCGT
Source organism: Bacteroidota bacterium (assembly GCA_963169535.1). Taxonomy (GTDB): domain Bacteria; phylum Bacteroidota; class Bacteroidia; order Flavobacteriales_F; family PHOS-HE28; genus PHOS-HE28. Next base: position 21 of record CAUJED010000012.1, on the reverse strand, counting down.
TGCACGGCGAACCGACCTGAC
>CAUJED010000011.1:0-46957 GCA_963169535.1 Bacteroidota bacterium | reverse complement strand
TCGAACTTCACCCCGATGCGCAGTTCATTCCGCAGCACCAGGCGGCCGTTCTTCGGGCGCAGGAAGTAGAGGCTGTCCACTTCGCTCACCGGTTCCGGCGCGGCGGTGATGGCCATGAAGCCGAGGTCGCGCGCCATGCTCAGCACGGCTTTGCGGTTGATGGCATCCAGTGAGTGCACCTCATCAAGGAAGAAGGGCACGCGGCTCAACGGTGTGTTCTGTTTCGGGTCCTCCTTGAGCATGCTGCGCAGCACGAGCAGGTTGAACAGCACCTTGATGGTGATGGCGGTGCCGTGGCTTTCCACCTGCAGGTTGTCGTAGCTGTGGGTGCGGCCCGCGCGGGTGCTCACCGTGAAGCGCAGGGTGAAGAGGTCGCCGTAGTTCAGGGTGATGCGTTCGCTGAGCTTGTTGCGGAAGCTCTGGTAGGCCGCATCGAGTTTCTTGCTGTCGTCGAACAGGCCGGTGTGGTCGGTCTCGGCCAGTTCCTTGAGGGCTCCCACCAGGTCGTTCTGGTCCATCACCTCCATCTTCAGGCTTTCGAGGTTCGACACGCTCACGTTGGTGAAGCGGCGGTTGAGGCGGTCGGCGGCGATCTTGATGTCGTTGAGGCCGTTGAGCACCTGGGCGAAGTTGGCGCGTAGCTGGTGCAGGTAGGTGTCCCAGTCCTTGCGCAGGGCCTCCTCGAAGGTGGGCAGGCCATCGATCTGTTCGCGGATCAGGCGCACGGTCTCGGCTTCGTTGGGGCCGATGATGTCGCTCTTCAGGACCATCTCGATCTTCGAGCGCAGTTGGTCCATCTCGCGGCTCATGCCGCTGTGCTCCAAGGTGAGCTTGCGGTAGAGCTCGATGGCATCCTCCGGGTCGTTGGGCACGCTGATGAGCTCCTTGCCGTTGGCCTCGGGGTCGGGCGGCGGCACGCACTGCTCCAGCAGGTGGAGCAGGCGGTTGAAACGTTCGTCCTCCTTGTTCAGGGCGGTGCGTTGTTCGAACAGCTTCACGCCGATCTCCTCCAGCTTGTCGCGCACCTCCTTGCGTTGGCGGTCGGCGGTGGTCTTCTCCTTGGTCACCTCGGCCAGGGCCTTCTGGAAGCGGGGCTCGTCCTGTTTCTCCACCTGCAGGCGTTCCCAGCGGGCCAGCTTCTTCAGGTGTTCGTCCACCTCGGCCTGGGTGGTGGCGCGTTCCTTGGCCAGCTGTTCGCGGTTCTCGATGGCCTCCATCAGCTGGGCCAGCCGGGTCTGTTCGGCCTTCAGGTCGGTGAGCGATTTCTTCAGGGCCTTCACGTCCACCAGCTCCTTCCAGGCGTTGCTGTTGTCGGGCAGGGGCAGGCTCATCAAGGCGTCGGCGTAGCGGTCGTTCTTGATGTTCTCGGCGATGGCCTTCAGCAGCTTGTCCACCTCCTTGCGTTTCTTCAGTTCCACGCCGCCCTTCTCCACGGGGAGTTTCAGCAGGTCGAGGTTGAAGAGCTTGGAGAGGCCGCGCACCTGATCCTCGGAGAGGGTGGCGCGCAGTTCGGTGATCAGCGCCTTGTCGAAGTTGGCGATGGCGCGTTCGGTGTTGGCCACGCGTCCGGTCACCTCGGCCAGGCTGCGGGCGGTGCGCTGGCGGTCGGCCTCCTCGGCGTTGCCCAGGCGTCGGTCCAGGGCGGTGAGGCGTTCCTTGGCGTTGTTCAAGGCTTCGCGTTCGAGGTTCTCCACGAAGTCGCCCAGGCCCTTGCTCAGTTCGGCGATGCGCGCCAGGTCGCCCTCCACGCGGCCCTTGCTGCCGGCGAGTTCAGCGATGCGGTCGTCGAAGTCCTTGAGGATCTCGGCGGTGCTGATCTTCTCCTTTTCGAGGGCCTCTTGCTTGGCCACGATGGCCTCCTTTACGTGCTTGTTATGGTCGTGGGCCTTGCGGCGCTTCTCCATCAGGTCGCCGTACACGGTGGCCAGGCGGGCTTCCAGGCCCATGCGCACGTCGCTCATGGCCACGTACTTCTCCAGGCGTTCCTTCTCGGCCTTCAGGGTGTTGAGCTTCACGCGGCGGTCGCGGATGCGCTCGAACTCCTCGGTCATCAGGCGGTTGGCTTCCAGCGCCGGGCGGTTCGGGGGTATGCCGGCGAGCATCAGCAGGCTGCGCTTCATCTCGTGCTGGTCGATGCTGCGCAGGCTCAGCAGGTTCTTCAGCACCTCCTTGAAGTGGGCGTAGCGGTCGTTCTCGGTGAGGTGCACGATGCCCTGGCCGTTGCTTTCGCCCTTGGTGGCCACCAGCAGGGCTTCGCGGTGTGCGGCGGCGTCCTTCAGCTCGCGGTAGTTGCGTTCGGCGAGTTTGGCCAGCACCACCTTGGGGTCGGCCACGCGGTCGCCGTCCATGAAGTCGGTCACCGCATAGGTGCCGTCGTAGGTGAAGCGTACCGGGTCGCCGCCGCTGGCCTTGCCCTGGCCGCGCCACCCCAGGATGTACGACCCGCCGGGGCCGTTGCATTCGAAGAGCAGGTAGCTGTAGTGGTCGGGGAAGTAGTACTCGCGGGTGGCCTCCGCATCATGGTCGCCGAACACCATCTGGTTCCGGTTGTCCAGGTACAGGAACTGCAGGGTGTTGATCAACGTGGTCTTGCCCGCGTTGTTCGGCCCTACGAGTTGGAGCGAATCGCTCAATTCCACTTCGGCGTAGTCGTAGCTGCCGCTGCGGATGGCGATGAGTTTGGTGGGTCCTAGTTGCATGTGCTGTCAATTCGCCGCAGAGACGCAGGGGCGCGGAGCGACCGGTGTGGCATGCTCGCTTGTTCGCCCATGTGTGTATCTCGTTGGTCGGGTTCGGTCCAATTGTAATGGTGACTTTCTCTGCGGCCTTGCGCCTCTTCGTCCGCAGCTCAGTTCAACTCCGGGTCGATGGCCTTCTTCTCCGGTGGTGCTCCGTCCAATACGCCGCGCGTTTCCTGTTCAGCGGCCAGGCTGATCTCCTGGCACTTGTCGAACATGCGGTGGAAGGGGCGCAGGAAGCGGAAAGTGTCGTCGGGGAAGTACTCCACCCAGCCGTAGTTCACCATGCGGCGCACCAATTTGCGCAGGGCGGCCTCGTCCTCGATCTCCACGGCGCGGAGGTGCGCTTTGTACCGGTCGGTCTGCAAGTGGGGCAGGCCGGCGATGCTGAAGCGTTCGGTGAGCAGGTATTCCTCCACGGGCTTGCCATCGTTGGCGGTGGCTTCGATGAGGATGAAGCTGAACACGGCGATGCCGGCGAGGGAGCTCGATGGCGGGGTGTTCTCGGCCTCTTCCTTGTGGAAGAAGAAGAAGTCGCGCGGGTGGCGGATCAGGTTCAGGCCGAGCGGCTCGAAATAGGTCCTGTACGCTTCGTAGTTCTCGGCCAACGCACTGTGCAGGCTGCCTTGTTCGTGCGTGATGTACGAGCCCTGGCGGAGCTTGTCGAAGATCTCCTTCAACTGGGGAAGGGCGGTCGTGGTCGTTTCCGTGGTCATGCGCGGGTGATGGAGATGGTCGATACTTCAAGCACGCCGTCGCGCGTGCGGTATTGTTTCTGTTTCCCGCCTTTGAACTGCACGTCCATGGTGGGGTCGAAGAGCAGCCGGCTCAGGCCCAGGAGCATATCGGAGGTGCCTTTCTCGGGGAAGGTACCGGTGATCCAGGCGGTGAGGTCCTTCACGGGGAGTTCTTCGCGCAGGTCGGTGGCCAGGCCGTTGAGCCAGAGCAGGCGCACGTAGTCGGGCGGAGTGCCGCCGTTCTCCTCCATGCTCAGCACGGGGGGCGGGGTTGGCGGGTGGCTGATCACCTCATTGATCACATGGCGGAGCACGGAGTCGGTGGGTGGGCACTCGATGCCCGCCCGGTCGGCCTGTACCATGTAGTGCACCACCCAGTCGTCCTGTTTCATCTGGCGCAGGCGGCCCAGGGCCAGGGTGGCGCCGTGGGCGATGGCACTGGCGCGGCGCAACACATCGTAGAGGGGCTGCAGCTCGCGTCGGCTCTCGTTCAGGGTGTGGATGGAGCGGCGGCGCAGGGCGCGGATCTGCCGTTCGTTGCGGGCGATCATGCCCATCTCCACGTACACGCCTTGCTCGCGTGCGGCGCGCAGGGCCAGGTCGGTCTCGTCCAGCACGCTCACCAGCAGGCCGTCCACGCGCACGATCTCCACCAGCGGGTGCACGTACTGGTCCATCAGGCCCACGATGCGCAGGTAGCGTTCGCGCACGCTCACGCTGGTGCGGTCGGCCTTATAGCGTGCCACCTCGCTCATCACGGCGCGGTGCGTGGCGTCGAGGTCGTCCTGCATGCGGCGCAGGGTGTGGTCCACCTCGTTGGTGGCCATGGCCACGCTCAGGGCATCGCCGGCCTCGATGCCGGCCACGATGCGCTTACGGGCGCTCTCCAAGGCGGCGATATAGCCCTGGATGATCTCCGGGCTGGTGGGCACCGCATCGTTGTACAGGTAGTTGATCAGCTGCAGCAGGGGCTGCGCCATCACGTAGTGGGCGCTGCCCTCTTCCAGGGGCACGAGGATCTGCAGTTCCAACAGGCGCTGCCAGGTGGTCTCGGGCAGTTCCGAGACCGATTCGCTGAAGGTGCGGATGAGCTGGCGCACCTGGGCTTCGCTCACATCGCCGGGTTTCAAGGCGATGGCGTGCAGCAGCGGCACGTGGCTGGAGCAGAAGTCGAAGAAGCGTTTCGGGGTTACTTGCATGGGCTTCCACAGTCGGCGTCACGGTACGGCGAAGCCGCGCCCGCACGCCGGATGCGAGCGTGAAAGTACCCGGATGCGGTGGGAAGCCGGGGGGTGATTTATCGACAGGTGTTAGTAACGCCGTTCGGACATCCCGTATGGCCGCAAATGCGTGCTCGGTCTTTCATAGGCCCATACGCGGGACGTGTTGCAAGACCGAGGGGTGTGGACCGCAGGGAGCGATACTGCCGCGGGCTGGGCCTACGGAACAGGTCTCTCGGAGAAGGCTTGGGGAAATGGAGCTCGCGGATCGGCTGGAATTGGATGTTCGGATACCGCGAAGGCGACATTGCGGGCCTTTGCGGACCAGGAGCATGAACCAATAACGAACAAAGCCCCGACCATCGCTGGCCGGGGCTTGCGCCTATTCGTTCTGGGATGCAATTACATCATGCCGCCCATGTCGCCCATGCCACCGCCGTGGCCGTGGCTGTGCGGTGCTTCTTTCTCCTTCTCCTCGCTGATCACGCACTCGGTGGTGAGCAGCATGCTGGCGATGGAAGCGGCGTTCTCCAGGGCAACGCGGGTCACCTTGGTGGGGTCGATCACACCGGCGGCGAGCAGATTCTCGTACTCTTCGGTGCGGGCGTTGAAGCCGTAGTCGGCCTTGCCGTCGCGCACTTTCTGCACCACGATGCTGCCTTCCAGGCCGGCGTTGGCCACGATCTGGCGCAGCGGCTCTTCGATCGCGCGGCGCACGATGCCGATACCGGTGGTCTCGTCGTTGTTCGCACCTTCCATCTTCTCCAGCACTTTCTGTGCGCGGATGTAGGCCACGCCACCGCCGGGCACGATGCCTTCCTCAACGGCTGCGCGGGTCGCGTGCAACGCGTCGTCCACGCGGTCCTTCTTCTCCTTCATCTCCACCTCGGTGGCGGCACCGATGTAGAGCACGGCCACACCGCCGGCGAGCTTCGCCAGGCGCTCCTGCAGCTTCTCCTTGTCGTAGTCGCTGGTGGTGGTCTCGATCTGGGCCTTGATCTGGTTCACACGGCCGGTGATGTCGGCCTTCTTGCCGGCACCGTTCACGATGGTCGTGTTGTCCTTGTCGATGTTGATCTTCTCGGCCTTGCCCAGCATGCTCAGGTCGGCGTTCTCCAGCTTGAAGCCGCGCTCCTCGCTGATCACGGTGCCACCGGTGAGGATGGCGATGTCCTCCAACATGGCCTTGCGGCGGTCGCCGAAGCCGGGGGCTTTCACGGCGGCCACTTTCAGGGCACCGCGGATCTTGTTCACCACCAGGGTGGCCAGGGCTTCACCGTCCACGTCCTCGCTGATGATCAGCAGGGGCTTGCCGGTCTGAGCGGCCTTCTCCAGCACGGGGAGCCGCTCCTTCATGGTGCTGATCTTCTTGTCGTAGATCAGGATGTAGGCGTTCTCCAGGTCGGCCTCCATCTTCTCCGCGTTGGTCACGAAGTAGGGGCTCAGGTAGCCGCGGTCGAACTGCATGCCTTCCACCACTTCCACGGTGGTGTCGGTGCCTTTGGCTTCTTCCACGGTGATCACTCCCTCCTTCTTCACCTTGGCCATGGCCTCGGCGATCAGGCTTCCGATGAACTCATCGTTGTTCGCGCTGATGGTGGCCACCTGCTTGATCTTGGCGTTGTCGTCGCCCACGGCCTTGCTCATCTTCTTGAGCTCGCCCACCACGGAGGACACGGCCTTGTCGATACCGCGCTTGAGGTCCATGGGGTTGGCACCGGCGGCCACGTTCTTCAGGCCGCTGGTCACGATGGCCTGGGCCAGTACGGTGGCGGTGGTGGTGCCATCACCGGCGATGTCGGCGGTCTTGCTGGCCACCTCCTTCAGCATCTGGGCGCCCATGTTCTCCACGGCGTCCTTCAGCTCGATCTCCTTGGCCACGGTAACACCGTCCTTGGTCACCTGGGGGGCACCGAATTTCTTGTCGATGATCACGTTGCGACCCTTGGGGCCGAGGGTCACCTTCACGGCGTTGGCGAGATGGTCCACGCCACGCTTGAGGCGGTCGCGGGCGTCGATCTCGAATTGGATGTTCTTGGCTGCCATTTTCTTTGTGGGAATGGGTTGGGGCGGGAAAATTCCCGCCTGTACGATGAATGTTAGTTGAGGACGGCGTAGATGTCGCTTTCGCGCATGATCAAGTAGTCCTTGCCGTCGTAGCTCAGCTCGGTACCGCTGTATTTGCCGTACAGGATCACATCACCGGCCTTCACGCTCAGGGGGGTCACCTTGCCATCTTCGGCCACGCGACCGGCACCCACGGCGATCACTTTGCCACGCTGGGGTTTCTCCTTGGCGGTGTCGGGGATGTACAAACCACCCTTGGTGGTCTCTTCGGCGGCGGCGGCTTCCACGAGCACGCGGTCGGCCAGGGGTTTCACTTTGGTTGCCATGTGGTTGAAGTACGTTTTCGTGCTGCCCGCTTCCCAAGCCCTGTGCCAATGAAAAAAGGCTGTCTTAGTGACAGCCTTTTTGTTGAGGATCAAAGACCGGCAGGAGGGTATCCTGCCAAGGTGACAAGGGCGCTTACTCCGTGACAGGTGCGCCTTCGGCCGGGGTGCTTGGAGCGGTGCCTTCTTCCGCAGGTACCTGGCCTTGCTCATCGGCGGTGGGGGCCACCACCTCGGTGGCGTCCAGATCGTCCAGGTCGTTTGTGCCGGAGTTCTGGATACCGGCCGAAATGAGGCACAACACCATGAGGGTGCCGGCCAGGGTCCAGGTGCCTTTCTCGAGGAAGTCGGCTGTGCGCTGTACGCCGCCGATCTGTTGGGCTCCGGTGAAACCGGCTGCCAGGCCACCGCCTTTGGGGTTCTGGGCCAGCACGACCAGTGCGAGCAAGGCAGCGACGATGAGGATGATGATGGAGATGGCGACCATGGCGACTACTTGATCAGTTGAGCTTCAAGCTCTTTTTGAAGGGCCGCAAAGTAAGCGCTTTTCTCCGGGTATTTCAACGCCAGTCGCTTATAGGCCTCGATCGCTTTGGGTAGGTTGCCCTGCTTGGCATAGACCCGTGCCAGCGTTTCGGTCACCATGCCCGCCTTGTCGTCCAAGCTCCGTTTGGCCGCTTGTTGGGGGGTGAAGAAGGCGGCTTTCTGGGGTGGCGGGGCACCGGTGTTGGTGGCGGGCAGTGGGGTCTGCTGCTGGATGAACCGGTCGATCAGCGCACGGGTGTCCACCTCTCCTTTCTTCGTTGGCGTCGACGCGGGGGATAGGGGCTCGGGCTTTTCTGTCGGCCGCTCCAACCAGTCGGCGGCTGCCTCGGGCACCTCGCGCTCTCTGGCAGGCGGGGTGGGTGGTGGCGGCGCGGAGGGCTGGTCCGCGGCCGTGAGCCAGGCGGTGAAGGACAACCGGTCGTGGCGGGTGATGCAGCGGGCGGGGCCAGCGGGTTGTAGGGGGGCGATGGGGACCACCGGCCGGGGAGTGGGCAATTCCACGGGTTCGGGCCGTGGGGGCGTGGCGTGTACCTGGGGCGGGTCGGCTTCCAGCCAACGGATGTCGTAGGCATGGGAGAGCGCGGATTCCATGATCTGGCGCTCCAGCGGGTCCTCTTCCTCCTCCTGTGCCGCCATCGGTGGTGGGGGGTGGTCCGATGGCGCTGCGGGGTCCTGCGGGGGCACTTCCGGGGTGGCGTCCTCCGTGTGGGGCAAGGCCTCTGCCACTTCGGCCTGCGGGGCCATGGCAGGGGCATCGTCGTGCGCAGGGGCCGTGGCCACGGGTGTCGCGGCGTCGGGTGCGGTGGTTTCGGCTGTGGCCGTGGCCGCCGTGTCGTTGTGGATGGGCGCCACTACCTCCAAGGCCGAAGGTGCGGTGATGGGTCCGGGTTGGCTGGGCGGTGGCTCCGCAGGTGGGGGTGGGGGCGTTCCAAGGAGCGCTTCCGGCTGCGGGTATGCCGGGGCCGGTGCGGGGGCAGGGTGTGCCAGGTCGAAGAGGGCGGTGCGGGAGGGGAGGTGTGCGGCGGCCTTGCGCAGGGTCTCTTCGGAGAGCACCTCGCCGGCCTTGTGCAGGCCCACGGAACGTAGCACCTGCGCCCCAGCGAACCACGGGAACCTTTCGGCCAGGGCCTGCAGCTCGTCCAGGTCGCCGCGGTCCACCGCCGCCGCATCCTGTACCAACCGTGTCAGCCGTTCGCGTTCCATATCGCCTGGGTTTCCGATCGCAGGTCCCGTGGGGTCACCACTCGCCCAATGTCCGGTCGAAGATATCCTGCGCCAGTTGGTTGCCGATCTCCCGGGCCAAACGTTCCTCCACCGTGGTGATGTCCATGCTGCTGTCGTAATCCGCGAATCGCGCCACCGTGAATTCCTTGTTCTTCTTGGGGTCCAGCGTGTTGATGTAGGTGACCTGCACCGTCATCGTCAACCGGTTCAGGGCGGCTGTTTCGTTCGCCTGGATGCTCACCGGCTGTACATCGTAGCCCACCAATGCGCCGCTGTACTGCACATCGCCTTCGCTCTGCTTCAGCTTCAAGGGGGTCTGGGCCAGGAGCAGGTCGCGCACGCTTTCGGTGAGCAGCTGCGCGCTCAGCGGAGTGGCCAGGGGTGCGCGCGCTTCGATCAGTTCCACGCTCATGGTCTTCGCGTTGCCCACATCGCCGCCGGAGAACCCGTAGTTGACGGAGCAGCCCGTGAGGAGGAGGAGCACGCAGATCGCAGGGAGCAACAGGCGGCCTGCTGCCGACCGCCGGCCACCGATGGTGTGCTGCATGTTCACGGGATGTCGTATTCCTTGATCTTCCGGTAGAGGGTGCGTTCGCTGATCCCCAGCTCCGCTGCGGCGTTCTTGCGTTTGTTGCGGTGCTTGGCCAGGGCCTTGCGGATCATTTCCTTCTCCTTCTCCTCCAGGCTCAGGCTCTCCTCCACCTCTTCGGTGTGGTCGATATCCTCGTGCAAGGGCCGCCCTTGCGGGATGATGCTCACCGTGCCTGGGGCGGGCATGCTCTGTGGCATGTAGAGGGGCTCTTCGCGGAATGGCTGAGCCATGGGTGCGGGGATCGGCTGCCCGCCACTGATCGCCTTCACCTGTTCCTTCAGGGCGTTCAGGTCGTTCTTCATGTCGAACAGGAACTTGAAGATCAGCTCCCGTTCGTTGATGCTCTCGGCCGAGGTTCCGCTCATGCCACCTCCACTGGGGACGAGCGCTGTGCCTTGGTCCGGCAGGTATTGCCGCAAGGTCTTCGCATCCACCTCGCGGGTCTGTTCGATCACGCTCATCTGCTCCACGATGTTGCGCAGTTGGCGCACGTTGCCTGGCCAGCGGTACGCGGTGAGCAGTTGCAACGCCTCATCCCGAAGGATCAACGGCGGTGCCTTGTATTTCGTGGCGGCCTCCTGGGCGAAGTAGCGGAACAGGAGATGGATGTCCTCTTTGCGTTCGCGCAAGGGCGGCACATGGATCGGCACGGTGTTCAGGCGGTAGAAGAGGTCCTCGCGGAAGGTGCCGCGTGTCACCGCTTGCATCATCTGCACGTTGGTGGCGGCCACCACGCGCACGTTGGTCTTCTGGGCCTTGCTGCTGCCCACGCGGATGAATTCGCCGGTCTCCAGCACGCGCAACAGGCGCACCTGGGTGGTCAACGGGAGCTCGCCCACCTCGTCCAGGAAGATGGTGCCGCCATTGGCCACTTCGAAGTAACCCTTGCGTGCTTCATGGGCGCCGGTGAAGGAGCCTTTCTCATGACCGAAGAGCTCGCTGTCGATGGTGCCTTCGGGGATGGCGCCGCAGTTCACCGCGATGTACGGGCCGTGCTTGCGTGCGCTGTACGCATGCACGATCTGCGGCAGCACCTCCTTGCCGCTTCCGCTCTCGCCCTGGATCAACACGCTGAGGTCCGTGGGGGCCACCTGGGCCGCGATCTCGATCGCACGATCGAGCCCCGGCGCGTTGCCGATGATCCCGAATCGCTGTTTGATGGGCTGCACGTTCATGCCGGTAGGGGTTCGGATGATCGGATGGAAAGGACGCTGCCCTTGAGACTCCCCGGTGTGGCGCTGTCGATGCGTGCTTTCACGAAGGTGCCGGGCGTCAGCTCCACACCATCCACGGAGCGCGGTAGGATCACCACGCTGTTCTGCGAGTTCCGGCCGAACACATGGTCCGCGCTGCGTTTGCTCACGCCTTCCACCAGCACCTCGTGCACCTGGCCCACATAGCCGAGCATGCGTTGGGCGCTCGCGATTTTCTGGGTCTCGATCACTTCCGCCAAACGTCGTCCCTTCACCTCTTCCGGGACATCGTCGGGGTATTTGCGCGCGGCCAGGGTCTTGGGTCGCTCGCTGTATTTGAACATGAAGGCCATGTCGTACTGCACCTCGCGGATCAGTGCCAGGGTGGCTTGGTGGTCCTCTTCGGTCTCGCCACAGAACCCCGTGATGATATCGGTGCTGATGGCGCAGTCGGGCATGTGCCTGCGGATGCTCGCCATGCGTTCCATGTACCATTCGCGGGTGTAACCCCGGTTCATGCGTTGGAGCACGGCGCTGCTGCCGCTCTGTACGGGCAGGTGGATGTACTTGCAGATGTTGTCATGCCGGGCCATCACGGCCAGCACCTTGTCGGTCATGTCCTTGGGGTGGCTGGTGCTGTAACGGATGCGCAGCGTGGGGCAGGCGCGGGCCACCATTTCCAGCAGGTCGGCGAAATCCACGGTCGGCTGGTGGGCATCCGGGACGGGGCGACCCAGTGGGTCGCCGCTGCGGGTGCCATCCGCAGCGGTGGTGGCCTGCGACGTCGATGGGCGCCATTTGTACGAATCCACGTTCTGCCCCAGCAGCGTCACCTCCCCGTAGCCCTGCGCCACCAGCTGCTCGCATTCCCGCACGATGCTCTCCGCATCGCGGCTGCGCTCCCGTCCGCGCGTGAACGGCACCACGCAGAAGGCGCACATGTTGTCGCAACCGCGCATGATGGTGACGAAGGCCGTTACGCCGTTCGTGTCCAGGCGCACCGGTTCGATCTCGCCGTAGGTCTCCTCCCGGCTCAGGAGCACGTTCACGGCCTTCTGTCCCGTGCCCACCTTATCCAGCAGGTCGGGCAGGGTGCGGTACGCGTCCGGCCCCACCACCAGGTCCACCACCTTCTTCTTCTCCAGCAGGTCCTCGCGCATGCGTTCGGCCATGCAGCCCAGCACGCCCACCTTCAGGCCCTTGTTGCGGGCCTTCAGGTTGTTCATCTCGTTGATGCGCTGCAGCACCGTGTACTCCGCCTTCTCGCGGATGCTGCACGTGTTCAGCAGCACCAGGTCGGCTTCCTCGGCGCTCTTCACCGGGGTGTAACCGTCCTTGGCCAGGATGCTCGCCACGACTTCGCTGTCGCTCACGTTCATCTGGCAGCCGTAGCTTTCGATATAGACCTTCTTCTGCACCTTCGTGGGTAAGGGGTGCAAAGGTACCGGATCCCCGCGGGGCTGACAACGTGGCAGTTCGGGCTATGCGTTGCACCTCGGACAGGGGTCGGCAACGGCAAGGGCGGGTTACGCACCAGGTAGGCGATATCGGCCTAGGTAGCACCACGCGTGGTGGACCTTGGGCGAACGGGGCCATGGCGTATTCCTGCCGGATCCGCTTTTTCCCCTGCCGACCTGATACCATTATGCACTACCGAGCCGGTGATGAAGATCCGGCCGAGCTCAGCGATCTGGACCACTGGGGTGATAGCGTGAAGGGTGCGAGGCATTTCACCTTCTCACGCTTATTACCCTTTCACCTTTTCACCATTGGATCGACCGGTTCCTTCATGCCGTCTCAGTAAGGTGTAGGCTAGAGATCCGAAGGGATCTATTCGCAGGACGATACGGCGGGGTTGTTGCATAGCATGGACCTGCCGCGTATGACCCAAGGCGTGCGTGCGGTCATCGGCGGTTCGAGCGGTGGAACGTTCGTCGCGGGGTTGGGGGGCGTCGCTGATGGGCCGCTGCCACAGGAGATGAGCGGCATGGCGGTGGTGATGAAGGAAGTGGCGTTAGGCATGGTTCACTTCTTCCGTACGGCCGGAACCGCCGGGTTAGCGCTGGCTGCCTTCGGCACGAAGCGATGCTGGTCCTCGCTCCACACGAAGAACGCGCTGGTGCGCGTGCCACCATCGGTCATGGTGGTCACCTCCGCCTCGTATAGGGACGTGTTCTCCTCATCCTCTGCGATGAAGCGCACGGTACGTTCCACCTGCGTGTTCATAGGGCCGTTCGGTCCACCGCGTAGTTCTTGGAACTCGAACGTGGTCACGGAGAGGATGGGTTTCAATTCCGGGAAGGAGAAGTAGTGTTCCGATCGGCTCATGTTCATCATGTCGCCTTCGGAGGATACGAACTTCACCGCCACGGGCCAGTTGTTCATGACCACGAGTTCGGGCTTGCGCTGGTCTTCCAGCGTACCCTGCTCAAGGAAACCGGGAATGAACGCTTCTTTCTTGGTGGGCCGATCGTTGTCATCATAGCTCATTCGAGCCATGTCGATACGGTCCACGCAGAATTCGCAGAACACGCTTTCGGGGTCGCGTGGTACCTGGGTTCGGAAGAACACGATCAGTTCGGATCCGCCGACCTGGAAGGTGGTGTCCACTGTTGTCTCCAATGGGCCGCTCGAATAGGTCTCGAAACGAGCGGCCACCTCGGAGCTGGGCTGCCAGCGCACCACGGGCGGCGTGCCGGTGGCCTTGCTGCCGTAGTGCAGGGAAAGGAGTTGGGCCCGGTCGCCCAAGGAGTGGGCCTGTGCCGCGGCGAACAAGGTGGTGGCCATGGCGTAGCCGATGGCGAGGGATCGGAGATGGGACATGAGGGTCGTGGTTGTTGTCGTTCGGTGCCGTGCCTTCGGGGAGTCTCGGAGAACATCCTTCCGTCCGGATCATCGCTTCGCCAGCACGAAGGTGGCGATGGTCGCTGCGGCGCTCACATAGTAGCCCCATCCGATGGAGATGGCGTTCGAGGTCATTTTCCGGGCCATCCCGAACATGTCGTTCGACTCGGGCAACGAGGGGTTGGACAACTGATACAAGCCGATGCCGGCATAGACGATCAGGACCAGCGAGCCGATCAGGAACCACTTCTTGTGTTTGGTGATGGCGGGTACAAGGTCGGCCACGAGGAAACCGATCAACGCGATCGGGAAGAGCAGCAGCAGCCCCGAAACCAGGATGCTCCCGCCGCCGCCCATGAGCGCGTTCATCGACGATAGGCTGTCCGCACCCGAGGCCAAGGAGAACATGTTGGCGGTCTGCGATACGAACATCTTGACCTTCAGCCACGGTAGAAGGCAGCCCAGCAAAGCCACCACGGCGGCGATGTTGGCCTTGTTACCGGTGAATTTGGCCACGTCGAACTTCGGGAGCGTACTGGTGTCCAGTGAGAACCCCGGTTTGTTCAGGGCGACACCACACTGCGTGCACATCACCTGGCTCTCGGCCGTGGCGTTGCCGCACGAGGGGCAGAAGCGGTTCGACTTGCGAGGGTCCATGCCGCACTTCGGGCAGCCGATGGCTTTCTCGTTCACTTCATTTGAGCAGTTCCTGCAATGCATGGGATGATGGTTGGGTTGGTTCGGTCAGTGGTTCGCGGTGGTCAGCGGATCAGGATCAGCAGGAGTACGCCTCCGGCCACCCACCATCCACCGCCCGTTCGCATCAGTGTTTCACAAGTTGCACGCGGTGTATCCGTTCCAGTTCCTTCCAGAAGAAGGCCGTGTAGGTGCCGCTGGCATGCTGGCCCAGGTCGATGTACGTCTCGCCGTTCAACACCTTGTCATGTACCAGCTTCCCTTGCGGGTCGTAGAGTACCACGCGCAGGGGTTGGCCATCTTCGCTGCGTACGGTGATGCCCTCGCTGAAGGGGTTGGGGTAGGTGGTGATGCCGGTCTGGGTAAAGAGGTCGGCAACGTTCGTATGGACGACATCGGCGGAGAAGAAATTCGTGAGGCTCCATTTACCGTTTGAATCCATGCTACGGACAGCCAGCGTATTCCCCTGTGCGATGGAGAGTGGGTCGTCGGACCATAACGCGGCTTCCACAAGGTTGATCTGTGGCTCGGTTACCGTGAGAGCCGCTGCGCTACCGAAGCCCGGATCGTTAGCGGTGGTCAGGTTGAAGACTTCCACGCGCACGATATCACTGGCCACGTCGGGAGCCGTGATCACGATGGGCGCATGAACGGTCAGGCTCCAATGTCCCGCTGAGTCGATGGTGCGGACGAACAGCGTATGCGATCCGGGCGCAAGGGCCGAAACATCTGGTAGGGATCCGATACCCGGAGCATCGGTACCGGTGCCACTCCATACCTCCGTGCCTTCACCGAATCCGGGATCCTGGTCCAGGAAATACTCCACGCGCGTTAGGAGTGGCGGTTCAGGTTCAGTTGTGACCACTGCCGTGCTGAAGTTCGTCAAGCTCCAATGCCCACTGGCATCGATGGTCCGGATACCGATGGTATGTACACCGGGTGAAAAGCCGTTGAGACTGATGGGTAGTTGGATGGATGCCACGTCGGGTTGTTGGGCCAGCGCGAACGAGTTGTTGGCACCGAAGCCGAGGTCCTGGTCGATCCAGTATTCGCCACGGATCATGTTCTGCGCGTGGGCCGCTCCGCACAGGAGGACGGCCGCGAACACGGTTTGAAGGTGTGGCATGGCTCAGGGGTTGGAGCGGGTGCTCAGCGTTACTTGAACGGGACCGCCGCCGGGCGTGGTCTCCACGGTGCTTTGTAACTGATAGATGGCCGGTATGGGTGGAATGCCGCTTAACCGGTAGGGCGATGCGCCACTGAACGCACCACGCGGTGAGGCTCCGTTCTCGTTGTACGGCGAACTGGCTAGGATGTCGTACTTGCTGTCGTCGGTACCGACGGTGAGGTTGTACACGTTGGCCATGTTCACCACCGCGTTGCTCGCATCGCCACCCGCTAATGCGACTGCACTGATGTTGTCATGTATCGTATTGTTCGTGCCGGTGATGTTCCCTTGGTAGAAGACGTTGCGGGCGATCTCCGCGTTCTTCATCTGATGATTCCCGTTGTATAGGAACGTGTTGTTCAGTACGGATAGGTTGGTGATGACATCCGCAGCCTCTACGAGGGCGAGTGCGCCGGTGATGAGGTTATTGCGGATGGTCAACCCATTGATCGTTTGGGTTCCTATTTCTTCATTGATCCCGCCGGACCCTATGAAATTCTCGGCGATCAGGATGTTCGAGACCGAGACTCCCGTGCCGTTGGGGAAATTGATCCCCAAGGACTCGAAGATGCAGCGGCGAACCTCGATGTTGGCTGTGTTGGAGATGTTAAGTCCGCCGCCGGCGTTCACGAAATGAAGACCCAAGAGCGCCGTGCCCGACGAGTTGATATTGTTCAAGGTGAGAAGATTCACACGCGAACTTTGGCTGTTGGCCTGCAAGCCCGGATTGTTCGGTGCCGTCGGCCCCAGCTTGTATCCAGCGCCGATGATCACCAGCCGTTTGGTTATGGTAGCATCGCCATAGTTCGCGTCAGAAGGTTCCAGGTGGATGGTGTCGCCATCCAGAGCGGCGGAAATGGCGGAGGGGAGGCTTTGGTGGCAATCCGCACAAGCCGTGGCGAGTACCGCAACATTGTTCACGCGCAGGATGCGGGCCTGGGTGGCGGTGCTTGCCAGCAGCAGCGCTCCGGTCAGTAGTGTGGTCAGTGTCTTCATGGTTCTTGGGGTTCGAGGTGGTACGGTCTGAAGGTTGGGGTGGTACTATCGTCCGTGGGTTGTTCCCGCGGGTCGGTTCGGGGAGTGAGGGAGCCTGCCGTGTCGGACCAGGTGGTTCATTCGATTCGTGCGGTCAGGCCCGTAAGCTGGGTCCCGTGGGTCACCAAAACTGGTGCGCACTGCCCCGCGGTCCTGATCGTTTCAAGGATCCGGAGCCTTTCTCATGGTATTCGGCGGTGGTCGTCGCCAGGTCCGCAGCGGGTGTGCCACGCGTGTTACTGAGCCGGTGATGTAGATCGGGCCGAGCGCAGCGGTCTGGACCACTGGGGTGATAGCGTGAAAGGGTGCAAGGCATTTCACCTTCTCACGCTTTTCACCCTTTCACCTTTTCACCATTGGATCGACCGGTTCTTTCATGCCGTCTCAGTAACCACAAGACCGCGCACGGCAAGGGCCTTTCCCACTCATCCCGTATCGCTCGGTCTGTTCATCCGGTCCATCTGCGCATGGGGTGGGGGACCCTGAAGTGGTCTGCGGGTCGCGGTCGTGAGGCAGCGAAGTAGTATGGAAGTGAAGGTGGCCGTGGCTTCCGCTCTGCATCACCACACGGATCCGTAGCGGTACGGCATCTTGCTCACCGCACGGGCAATGGATCCAGGGAGCGGGCAGGGAAAGGCTTGCGGATGGGCCACCTACGGATCGGCAGGACCGGGATGCCCCAATGGTGTCAGATCTTCTCCAGCACCTTCATCAACTCTCCCTTCATGCGACGGCTCACGGGTAGGTTGGTGCCATCGCTCATGATCACCTCGCCGCCCTCGCCACGGATGTAGCGTTTGATGTGCTTGCGGTGCACCAGGTGGCTCTGGTGGATGCGCACGAATCCTTTGTCCGCAAGGAACTCTTCGAAGAGGGCCAAGGGACGGGTCACCAGGATCGGTTTCTTCTCGGTGCGCGTGTGCACCACGGTATAGGTGTCGTCGCTGCTGCAGTACACGATATCGTCGAGGTGGAGCACCGTGAGGCCCTTGCCATCGCTGATGGCCACTTGGCGGTCGCTGATCACGTTGCCCAACAAGGCCTGCAACATGGGCGTGCGCGATCCAGCGCTGAGGCGGGTCAGCGCCTTTTGCACGGCTTCATCGAACTCGTCGGCGCTGTATGGCTTCACCAGGTAGTCCAAGGCGTTGAACTTGATGGCGCGCACGGCGTATCCGGCATGTGCGGTCACGAACACCACCAAGGGTTCCAGCGGAACGATCCGTTTGAGCAGGTCGAAGCCGGACAGGCCACCGAGCTCCACATCCAAGAAGAGCAGGTCGGGTCGTTTCTCCTTGATTAGTGGAACGGCTTCGGGTACGGACCCTGCCTTGCCCACGAGAGCCACTTCTGGAAAGCGCTCGGCCAACAGCGTGGCGAGCACATCGCGAAAGCGTGGGTCGTCGTCCACGATGATGGCGGTGGTGGGCATGGGCGCGTGGATGAAACTACGGCTTTCGCTCGGTATGGGGCGTGGCTGTTCCATGGCCTATTCCAAAAATGCGGCCACGCGATGGCCACGAACCGTTGTTTCGAGGATATGGCGGGCCAGGCCTGGAAAGTGGCGGACCCCAGGGTGCATCGGGCGGCTTGGACCGTGATCGGGCGGCGGCCGTGATCGTGGTGAAGGAGGAATACGTGATCCACTCCCGGAGGTCATGTGGGCCGGCGGGCGTGTGGCGCGAACCAGGGCGTCTGCTACGTGGGTTCGAGGGGGAGCCGGAGGGTCACACGCGTGCCCGGGCCAAGGTCTTCCACGCCCATCGTGGACGGTTTGCCGGTGCGTTCGCTGCGCAGAGCAAGCCTTTCTGCGGTGATGGTGCCGCTCATGGAGCGTCGGCCATTGCGCGGTGCCGCAGCCTCGCGTCCCACCCCATCGTCCTCCACGGTGATCATCAGCTCATCCGCCTTTTCCTCGATCCGCAGTCGGATGTGTCCAGGACCGCTCTTGGGCATGATGCCATGCTTCACCGCATTCTCCAGCAGGGGCTGGATCAGCATGGTGGGGATCGGGGTGCGGCGTGTGGCCTCATCATCGGGCAGGTCGATGGAGAAGTCGAACTTTTCGCCGGTCCGGGCGCGTTCAAGGGCGAGGTAGGTGCGTGCGGTTTCGACCTCATCGCTCAGGGGCACCTCGTCCAGGCGGTTGTTCTCCAGTGTGCTGCGCATCCATTGGGCGAACCGGCTCAACAGGTCGCTGGCGGACCGTGCGTCGTTCACCAGGAGGTAGCTGTTGATGGCGTGCAGCGCATTGCCGATGAAGTGGGGGTCCATCTGTGCGCGCAGGGCCTTCGCTTCGAGCTGGGCGGCCTGCTTGGCGAACCGTTCGCGGCGGCGCTTGCGGTCCAGGATCACCAGCCAGGCACCCGCTCCGGCCAGGAGCAGGCCCCCACCCCCCAGGAGCAGGGAGCGGGTGTCGGCGCGCTCGGCGCGCAGCTCGGCGATGGTACGCTGGTCTTCGATGTCGCGCAACTGCTGGGCGGACCTCAGGCTGTCGGCGAGCCGTTCACGATCGAACTTCCATTGCAGGTCGCGTTGCACCAGGTCCTTGCGTTGGGTCTCGCTCAACGTGTTGTCCTTGAGGCGTTGCACCTGCTGCTGGTGGGTGTAGGCCCGGTCGTACCGGCCTATGGCGGCATAGAGCACCCGCAGCCCGTCGTGCAGGGCCATTTCGTTCTGCGGGTGGGAGTGCCCTTGGAGCAGCTTCAGGCCGGTCAGGTAGGCGTTTTCGGCCTCGCGATGCGATCCTTTGGTGTGGAGCACCATGCCCAGGTCCTTGTACGAACCTGCGGTGCGTGCCGGGGTGTCGTGCGCCTGGCGGATCGCGATGGCTTCGCGCGCATGTTTCAACGCACTGTCCAGCGCACCGGTGCGGTGTTCGGCATCGCAAAGGCCATCGAGCAGGTCGCCCAGCTGAGCGGGCATGGTGGTGCCGCGTGCGATGGTCACCCCCTGTCGGCAATGCCAAAGCGCCAAGGCGTTGCGTTGTTCCAAGGTGAGGCCGTTCTCCCTGCATCGTACGCTGTCCAGGTCCACCAGGTAGCGGCCCAACTGTCCATGTCCGGTCATGCTCCGTTTCGGCACGCCCAAGCTGTCGTAGATGGCGATCATGCGCTTGTACGACTGGATCACCTCGGCCGGTGGGGCCACATGTTCTTGGCAATAGGCCATGTAGAAGATGCAGGCGGCGGCCTCGAACATCATCTTTTGGTCCGCATGGATGTCGTAGGCCTGTTGCAGATGTTCCAGCGCGGGCACGTACAGGCCCTTTTCGATGTAGGCGCTACCCAGGTTCATTTGGTTCCAGGCCCGCATGCGGAAGTCGCCATTCGGACCCAGGGTCTTCAACGCCGAATCGTAAGCGGCGATCGCCTCATCGGCTTTGCCCGCCCAGTAGTACGCATAGCCCAGGTTGCCCAGGACCCTTACGCGGGGAAGGCTGTCCATGCCGATGCTGTCCAGGATCCGCAGGGCTCGCCGCTGCAGCAACAGGGCCTCGTCGGTGTTGCCTTGGTCGAGCAGCAACGACCCGTTCGAGCTGAAGGTCTCGGCCAACTCCACTTGGGCGTCCGCCATCCGAGCCACCACTACGGCACTGTCGTAGTACGCTTGGGCCGTCGTAGGGATCATCCTGCGGTAATGCGCGTCGCCCATCCTACGGAGGTGACGTGCGAGCATGGTGGCATCGCCCAAGGCCGCATGGAGTTCGCGCACCGCAGGCGCATGCGTGGCGAAGAGGTCCATGGAATCCAGCTGTACCGCGTTGTAAAGGAGCGTGCTGCCCATTCGGGCCTCGGCCACGAGGTCTCCGTGCTGAGCGGCCAGGTCCCACCCTTGTTGAGCGGCGTGGAGGCCCGCCAGGTGGTTCCCGCGCTCTCCGGTCTGTGCCACGGTCAACAACGAGTCGACCTTGGCCTTCGCGGGGTGGACCTTGGTATCCGCCACCTCGGAACGCCCACAGGCGACCAGGCAACCAGCCAGTAGTACTCGGGTCAGGATCCCACGCATCACGCCAAGATAGGAGAAGTGTCCGGATCAGGACGCAGCCGATCCAGGGCTCTCGGCCCAGCTGCTTCAGGTGCTTTGAAAGCAAGTCCATGGATGGGCGCAGCGCGATCAGCGCCGTCGGCCCGTGTTCATGCACTTCCGGCCGGATCACAGTCCGCCCTCCGCCGAAGCCTTACATGATCGAGGTATTGACCCCTCCACATCTCTGCGTGATCCGGATTCCTCTGCGCTCTCCGCGTCTCTGCGTGAGAGGTCTTCCTCTGGGTCTGCGTGAGAAGTATTCCTCTGCGTCTCTGCGTGTGAAGTATTCCTTTGCGCTCTCTGCGTCTCTGCGCGAGTAGTATTCCTCTGCGTTCTCTGCGTCTCTGCGTGAGATGTATTCCTATGGGTCTCTGCGCGAGAAGTATTTCCCCCGGTCGTTCACTCGCCCAGCCACTCCAAGCTCACCGAGTTGATGCAGTACCGCAGTCCGGTCGGCTTGGGCCCATCTTCGAACACATGGCCGAGGTGTGCGCCACAACGCCCACAGGTGGTTTCCGTGCGCACCATGCCGAAGGTGAGGTCCTCGTGGTAATGCAAGGCATCCTTGCGCTGGGGTTGGAAGAAGCTCGGCCACCCGCAGCTGCTGGTGAATTTGCTATCGGCCTGGAAGAGCACGTTGCCGCACACGGCGCAGGCGTAGGTCCCGATCCCCTCGAAATCCCAGTATTTGCCCGTGAAGGCACGTTCGGTGCCCTTCTCGAAGGCGATGTGGTAAAGGTCTTCAGGCAACAGTTTCTTCCATTCGCTCAAGGGCACGTTCAGCTTGTTCGTGTCGGTGTGCGAGTAGTACGGATTGTTGCTGTGGTCGTATTGGCTCATGGCAAGCGATGGTGTCGGCGGTTCATGGCTTTGTGCCCGGCCGCAGGAGGTCAGGTACACCAAGAGGATCAGGGGACTCCAGGTCCGTAGCAGGGCAACGCAACGGTCGTTCCGGGAGCGGGTCATTCGTCCTGCTTCTCCTTGATCAACTTTCCATCGGGTGTGTAGTAGAGCTCCATCGCCTGGACTTTTTGCTCCACCTTCACCTTGTAGAGCTTGGGTTGTTCGGCGGTAGCGTGCAGCTCCACGTCAGCCACGCGCCAAGTGGCGTACTTACCGGCCTTCAAGGCGGCAACGACGGCTGGGGGAAGATCCTTCATGCCGATCTCCCGTTCGGTCCGCACCCATGCCCCTTCCGGCGTGTAATAGCTATCGTATTCGACCCCCTTCAAGGTGTATTCCACACGGTAGTTGCGTTTGCGGCGCTCCCATTCCTTCACCACCGCATCGGGGTACTTGGCGGCGAAATGTGCGACAGCCTTGGCCGGTGGTTCCACCGCGGACTGAGCCCCGGCCTGGAGGGTAAGGAGCAGGGCGAATAACGTGGTCGGAATGGTGCGCATGGTAGGCTCGAATGGAACGAAGATAGGTCCGGTCGTGGCCGATGGATCCACCTTCCCCTTTAGGGGAAGCATCGGTCACGGGCCGATACGATCGCCGGAAAGCCAGCGGATACACTTTTCTTTGCCGCCCCGCCCCCCCCGCAGTACCGGTCGGGTGGGGCACAACATCGCGGAATCCAATGGCGAAGAAGAATAGCGATCTGGTGATCGTGGAGTCTCCGGCGAAAGCCAAGACCATCGAGAAGTACCTCGGCGACGGCTTCACGGTGCTGAGCAGTTATGGTCATGTGCGCGACCTGCCCGAACGCGACCTCAGTGTGGATGTGGAGAACGGTTTCGAGCCCACCTACATCATCCCCGATGACAAGAAGGACCGCCTGAGGCAACTTCAGAAGGAAGCCGACAAGGCCGCCACCGTGTGGCTCGCGACCGATGAAGACCGCGAAGGAGAGGCCATCAGCTGGCACTTGAAGGAGGCGCTGGGACTTCCGGACGCCAAGGTGAAGCGCATCACCTTCAACGAGATCACCAAGAAGGCCATCCTGGAGGCCATCGAGAACCCACGGACCATCGACGTGCACCTGGTCGATGCCCAACAGGCGCGCCGTGTCCTCGACCGGCTGGTGGGCTACGAGCTCAGTCCGGTGCTTTGGCGCAAGGTGAAACCCAGCCTCAGCGCGGGGCGGGTGCAGAGCGTCGCCGTACGCATCATCGTGGAACGCGAACGCGAGATCCTGGACTTCAACAGCAAGAGCGCGTTCCGCATCACCGCCGTGTTCACCACCGGCAGTGGGGCGCAGGTGAAGGCCGAACTACCGGCACGCTTCGCCACCGAACCCGAGGCCATGGATTTCCTGAACGGATGCCTTGGCTCGGACTTCACGGTGAACGCCGTGGAGAAGAAGCCCGGCAAACGCACGCCCGCCGCACCGTTCACCACCTCCACCTTGCAGCAGGAGGCGAGTCGCAAGCTGGGCTTCGGGGTGGACCGCACCATGCGTATCGCACAGGGGTTGTACGAACAGGGGCACATCACCTACATGCGTACCGACTCGGTGAACCTGAGCGAACAGGCCATCGCCGCGGCCGCGGCACAGATCAGCGGCCAGTACGGCGAGCGCTACAGCAAGCCCCGGCGATACACCAGCAAGAGCAAGGGCGCACAAGAGGCGCACGAAGCCATCCGCCCGGCGGATATGATGGTGCGGAACGCCGGGGGCGACCGCGATGCCGAACGCCTCTACGACCTGATCTGGAAACGCACCCTCGCCAGCCAGATGGCCGATGCCGAGCTGGAGAAGACCGTTGTCGACATCGCCATCAGTTCGCGTCCCGGCCAGGTGCTCAAGGCCTCCGGTGAAGTGATCCTCTTCGATGGCTTCCTCAAGGTCTACATGGAAGGCAAGGACGATGAGGATGGCGAGGAACAGGAAGGTCTGCTCCCGGAGATGAAGCAGGGCGAGAAGCTCGGCTTGCGCGAAATGGTGGCCACCGAGCGTTTCGATCGCCCGGCGCCGCGCTACACCGAGGCCAGTCTGGTGAAGAAGCTGGAAGAGCTGGGCATCGGACGCCCGAGCACCTATGCGGCCACCATCAGCACCGTGCAGAAGAAGAACTACGTGGTGAAGGAGGACCGCGAAGGCACCAAGCGCGCCTACCGCATCCTCACCCTGGCGAACGACACGATCACCGATGTCACCGCCACGGAGAACGCCGGTGCCGAGAAGCAGAAGCTCTTCCCTACGGACATCGGCATGGTGGTGAACGACTTCCTCGTGGAGCACTTCCCCACCGTGGTGGACCTCCACTTCACCGCGAAGGTGGAGGAGGAGTTCGACGTGATCGCCGAAGGCAAGGAGAACTGGCGCGAGATGCTCGCGCGGTTCTATAAGCCGTTCCACGCCACCATCGGCACCGTACAGGAGACGGCGGAGCGTGCCACGGGCTCGCGGGAACTGGGCATCGACCCGGTCAGCGGCAAGCCGATCATCGCACGCATCGGTCGCTTCGGCCCCATGATCCAGATCGGCACGGTGGAGGACGAGGAGAAGCCGCGCTTCGCCAGTCTTCGGAAGGACCAGAGCATCCAATCGATCACGTTGCAAGAGGCGCTCGACCTCTTCAAACTGCCACGCACCTTGGGCGAACGGGATGGCGAGGTGGTGTCCGTGGGCATCGGTCGTTTCGGGCCGTACGTGCGCCTGGGGGCCACCTATGCCAGCCTCACGCCGGAAGACGACCCCTTGGCGATCGACCTGCGCCGTGCGGTGGAGCTCATCGACCTGAAGAAGGCCGCCAACGCCACGCGCGAGCTCGGCGAGTACAAAGGCGAGATGATCGTGCAGGGGCGTGGTCGCTTCGGCCCTTTCGTCAAGTTCGGGAAGACCTATGCCAACGTACCCAAGAACGAGGATCCGGCCACCGTCACCCTGGAGCGGGCCATCGAGCTCGTGGAGGCCAAGCTCGCCGGGGTGCGGCAGAACATCCTCAAGGAGTTCGAGGGTTCGGTGATCCAGGTGCTCGCGGGGCGCTACGGCCCGTACATCACCGATGGGGACAAGATCGCCAACGTGCCCAAGGAGAAGGCCCCGGAGCAGGTGACCTTGGAAGAGGCCACGGCCCTGCTGGCGGCCGCACCCGAACGGAAAGGGGCGCGGCGCGGGCGTGCGGCCAAGAAGGCCGCTCCGGCCAAAGCGGCCAAGAAAGCCGCCAAGACCCCCGCAGCGCGCAAAGCCCCTGCGAAGAAGGCCGCGCCCAAGAAGGCGGCCGCGAAGAAGAGCGCCAAGAAGGGATAGCTGTTGCCAACAACGACCTGTGGGCATCCATCGCACGGTGGGTGCCCACTTGCTTTCCATACCCCTGACCTTAGCGCCGACAGGGTCCGAGGATCATCGGGATCACGGGGCCCCGCGACCGGGACATGGACATCAGCATCTACTTCAAGCCCAGCGAACGTTTCGGCAACAGCCGGCCGGAATGGCCCGCCAATACCATCGGGGACAACGTGCTCAGCCATACCTCCCAAGGTGGGTTCCCCGCGCTCGAAGGCATGCAGGTGGCGTTCTTCGGCGTGCTCGATGATCCGGGCAACGCACGCCCCCGCGGGGTGGTGCATGCCCCCGATGCCGTCCGCGACGAACTGTACCGACTTTTCATGCCCAACGGCAACCTGGCCTTGGTAGACCTGGGCGATATCCACCCCGGGGCCAGTGCTGCGGACACCCAGCACGCCGTGGCCGAGACCCTCGCCGAACTGATCCGCATGAACATCGTGCCCGTGTTGATCGGCGGCGGGCAGGGGCACACCTTCTCGCAATACCTCGCCTACGAGAAGCTGGAGCGTACGGCCAACCTGGTGTGCATCGATGCTCGCTTCGACCTGGGCGAACCCGGGCAGGGGCTGGCCGAGAGCAGCTACCTCAGCCACATCGTCCTGCGCCAGCCCAACTACCTGTTCAACTACAGCAACCTCGGGTACCAGACCTACCTGGTGGATCAGCCGGGCATCGAACTGATGGACCGCCTGTTCTTCGACGCCCATCGCCTGGGCGAGCTGCGCGCCACCATGGCCGACGCCGAACCCGTGATGCGCAACGGCGATACGCTCAGCGTGGACATGACCAGCGTGCGCCGCAGCGATGCGCCCGGCACCAGCCGCCCCGGCCCCAACGGCTTCCATGGCGAAGAGATCTGCCAGCTCATGCGCTATGCCGGCATCAGCGAGAAGATCACCTCCGTGGGTATCTACGAGATGGACCCCACCGTGGACCAGGACAGTACCACCGCCCAGCTCGTGGCGCAGATGGTCTGGTGCTTCCTCGATGGCTTCCGAAGCCGCACCAACGACCTGCCTTGGCTGGACCGCAAGCGCTTCACCCGTTTCCGCATCCCCATCCGGGGCCACGAACAGGAACTGGTGTTCTACAAAAGCACCGTGAGCGACCGCTGGTGGATGGACATCCCCTACAAGGCTGAACAGGAGGCGCGCTTCGAAAGACACCACCTCGTGCCATGCTCCTATTCCGACTACCGGATGGCCTGCCGCGAAGAGGTGCCCGACCGCTGGTGGCGCACCTTCCAGAAGCTTTCCTGACCCCGGGACCGCCCGGCCGAAAGGCTTGGGAACCCGATCCCACGGCACCGATCCAACATTTGGACGGATCGGAATGTTGTTATATTGGCGCCGGTTCTGGCAAGAACCCAGGGGCATGTCGTCCCAAGAACGGCGGAAAAGAACGATACACGAATGAGGGGGATACTTACCGCAACGGTCAGTCTGTGCATCGCTGGAGCAGCTCTCGCCCAGCAGGATCCACAACTCACCCAATACATGTTCGATCGGCTATCGGTGAACCCTGCCGTGGCAGGTACCACAGGCCAATTGTGTGCCACGGGCATCTTCCGCCAGCAATGGACCGGATTCGATGGGGCGCCCAAGACCGGACTGTTCAACGCCCACATGCCGATCAAGAAGATCAGCAGTGGGGTGGGCATCAGCGCCTATTTCGATAAACTCGGCCAGCAGAACAGCAATTTCGTAAGGCTGAGCTACAGCTTCCACCGCAAGCTCGGGCCGGGTACCTTGGGCATCGGTCTCTCCGGTGGGCTGTTGGCACACACCCTGGGCAACAACTGGATCGCCCGGGACAACCCCTCGGACGATAGCGCCATTCCAATGGGTGGCCGTAGCGACTCCAAGTTCGACCTGGGAGCAGGTCTGTACTACACCAGCCCCACCTTGTGGATCGGCCTCAGCGCCACGCACCTCACCGAACCGGAATTGGCGGATGTCAGCATCACCGGGGTGCGGCACTATTTCGTGCAAGCCGGGTACGACTGGGCCATCGGTGGCGATAAGAAGTACGTGCTCCAGCCCTCCACCTTGATCAAGAGCGACGGTACCTCCACCCAGGTGGACCTGAACGCCAACTTCCTCTATAATAACCAGGTTTGGCTGGGCGTTACCTACCGGACCGAGGACGCCATCGCTCCGCTCATCGGATATCAACTGAAACCGAACGACAAGTCGATGCTCCGGATCGGCTACAGCTACGACGTGACCACTTCGCAACTGAAGAACTACAGCAGTGGTACGCACGAGATCATGCTCAGCTATTGTGTTCTGCTGGAGAAGAAACCCGACCTGCAGATCTACAAGAACGTACGATTCCTCTAAGCGACCGAAACCCAGTAACCCAAACTGCCGTACGCAGCCTTGTCTTCAGTCTGTTCGCTTACCCGAACGGTCCGGAGGCGGGGTCCCTGCAAGGAAATGATGGAACGGCAAAATAGGAAGAACATGGAACGTCCCATAGTGTATCTCTGCGCCGCAGCCGTTCTGGCTGGATGTGGCGGTGGTGGTCAGGGGCAACTCATCGGTGTCCAGGGCCGTCCGGGCTGGTACGATGTTGACCCGTATGGCATGAACTACATCGGCATGGGTTCCTTTGTCATGGGGCCCAGCGACCAGGATGTGCCCTACGCTTCGGTCAGCAAGAGTAAGACCGTGTCCGTGCAGGCGTTCTACATGGACCAAACGGAGATCACCAACAACGAATACCGGCAGTTCGTGTTCTACGTGCGGGACTCCATCGCCAAACGGATCCTGGGCGATGAGGACATCGGCGAACATGTGATGACCGAGGACGAGTTCGGCGAGGAGATCGATCCACCGGTGATCAACTGGCGCGAACGGATCGACTGGTACGGCGACGAGGAGCGCGAGGCCCTCGCCGACATGTTCCTCAGCGAGAGCGAACAGTTCTACCGCCGCAAGGAGATCGATACCCGCAAGCTGATGTTCGAGTATTACTGGATCGACCTCAAGGAGGCCGCCCGGAAGGCGAACAACGCCCGCGACCTGGACCTGAGCTACACCAACGTGAAGGGCCAGAACAACGCCATCCGTGGGCATAGCGATCGTTCCAAGTTCATCATCAAGGAGATCATCAACGTGTATCCCGACACCTTGGTCTGGGTCCACGACTTCACCTACTCCTTCAACGAGCCGATGACCGAGAACTATTTCTGGCATCCGGCCTACGATGAATACCCCGTGGTGGGGGTGACCTGGCAGCAGGCCAACGCCTTCAACGTATGGCGCACCCAGCTGATGAACTCCTGGCTGAGCCAGAACGGCGACGCCTTCATCAACCGTTTCCGCCTGCCGACCGAGGCCGAATGGGAATACGCCTCGCGCGGTGGCTTGGATGGCGCTCCGTATCCATGGGGCGGCCCGTACGTGCGGAACCGTTCCGGTTGCTTCCTGGGCAACTTCAAACCCCTGCATGGCAACTACGTGGATGACGGTGGTTTCCACACCGTGCCCGTGGACAGCTACACCCCCAACGACTACGGCCTCTACCAAATGGCCGGCAACGTGGCCGAGTGGACCAGCACCGCGTTCGACGAGAGCGTGTACGACTTCGATCACGACCTGAACCCCGAGTACAGCTACGACGCGCTGATGAACGACCCCCCTTCGCTCAAGCGCAAGGTGATCCGCGGCGGCTCGTGGAAGGACATCGGGTACTACATGCAGACCGGTACCCGGAGCTACGAATACCAGGATACCACCAAGGCCTACATCGGCTTCCGCTCGGTGATGACCTTCCTGGGCCGTGGCAAGGCGGTGAACGCCGAGGACCTGTAGACCTTACCGAAAGAGGAATCAACGGCCGTTACGGAACCAGCGCGCCGCATTCATAAAGAACCAGTCGAAATCTCTCAGAACCTTTAAACGCAAGGACGAACGATGAAACCAGGCAGCAAGAAGTGGAAGAACTTCATGGCTAAACTGTACGGGATCGGTGCAGCGGTCGTGATCGTGGGTGCTCTTTTCAAGATCCAGCACTGGCCCATGGCCAGCTTTTTCCTGATCATCGGCCTCAGTACCGAGGCCATCATCTTCTTCTTCTCGGCTTTCGAACCCCCGCATGAGGATCCCGATTGGAGCCTGGTGTACCCCGAACTGGCCACCGGCGAACGCCATGAGGGTGAGGATTTCAAGAAGGAGGATCAGCGCTCCATCACGGAGCAGTTGGACGATATGCTCGAAGGTGCCAAGATCGAACCAGAGCTGATCGCCAGCCTGGGTGATGGCATGCGCTCACTGAGCGACCAAGCCAAGCAAATGGGCGCCATCACCGGTGCCGCTGCGGCCACCAGCGAGTACGCGGACAGCCTGAAGGATGCCAGCGCCAAGGTGAGCACCCTCAGCGACAGCTACGCCAAGGCGAGCGAGAGCCTCGTGGGCCTCACCGCCAACGTGGACGCTGGCCGCAACGCCGGTGAAAGCCTCCAGAAGATGAGCCAGAACCTCTCGGCCCTCAACGAGATGTACGAGATGCAGCTGCGCGGAAGCCGCGAGAAGCTCGAAGCCGCCAACCAGATGTTCGAGGGTATGGAGCAGATGCTCACCAACCTGCGCAACTCGGTGGACGACACCAAGCGCTACAAGGAGAACATCGCCGAACTGAGCGACAACCTCGCAAAACTGAACACGGTGTACGGCAACATGCTTGCCGCAATGACCGTGCGCGGTTGATCCGTTGACCTTTGCCAACTTAGGAACCGAACAGACCTGTTGAACCCATATGGCAAGCGGTAAACAGACGCCTCGACAGGCGATGATCAACATGATGTACCTGGTGCTGACGGCGCTGCTCGCGCTGAACGTATCCAAGGACATCCTGGACAGCTTCGTAACGGTGAACAACGGCTTGGAGAACACCAAGCTGTCGCTCAACGATAAGATGAACGCCCAGTACAAGAGCTTCGAAGGACTGGCCACGGAGAACGCGGCCAAGTACGGAGCGGCTTGGGACGAGGCGAAGAAGATCCAGTCGGCCGGTGCCGAACTGGTGACCTACATCGACAGCATCAAGGCACGTGCGATCCTGAAGGCCGAAGGCTGGGTGCGCGATAGCGTGGTGATGACCGATGGACGGATCGTGGACCTGCAGAAGGTGACCAAGAAGGACAGCCACGACGAACTCACCAACATGCTGGTGGGTAGCGAACCGGGCAAGCCCATCGAGGGGCCCTTCACGGCCACCGAGCTGAAGCAGAAGCTCACGGCCTTCCGGGATCTGGTGAAGAACAGCCGGAAAGAGGACGCGGACCTCTCCGCGGCCATGGACCGGATCTTCGATTTCGCCGATCGCAAGGATGCTTCCGGCACCATGAACAACTGGGAGAGCATCAACTTCTACCATGTGCCGCTGGCGGCCGGGATCACCATCCTGAGCAAGATCCAAGCCGATGTGCGCAATGCCGAGGGTGAAGTGGTGAAGCGCATGATGGATGCGGTGGAGGGCAAGAGCTTCAAGTTCAACAAGCTCACCGCCATCGTGAAACCCCAGAGCAGCTATGTGACCGTGGGTGCCAAGTACTCCGCGGACATCTTCTTGGGCGCCTACGACGACCAGAACGCCCCCGAGGTGTTCATCTGTGGTCCTGGTGCACGGGTGGATACCGCCAAGAAGGAGATCATCGGCGAGTCCATCAAACTGCCGATGAACGGTGCCATGGCGCGCCTGGAGCAAGTGGCCTCCGGAGCGGGCTTGCGTACGGTGAGCGGGATCATCCGCTACAAACCCGTGGGCGGAGAGGTCACCACCGAGGTGTTCACCACCGAGTACGAGGTGGCGGCCCCCAACCTGGTCGTTAGCCCCACCAAGATGAACGTGTTCTACCGCGGTGTGGACAACCCGGTGAGCATCAGCGTATCCGGCTATAGCGACAAGGACATCCGCCCCAGCATGACCAACGGCAGCCTGTCCAAGGGTGGCGATGGCTGGATCGTGAAGCCGGGCAAGGAGTCCGAGGCCACCATCAGCGCCACGGTGACCAACCCGGACGGTTCCAGCAAGACCATGACCGGGATGAAGTTCCGCGTGAAGAACGTGCCGAACCCGCGCCCCTACTTCGGTGGCAAGAGCGTGGACGACGAAACGATCAAGAAAACGGAATTGACCGCTGCCGCCGGTGTCATCGCCAAGATGATCGACTTCGAGTTCGACCTGAAGTTCGAGGTGGTGGGTTACAAGGTGACCATGATCGTGGGTGGAACGCCGATCGAGAAGTTGACCAACGGCGCTGCGGTGAGCGGCGACATGAAGGAGATGTTCCAGAAGGCCAAGCCGGGCCAGAAGGTGTACATCGAGCAGATCAAGGCGCGTGGTCCCGATGGCACCACACGTAACCTGGGCTCACTCTCGTTCAAAGTGGTGTAACGCCAAAACGAAAACCTGATGAGGACCTGCAAGAACATCCTGGCCGCTGCCGCGATCGCGGTGACGGGCCTTTGCTCCACGACGGACGCCGTGGCCCAGACCGTGCTCGACGGTGCCTACATCAAGGAACACACCAAGACCAAACGCGTGGTGCCCTACACCCATATCCGCGAGGCGGATGTGCTTTGGGCCCGTCGTGTGTGGCGCACGATCGACCTGCGCGAGAAGATGAACCATCCGTTGTATTTCCCCACGGAGGCCATCAACGACCGCAAGAGCCTGTTCGACGTGATCCGCCAGGGTCTGCTGGTGGACGGCTCCATCACGGCGTACGACCCCGGACCGATGGCTGATGACGACGAGTTCAGGAAGCCCCTGCTCACGGCGGACATCCAGCAGATGTTCACCCGGATCGACACCCAGTGGACCGAGAACCTGGATACGGGGGAGCTGATGCCCGTGGCCCAGGAGATCACCGTGGAAAGCGCCGATATCAAGATGTATCGGATCAAGGAGGACTGGATCTTCGACAAGCAGCGCAGCACCATGGATATCCGTATCCTCGGGATCGCGCCGATGAAGGAGATCAAGGGCGACGATGGTGAGGTGCGTGGTTACGGGCCCATGTTCTGGCTCTATTACCCCGAATGCCGCTACGTGTTCGCCAACTGGGAAGCCTTCAACCGGGAGAACGATGCTGAGCGCCGGAGCTTCGAGGATATCTTCTGGAAGCGCCAGTTCAGCAGCTACATCACCAAGTGGAGCAACGTGTACGACCGTGGCGTCAACGAGTACAAGACCGGCTTGGATGCGCTCTTGGAGGGTGAGGAGATCAAGCAACAACTCTTCGAGTTCGAGCACGATCTCTGGAACTTCTGATCACTTCCGATCTCTTTGGGGAGCCCCCGGCACGGCCGGGGGCTTCTTTTTTTTCCGCACTCCCGTACTTTTGCACGCTTTTTCAGCCCTTTCAGCACATGATCACGGTCCAAGGCCTCACCCTGCATTTCGGTCAACGGCCGATGTTCGACGACTTCAATTTCTTCATCGGCGCGGATGACCGGATCGGCTTGGTCGGACGTAACGGGGCCGGGAAGAGCACCTTGCTCAAGACGCTGGCCGGCGTTCAACCCTACGACAAGGGCACCATCGGCAAGCCCAAGGAGCTCACCATGGGCTATCTCCCCCAAGAGATGGCGCACAACCTCAACCTCACGCCCTGGCAGGTGGCCGAAAAGGCATTCGAGGAGGCGCTGACGCTGAACGCTTCCCTGGAGCGGATCGAGAAGGACCTGGAGAAGGCCACCACGGATGAAGAGGCCATCGAATTGGCCACCCTGCTCGCCCATGCGCACGAACGGTTGAACGCGATCGGAGCGGCCGACCACGACATGCAGATCGAACGGATGCTGAAAGGCATCGGCTTCGTGGAGAAGGATATGCATCGCTTGATGAGCGAGCTGAGCGGTGGCTGGCGCATGCGGGCCGAGCTGGCGCGTCTGCTCTTGATGCGTCCGGACCTGCTGCTCTTGGACGAACCGACCAACCACTTGGACCTGCCCGCGATCCAGTGGTTGGAGGACCTGTTGCGCAGCTACCCCGCAGCGCTCGTCTTGATCTCACACGATAAGACCTTCCTGGACCGCCTGACGAAACGGACCTTGGAAGTGGCCGGTGGAAAGCTCATCGACCGCAAGGTGCCATGGAGCCAGTACGTGGAGTTGCGCAAAGTGGAGCGGGAGCAACAAGCTTCCGCCGCAAAGGATCAGCAGCGCTACATCAAGGAGACAACGGATCTGATCAACAAATTCCGGGCGAAGGCCAGCAAGGCCGCCTTCGCGCAGAGCTTGATCACCAAGCTCGACAAACTGGAGCGCATCGAGGTGGAGGATGAGGATCTGCGGAAGATGCTCGTGAAGTTCCCACCAGCACCATCCAGTGGAAAGATCGTGGCCGAGGTGAAGGGTGTGAGCAAGGCCTATCCCGACAAGAACCGACCGGGAGAGGTGAAGCAGATCTTCCGCAACGCGGAGTTGACCATCGCCAAGGGCGAACACCTCGCGCTGGTCGGTGCCAACGGAACGGGTAAATCCACCTTGGTGCGCATGATCATGGGCGAGGAACCCTTCGAAGGCGAGATCCGACTGGGGCATAACGTCATCATCGGCTACTATGCCCAGGACATGCCGGAGCGCATGCCACCGCAGAACACGGTGATGGAGACCGCCGAATACGCGGCGAGTGAAGAGAACCGCCTTCGCGTGCGCGCCATGCTCGGGGCCTTCATGTTCAGCGGCGAGGATGTGGACAAGAAGGTGAAGGTGCTGAGCGGTGGGGAACGCGCGCGGCTGGCCCTTTGCTGCATGCTGCTGAAGCCCCTCAACTTCCTGATCCTCGACGAACCCACGCACCACCTGGATATCCAGAGCAAGGATGTGTTGAAGGAAGCGCTGAAGAACTATGAAGGCGCCTTCCTGCTCGTGAGCCACGATCGTGACTTCCTCACCGGACTCACCACGCGCTTGCTGGAGCTGGACGATCACCGGATCCGCGACCAGCACATGGACATCCTCGAGCTGATCGAGAAGCGGAAGGCATTACAGGGCGCGGACATCGGGAAGTCGAGCACCGCGCAGGCGAAGGTGCCCAAGTCGGAAAAGAACACCGACCAACGGGACAAGCGTGATCGGGAAAAGGAACGGCGCAAAGCGCAGAACGCCGTGGAGAGGCTGGAGAAGCAGCTTGCCGAACTGGAAAAGGAGGAGAAGCAGCTGCAGGCCGAGGTGATGAAGGGAGGGCTGGCCAACGACGCGCTGCAGAAGGGGTATGAGCGTCTCGGGCAACTGGCCCAGGATATCGCGAAGGTGATGGAGCAGTGGGAGGGGGCCTCCGCCGAACTCCAGGGCCTGAGCGAGGAGATGTGATCAGCATGCTTCAACGACCTGCCATCGCACACGGCGTGCCCCCGGTCAGAGGCGACGTTCCCGTACCACGGATCAACCCTACTTTGCAGCACCCATGGCCACTAGGAAGACCGATCACTTGCGTTTGGGCGCCTTCGTACTGGCGGGTTCCCTGGTACTGGTGGCCGGGCTGTATCTGCTTGGCGCGAAGCGCAGCCTCTTCAGCGATACCGTTTCGGTGAGCACCCACTTCGGCCAGGTGGCGGGCTTGCGCACGGGCAACAACGTGCGCTACGCTGGCATCAACGTGGGCACGGTGCGCAGCATCCGTATCGTGAGCGACACGGCGGTATTGGTCACTATGGACATACGCCAGAAGGAGGCCGGTCATATCCGCAGCAATGCCATCGCCAGTTTGGGGAACGATGGGTTGATGGGGAGCAAACTGGTGAACCTGGGACCTGGGGATGGCGAGGGGATCCCGATCACGGATGGTGTGCAGCTGCGGAGCAGCGTGCCGCTGGATACGGATCTGATGATGCGCACGCTGGACCGGACCAACGCCAACATGGCGGCCATCACCGACGACCTACGGGAGTTGAGCGGGCGGCTGAACGCCTCTGGCGGATTCGTACGGATGCTGGGCGATTCGGTGCTGGCTGCACAGGTCCGACTGGCCTTGGAGGATCTGGGCGGCTCCGCCAGGCAGCTGCGCTCGGCCACCGCTCAGGTGGATGACGTCCTTACCGATGTGAGCGCGGGCAAGGGTCTGATCGGCATGTTGGTGGGCGACCCGGCGGCCGAGCAGCAGGTGCGCGATTGGTTGGGCACCATGCAGCACCTGTCCGATAGCCTGGCCCGTGCCGCGGCCCAGGTGGACCGTTTCGCCGAGGGTTTGAACACCCCGGGCGGTCTGGGCCATGCGTTGAGCCGCGATACGGCCATGGCCGGCGAGGTGCGCCGGACCTTGCAGCAACTCGAGCGCAGCAGCGCCCTGCTGGAAGAGGACCTGAAGGCCTTGCAGCGCAATTGGTTCTTTCGCCGCTACTTCAAGGAGAAGGAGCGGCGATAGTCGGGTAGGCCGTTATGGCCTTGGTGCATGGTCCTTGGCCTGGCTTTCACGGCATGTCCCTGCCAAGAGGGTCACCAGCCGGTGGGTACGGCCGTGCTCGGTCGGAAAGACCCATGGTGCGGGTTCACGGGCAAAACCGATCTTTGCGTCCGCGATGCACGGTCGGACCGCCATGGAGCGTGGATCCCCCCGATCATCGATGGACCAGGAAGATCAAGCGCTGTAGTGCGCGATACGAAACAACACGAATACAATGGCGACCCAGGAAAAGCCGGAACCGGCGAAGAAGGCAGGCATGTATGAGGTGGTGATGGCCCAGTTCGAACGTGCTGCGGACACCATGGGATTGGACCCGGGTGTGCGCAAGATCCTTTCGAAGACCAACACCGAGATCGTGGTTCATTTCCCCGTGAAGCTGGACGATGGCACCATCGAGGTGTTCACCGGCTATCGCGTTCAGCACAACAACGCCCTCGGGCCGTACAAGGGTGGGCTTCGGTACCATGCCACCATGGACCTGGATTCGGGTCGTGCCCTGGCGATCTGGATGACCTGGAAGACGGCGTTGGCCGGGCTGCCCTATGGTGGGGCGAAAGGTGGTGTGGAGCTGAATCCGAAGCTGTATTCGCAGAATGAACTGGAGCGGATCACGCGGCGGTTCACCTATGCGTTGGGCGACAACATCGGACCGGATCTGGACATCCCGGCACCCGACGTGAACACCAACCCGCAGATCATGGCGTGGATCGCGGACACGTATAGCAGCACCAAGTCGCCGGCCACGCGTTTCGCCAACCTGCACGTGGTCACAGGCAAGCCGTTGGGAGCTGGCGGCCTGGAAGGCCGCGACCGGGCCACGGGGTTCGGTGTGGTGGCCACCTTGAAGGCGTGGGCGCATCGCACCAACAAGAGCCTTAAGGGTATGACCTACATCGTTCAGGGCTTCGGGAACGTTGGGTATTGGACGGCCTACTTCCTCCGCCAAGAAGGAGCCATCCTGGTGGGGGTGCAGGATGCGAGCGCTACGTACCACGAACCCAAGGGGATCGATCCGGACGCGCTCAACGACCACAGTGCGGGGAACGGGCGGAACATCGCCGGGTTCAGCGGGGCGCAGACCATGGATCCGGGGAAGTTCTTCGGCATCGCGTGCGACATCGTGGTGCCGGCGGCGTTGGGCAACCAGATCACGGCGGCCAATGCCGGCGATATCAAGGCCATGGTGGTGGCCGAAGGTGCCAATGGGCCCACGGATACGGTCGGCGAGGCGATCCTGCGGGAGAAGGGCGTGGACATCATCCCCGACATCCTGTGCAACAGCGGCGGGGTGATCGGCAGCTACTATGAATGGCTGCAGAACAAACGGAGCGAGATCTGGAAGATCGATGATGTACTGGGGATGATCCAGGACAAGATCGATACGGCCTTCAACCGCACGGTGGATACGGCCAATGAGTTCAAGACCGATTGGCGCACAAGCGCCTATATTGTGGCCCTGCGCCGGTTGGAGAAAACTTACAAGGAGCGCGGCATTTTCCCATAGCGTATGCAACATCTGGGTGTATTGAAAGAGGGCGAACGCCGCCGGGTGGTGGCGTTGGCTCCAGCGGGCGTTCAGCGCCTTGTGAAGCAAATGCGCGTTAGTGTGCAGCGTGGTGCGGGGCGGGCCGCAGGGTACTCCGATGAGGCCTACGAGCAGGCCGGGGCCACCCTCGTGGAGCATCGGGACGACATCTTGCGCCACTGCGATGTGATCCTGAGCCACGACAGTCACTATCGTGGTGAGGACTTCGGCGTACCGAAATCCTTCATCGGGTTCTTCAACGTGCTGAGCGACCGTCCGGTGGTGGAGCCATACAAGAGACCAGGCATCTCGTTGTACAGCCTGGACCTGATCCCGCGCACCACCCTGGCCCAGGCCATGGACGTGTTGTCCTCGGTGGCCTCGATCAGTGGCTACCAGGCCGTGCTGCTCGCGGCGGAACGTTCGCTGGCCACGGTGCCGATGATCACCAGCGCGGGGGGCACGCTCCGGCCGGCGCGGTTCCTGATCATGGGTGCCGGTGTCGCCGGCCTGCAGGCCATCGCCACCAGCCGCCGGTTGGGGGCCATCGTAAGGGCTTATGATGTGCGTTCGGCATCGCGCACCGAAGTGGAGAGCCTGGGAGCCACCTTCATCGAGGTGGAGGGTGCCGTGGAGGACAAGAAGGCCGGTGGTTATGCGGTGGAACAGACCGCGGACCACCTTGAACGGGTGCGCCAGGTGATCCATCAGGAGGCCGTGCTGGCCGATGTGATCATCACCACGGCCAAGATCCCCGGTCGTAAAGCGCCACTGCTCATCACCGAGGACATGGTGCGGAGCATGAAACCAGGCGCCGTGGTCGTCGACCTCGCGGCAGCCACAGGGGGCAATTGCGCCCTTACCGAACCCGATGCCGTGGTGATGCGCGGCGAAGTGACCATCCTGGGGCCCACGGCCATCGAGTGCAGTTGTGCCCACTCCACGTCCTTCCTGTTGTCGAACAACTATACCACCTTCATCGAGCACCTGCTGAAGAACGCGGGTAACGCTGAGGATGAGATCATCAAGGGCACCCGCGTGGTGCATGATGGAGAGGTGGTGAATGCGCGATACCTCGGGTAGATGCAGAACAAGCGAGCAGGGTGAAGGTGGCAAGGGAAGTTCCCGCACTCCCATTCACCACGGACCATTCGCTATCCTTCACCATTTTCACCACCCTGACCTCTTCACACACCATGGACTTCACCTATCACATCACCGCCATCGATGGGCTCTTCGTCCTCGCCATGAGCCTGCTGTTGGGCTTCGAGGTGATCAAGAACGTACCCGCCGTTCTGCATACCCCGTTGATGTCGGGGTCCAATGCGATCAGTGGGATCATCCTCTTCGGCGGGCTCATCCAGCTGATGAGCACACCCACGGACCGCTATTGGGTCCTGTTGTTCTCCTCGGTAGCCGTACTGCTCGGTGCCATGAACATCTCCGGTGGATTCTTCGTCACGCACCGCATGCTTTCCATGTTCCAAGTGAACAAGAAGAAAGAGAAGAAGTGATCGTAGGTGAAGAGGTGAAGAAGTGAGGCCGCACCTCCTTACCCTTCATTCCTTCACCTCCTCACTTTTTTACGTCTTCACCTCCTTCCACCATCACCTTCCCGACCCATAGACCAATACATGGAACTCCTCTTCCTCATCGCCACCATCGGCCTGATCCTTGGCCTGAAGTTCATGGGCGACCCTGCGCGTGCCGTGCTGGGTAACGCGGTGGCCGCCATCAGCGTAGTGATCGCCTTGATCG
The DNA here is from genome assembly GCA_963169535.1 of Bacteroidota bacterium. Lineage (GTDB taxonomy): Bacteria > Bacteroidota > Bacteroidia > Flavobacteriales_F > PHOS-HE28 > PHOS-HE28. The sequence goes on along the minus strand of CAUJED010000011.1, from coordinate 8,609 downwards.
GCGTGGCCATTACCTCGTACGCCCCGGAGAAGGGGGCGGGCATGTTCAACATCATCCTGGTGGTATGCTTGTTGGCAGCCGGGGGCATCATAGGGCGGACGCTTGCGATGCGTGTGCCCATGACAGGGATGCCCCAGTTGGTGGCCATGCTCAACGGATTCGGTGGGCTGGCGGCCGTGGTGATCGCCTTGATCGAGGGGATCGCACACCCTATTGGCGATGATATGCGCACCACGGGCGGGCTTCTGCTGTTAAGCGCCGTGTTCGGTGGGGTGGCCTTCACCGGAAGTTTGGTGGCGCACTCCAAGTTGGAGGGGAAGAAGCTGCCCAAGGCCAAGCCCGTGCACATCCTGGCGGCACGGGTCCTGCTCTGGGGCATGGTGGCCCTCTTCGTCGCCTACATGGTGGCGCCGGTGCCATTCATGTCGTTCACCACTTTGTTGATCCTCATGGCGGTGCTTTCGTTGATCTATGGTGCGCTCTTCACCCTGCCCATCGGCGGTGCCGATATGCCGGTGCTGATCTGCTTCCTGGTGGCGCTGCACGGGATCGTGGCCATCCTCGCCGGTCTGTTCTTCGAAGACACGGTGATGCTCATCGGTGGGGTGTTGGTGAGCGCCACGGGTGTGTTGCTCACCCTGGCCATGAGCAAGGCCATGAATCGCACTTTGGGAAGCGTGCTGAAGGGTGTGATCAAGCGGGATAGCGTCGGTGCAGAGCGTGAACAGGATATCCGTCCGATCAGCTCGCCAGAGACCGCCTCTTTGCTGGCGTTCAGCAAGCAGGTGGCCATCATTCCCGGGTATGGCATGGCGGTGAGCCAGGCACAGGGTGTGTGCCAGGAGATGCAGGTGATGCTGGAACGCATGGGCGCAACGGTCCACTACATCATCCACCCGGTGGCCGGTCGGATGCCGGGCCATATGAACGTACTGTTGGCCGAGGCCAACGTGGATTACGACAAGATAATCGCGATGGAGGACGCCAACGACGTGATGGATCGCTACGATGCGGTGTTGGTGATCGGGGCCAATGACGTGGTGAACCCCGCAGCGGAGACGGACCCGGGGTCATCCATCCACGGCATGCCCATCATCAAGGCCTACGCGGCCAAGCAGGTCATCGTGCTCAAACGCGGCATGGCCACCGGATATTCCGGCGAGGTGAACCTGTTGTTCGACCGCGCCAATTGCAGGTTGCTCTTCGGCGACGCACGCTCCAGCCTGCGCGCCATCATCGACGAACTCAAACGCATCTGAACCCATGGACAACCCAAGACTGATCGTTTCCGAGAAGGAACGCGACTTGATGCGTTCCTGGATCATCGGCCACCACGCGCCCGATATCCAGGTGCGCAACAGCCTCGACCATCTGTACAAGGAGCTCGAATCCGCCGACGTGCGAAAGGAGGAGGACATGCCCGACGATGTGGTACGCGTGTGCAGCATCGTGGACGTGGGCATGCCTGCAGGTCGCAGGAACGATCTACAGCTGGTGATGCACGCCGATGCCGACCTGAAGCAGAACAAGCTCTCGGTACTTTCCGTGCTGGGCAGTGCGTTGATCGGTTATCGACAGGGCGCCAGCATTGTTTGGAAACTGCCCCAAGGAGACCAGACGATCACCTTGGAGCGGGTGGACAACTCGCGGTGCGACATCAGCAGCTTGAAGGCCTGAACGGTACGAACGTTGAACAACGGCCGTTGCGGAGTGACCGCAGCGGCCGTTGTCGTTCCATGGCGCGATATGGGCCCTATGGGTCCGTCGATGATCCACCTGTCCGTTGGTTGGCCGTGCGGTCGGAGGTGATCGTTGGGCCGCTGGGGAACGCGATGGCTCACCGGCCACCGTTCACTTGCGCACCGGGTTGATCCAGTGGGTGCCGATGCTGAGCGGCTCGGCCAGGGCCGCATGCAGTATGGTGCGGGAGGTGGCCACCAGGTTCCGTTGCACGAGCACGTCCTCGCCATGGTCGCCGCGCTGCCACGCCTGTTCGACGGTGGTGTTCGCACGATCCATGCGGCTCAGGGCCAGGTGTAGACCATGGGTGGTCCGGAGGATGCCTCCGTGCATGGTCATGGTACGGCGAAGAGCATCGCTGTTCGGCATGGCTGCCGTTGCGCGGCTCGTGGGGGCGGTAGCACTGGCGCCGGTGTTGGTGTGATCCGGCGGTGGGGTGTGCTTTGGAAAGTCGCGAAGCATGCACTTGGCGGCGTGGCGAGGGATCACCAACGCTTCCAGAAGCGAGTTGGAGGCCAGCCTGTCCGCGCCATGTAGGCCGCTGCCGGCACATTCGCCCAAGGCGTACAGGCCCTTCAAGGAGGTTCGGCCTGCGCCATCCGTTCGGATCCCTCCACAGAGGTAGTGGGCGGCGGGCATCACGGGGATGCGGTCGCGGCCAGCACGGATACCTTGTTCGCGACAACGGGCGGTGATGGCGGGGAACTCCCGTGCGAAGTGCCGAACGCCGATCGGTGCCGTATCGAGCCAGACGTGAGGCGCCCGTGTACGGGCCATCACCCGGGCGATGGTGCGCGCCACCACGTTGCGGGGGGCGAGGTCGCCCTGCGGGTGGATGCCCGCCATCAAGGGCCGGCCATCGGGCCTGAGCAAAGTGGCGCCTGCGCCACGCACGGCCTCGCTGATCAAGAATGCGGTGCCGGTCTCACCCGTGTATAAGGCCGTCGGATGGAATTGAACGAAGGCCATGTCGCGCAAAGGGACGTTGGCGCGAATGGCCATGGCGATGCCGTCGCCCGTGGCACCAGGAGGATTGGTGGTGTGCTGGTACACTTGCCCCACCCCCCCCGTGGCCAGCACCACCACATGAGCGTGGCGGTCGGTGAACCTGTCGGTCCCCGGAGCCAGGGTGCGCACGCCGACGCAACGCCCGTGCTCCACGATCAGGTCCACCGCGCGCTCGTCGAGCACGGAGATGGCCGGCAGGGCGTGGACCTTGCGTTGAAGGACACGAACGATCTCCGCGCCGGTACGGTCAAGGTGATGCACCACGCGCGCCATGGTGTGTCCGCCTTCGCGGGCCAGAACGAGTTGCCCTGCCTCGTTGGTGTCGAACGCGGCACCCATGCCCAGGAGCGTACGCACGACCGCAGGACCTTCGCGTACCACGCGTCGTACCACGGCCGGGTCGTTACGTCCTTCCCCCACGGTGAGGGTGTCGCGTACATGGCTGGCGGTGGAGTCCGCCGGATGCCATACGGCGGCCATGCCACCCTGTGCGGCGAAGGAGTTGCTTCCGCTCACGGACTCCTTCGCGATGATGCGTATCCGGAGGGGCCGCGGACCTGCCTGCTCCACCAATTGCACGGCACACGCCATGCCGGCGATGCCGCCGCCCACCACGATCACCTCCAGTCGTGTATCCATCTTCACTTCGGTATGGTGCCCCGTTCGTTCCATGTGGGTGTGTTGTGCACGACACTCCCGGGGGCCAGGGCTTCGGGTCATGGAATGGTCGGCGTCCTCAACCCAGTTCCAGCATCCGGCGCAGCGACCGTAGAGCGCCCAGCCGCACATCCTCGTCCAGCACGATCTCCGGCCTGCCATGCAACAATGCATCGTGCATCTTCTCCATGGTGTTCAGCTTCATGTAGGGGCATTCGCTGCAGGCGCAGGTGTTGTTGGCGTGCGCTGGTGCGGGGATCAGGGTCTTATGGGGTACGGCCTCACGCATGTTGTGGAGGATACCCGCTTCGGTGGCCACGATGAACGTGTTCCCCGGATCGCGTTGCACGAAGTCGAGCAAGGACGAGGTGGAACCTACATGGTCCGCTTCGTCGAGGATGTGTTCCGGGCACTCGGGATGGGCCACGAGCTTGGCCTCGGGGTGTTTCCCGAGCAGGAGTTTGAGTTTATCCATGCTGATGTCCACATGGACTTCGCAGGCGCCGTCCCACAGCAACATCTTTCTTCCGGTGACCCGTTGCACATAGGCGCCGAGGTGCTTGTCCGGGGCGAAGAGGATCGGTCGGTCGGCGGGGATGCTCTGGACCACGCGCACGGCATTGCTGCTGGTGCAGATGATGTCGCTCATGGCCTTCACGGCCGCACTGCAGTTGATATAGCTCACCACCACATGGTCCGGGTTGGCCTGCACCACATCCCGGAATCGGTCCGCCGGAGCGGCATCGGCGAGGGAGCAACCGGCTTGCAGGTCGGGCAGTAGCACGGTGCGTTCGGGGTTGAGGATCTTGGCCGTCTCGGCCATGAAGTGCACTCCGCAGAAAAGGATGGTATCGGCCTTGGTGCGATCGGCGGCTTGCGCCAGGGCGAGGCTGTCGCCCACATGGTCGGCCAGCATCTGCACCTCCGGCGATTGGTAGTAGTGCGCAAGGATCACGGCGTTGCGTTCCTCCTTCAGCCGCTGGATGCGGTCCACGAGGTCGAACGGCGCTGTGGAGCCCCTGTGGTCGGAAGCGGTCATGGCATGGGCGTGTTCGTGCTGCTGGCGATCGGGTTCCAGAGGTTGCGCACCGCTTGTGTGGCGAGCAGGGTGAGGCCGGTGAACAGGCCGATGCCGGCCACGGCGAACACCACCAGGAAAGGCCGCACCAGTTCCATGATGGCCTGGAAGGAAAGGTCGGACATCACGGTGTACCAGCCCTTCACCATCCCCGCGCCGATCAGCCCGAGCCAGAAGACCACCAGGGAGCCGTTGACCAGGTGGAAGGCGGTACGTGCACGACCCGCATGGCGCGTGGTGCCGACCAGATGGAACACGGATGCGAAGAGGATCATGGTGTTGATGCCGATGGTGCTTCCCATGGCATGGGCCACGATGATGAAGGTGCCATGGGCGAAGAGGTTGATGGCGGGAATGGAGATCAGGAGGGCGAGGCCGAGGTTCAGGAACACCCACACCTCACTGGCGTAGAGGAAGCGCCAGGCGGAGAGATGGGCGTGGCGTTGTGCCGCATCCAGCGTTCCGCGCCATTGCCGGATCATGCGGGCGAGGAGGATCCATTCGGTCATGCTGATGGCGTATGCGAGGATCCGCAGCCAGAGGGCGGAAGGCACCGGGTAGATGTGGTGCGCCCAGCCGAACAGCAGGTTGGTGAAGCCCAGTGCGAAGATCAGGAATGCGGTACGCGAGAGGGCAGGAGCGCGATCCCCGCTGATGCGTTCCATCACCACCATGGCCGTACCGTACACGAGCATGTTCCACGAACCCGTGAGGGCGCCGTACGCCTTCCATTGCACCGTGATGTCCCTGATCACGTTCTCCTCACCACCGAGCCAAAGCCAGCCGTATGCCTCCAGGAAGGTGAAGAGGAAGAACACGATCCCCGTGGTCCACATCCACAGGTATGCCGGCCAGGGGCCTTTGCGCTTGAACGCGGTGCGGAAGAAGTTGACCACCAAGAGGAGCCAGGCCGCGGCGATCACAGCGCCCAGGACCGGAGGGAATTCCCAGTATTCGCGGCCACCGAACCGACCCATGAGGTAGCTGCCGATGATCGCGAGCCCGGTGACGATCCAGACCACCAAGTGCAGTCTGACCCATCGTGGTGCGAATAATGTGGTGCCTGTGATCCGCGGCAGGTAGTAGTAGATGCCTCCCACGGCCGCCATGAAGATCCAACCGATCACCAAGGAGACATGCAGGGGTCTGGACTTAACGAAGGGGACCCATTCGATGATGCCAGGGATCACGTGCTGCCAGGAGCCGATCAAGCCGAAGAGGGCACCAAGCCACAGGGCACACACACCGAGGAGCACGAAGCGTAGTGCGTAGCGGTCACTGGTCGTCATCGTTGTGCATTTCGAGGTAGGTGCCGTACGGCGTTGGGTTGAAACCACGCACGGGGTAGGTGCCGGACGAAGCCCAAGCCTCGAGGTAGGCTACGATGGCGTCCGCCTGTTCGGGGGTCACGCCCAGCATGGGCATGCGTTCCGTGCCGTGCAGGATGATGCCACGTGCATATGCCGCACCTTTCCCGGTCGCCCGCGTCACGTTGGTGAGGTCCGGTCCCATGTGCCCACCCAGGCCATAGAATTGGTGGCAGGCGGTACAGTTGAAGTCCAGGAAGAGTTGCCGACCCTGTTGGGCGGTCTCGTTCAAGGTGCCGAGGCCGGGGGGCACCTCGGTGGAACGTGTCCAGGTCAGTGCCGTTTGCACCATGAACAAGGCGATGAGGCCGAAGTAGATGAGGCGCCGCTGGACGGCACCGGGGCCCACGTTCGCCGGTGCGGATTGGCCGGAGGGATCCATGGTGGCCAAAGTATTCGGAGCGTATGGTCCGAAACCTGATCCTTGTCAGGTACGGTGGTGTTCACCACCATGGCCTGTCGTTCACGCCGGTCCTTGCTCCCAGTAGAGGGTGAAGTAGAACAGCGCGAAGCCGATGAAGGCGATCACCAGTGCCCACACCCACGCGGGGATGCCCTTGGGGTTCTCCGATCCGGTGACGATGAACATGTCCTTGCGCTCACTTCCGTAGGCGTTGATGGTGATGGGCACACGCTCGTCGACGACCTCGCCGGGTTTGAGGCCCAGCACGGTGATGGCCGGGCCGTTGCGGACCTCGAAGGGGATGGTACGGATGCCTTCCACACCGCTGGTGCTGCGGGCCACCACTTTCAGGGTGTGTGGGCCGTCGGGCAGGCGCGTGGTGTCGAAGAGGAAGCGCACGGGCGGCTCGAATTCGCCGAACGGTACGGGGTCGTCGTCGATGAAGATGCGGACGCTGCGTTCAGAGGCCATCGTGGAGGATGCGTTGTTTGATGTGGTCGGCCTGTCGCTCGCCAGGGCGCACGAGCATCTTCACGGCCAGCACGAGGGTGATACCGACGATCGCCACCGCGCACCAGATGATGGGCATGTCCCACGCGCCCTGCGGGCCGGTGCCGTGCGTGATGCCGCGCAGGGGAGCGGGTTGGTTCTTCTGGCAGATGTCGCAGGCGAGGGCGGGAATGCTTGTAAGGAGAAGAAGAAAAGAGGTGATCAGGTGAGGAAGTGAAGAGGTGAGGAAGTGACGAAGAGAGGAGGTGAAGAGGCGCGGGAAGGAGCTCCCTCCTCTCTTCTTCCCCGCTTCTCTTTCGCTCACGCATTTCATGGCACCAACATCGTTTGCGGCGCCACGCTCGCGCGCAGGGTACGTACATCATCCTCCGGAACGGCGGCGCCTTCGTTGCCGAAGTTGCCACGCACGAAGCTCACCACGGCGGCGATCTGCGCATCGGTGAGCTGTTCGGCCTGTGGCGGCATGACGCCGTATTCGGCACGGGCATCGTAGCCGCCCAGCACAATGGAGATCATCAGCGTGGGATCGGCATCGTTCACGATCGAGCTGCCGGCCAGCGGCGGGAAGGCGCCCGCGAGGCCCTGCGCATCGGCCTGGTGACAGGCTTGGCACGTGCCCTTGAAGATCTCGGCGCCATCGGGCAGTGCGCCTTCGCTCAGGGCCACCGCACCATCTGCTTTACGCCCGGGGGATGGGAGGAAACCCGGTGTGGGCGTGCCATCGGGCAGGGGCGCCTGTTTCAGCGCGATCAGGTAGGCCACGAGGTCCAGCGCCTCCTGCTTGGCCACCACCACGTGCGCCGTATCGCGCAGGCGTTCCTTCGGTACCGGCACGATCACCGCATCCTTGGCGGGGTGGGCGGTCTCTTCGAACAGCCAGCCGTAGCGTGGCATGATGGAACCCTTCACCACCATGCGCGGATCGTACAGGTGCAGTAAGTGCCATTGTTCGCCGGGCTGGCGCTGCCCCACGTTGGTAAGGTCGGGGCCGGTGCGCTCACTGCCCAGCAGCGAGGGCGATTGCCGCCACACGTCCATGCGCGGCTTACTGTAGTGATAGTCGCTGGGTACGCTGGGCCGCGCACCCCACGTCTTATCCATCTCGATGTTGCGCACTTGCTGCGTGTGGCAGGCGCCGCAGTTCTCGCTCACGTACACGGCCAGCCCCCGGCGCTCGGCGGGCGTCATCTCCGGCATGCCGGGCAGTGGGTCGGTGTGCTGCATCCCGTCCGCGGGCATGATCGCTACGCCCATGCTCAGCAACACGAACACCAGCAGCGATACGTTCACGAGGTTGCGATGGTCCTTGTGGAAATTGAGCATGGGGGGTCAGGAGAGAGCGGGTTCTGCGGCGGTGGTCTCGGCGTTCGGCACCGGTTCCTTGGCGCGCCGCACCATCGTTATGAAGTTCCATGCGAACAGCAGGTGGCTCAGGAACATCAGTGAACCGCCTATGGCGCGCCAGATCCAGTAGGGCCGCATGCCGGTTACGGAGTCGATGAAGGGCTTGCCATCGATCCATTGGATGCCCTTGATGGTGCCGCCGGCCATCATGCTGATCATGTAGGCGAACAGGCCGATGAATGCCGTCCAGAAGTGCGCGCCCACCAGCAGTTGCGCGGGTTCACGCCCAGTTATGCGCGGCAGGATGGCGTACACGCAGGCCCACAGCGCGAAGGTGATGATGCCGTACATGGTCATGTGGGAGTGCGCCACGTTGAAATCGGTGAAGTGCCACACGTGGTTGGTGAAGCGGAAGGCTTGCAGGCTGCCCTGCGTGCTGCCCACGAAGTAGAAGATCACGGCCACGAGGAAGAAGGGGAGCACGTAGCTGCTGCCGATCGCG
>CAUJED010000010.1:0-11375 GCA_963169535.1 Bacteroidota bacterium | reverse complement strand
ACAACTCAGGAGGGTCTTGGGGCTGGCGTTATACCCATTTCGTGCGCAATGGGGAAGGCGGTAAGGGCTATGTATACATCCCGGATCTGATGGAGGAGTTCCTAGCAGGTGATGTTGGTGCGGTGCAAGGGGATACGGTCCACAACGTGATAGAGTACTATCCGCCCGGTACTTTTGGAGGTGCCGCTTCTTACTACGTCCGCCCGGTCGTGGTCATCGATTCCGTGGTCACATACTCGAACGACGGGGTCACGGTGACGCGACATTATATGTTCAGTGAACCGGGCTATTTGTTTTGGCAGGCAGGCATGGGGGCAAGTGGAGCGGCGATGATCCGCACCAGAGGGTTTATTCGCGGCTGCCAACGGAACGATACGGTACAATTCAATGCACTCCAGTCTGGATCACCCGGCGGTCCATTGTTCTGTGGCCCAACGATCACGGGGCTTACCGGTCGGTTCGGGCCGATGTCAGCGTCCAGGCTGATCCATCCGAACCCGTCCAACGGACGGTTCAACCTGATGGAACCCTTACCTACCGGATCCACGGTCTATGACATGCAGGGAGCTGTGGTGTTGCGCCTTCTGACTTCAAACCGCGAGATCGACCTCACCGGCCACCCACCAGGTGTGTATATAGCCGAGTTCCACTATGGAGATACCCGTCTGCTACAGCGGTTGGTGGTGGTACCTTGAGCATTGTACGGCACGCTGCGTTCGTTAGCCGAGCATTTCGGATTTTTCCTTGCTGCTGATCCGGCCGGTTCTTTCCAGCAGGCCGTGTAACCTTCCCCATCCACCCGCGTAGGAAGGGAACAACCATCTCTCCCTAGCGCCGTGCGATCCAAATTCCCCGTAGCCTTTTTGCTCCTCTCGCTCTCGGCCACCGCGGTGGAAGCCGGTAATGGCGATCCCAAGGCGGCGAAGATCTACCTGAGCAATGTGCTGGAGCCCACCTCACGGGGTAAGGCGGCCTTCTACATGGTGCCCGATGGCAAGGACGGCGAACTCTTCATCGGCCGCATCTATACCATGGATGGCAAGTTGAAGGCCGAAGGGCGCTTCCGCGATGCCGCGTTGACGATCGAAGAAGGCGCATTCGTGTTCTACCACCCCAACGGTAAAGTGGAAAGCAAGGGCGAGTACGTGATGGGCAACAAGACCGGCGTGTGGCTGCGCTTCGATCCCTGGGGTGCGCCCTTGGCCGAGAAGGTGTACAACCCCGACGTGCTGGCGAACATCCTCTATACCCGTGCAGAGACCATGCCTACCTTCAAGGGTGGTGACGAACGCGCGTTCGTGCGTACCGTGAAGGAAGGCGTGAAACTTCCCGAAGGCTCTTCCGTAAAGGGACCTGTGATGGCCTCCTTCGTGGTGGAGAAGAACGGTGAGTTGAGCGATGTGAAAGTGATCGAAGGCCAGGACAAGGCCCTTGATGAGCAGGTGGTGGATGTGATCAAGTCCACCTCGCCTTGGACACCAGGCGCGGATAAAGGTGTCCCCGTGCGCGTGCAGATGCGTGTGCCGGTCCAATTCTAGAACCCAACTACATACACCATAAGCAGGAAGGCCCTCGAGCGATCGAGGGCCTTCGGCTTTTCAGTCGATCCACGGATCGGTGCGCATCACGCGCCCTGCCCGTGGCACTGCTTGTACTTCTTGCCGCTGCCGCACGGACAGGGATCGTTGCGGCCCGGGGCTTTGTCCACACGCACCGGTGTGGGTGGTGTGCGGGGCGGGGGAGGTGGCATGGCGCCACGGCCCGGCGCCGCAGGCCCTGCGGAAGGCCGAGGCGCTCCGGAGTTGCCGCTGCCGGCGAATTGTGGCACCTCGGTGCGACTTGTTTGAACCCGTTGTTGCGGGGGCGCTGGTGCCTGCGCTTCGCGTACCTGCGGTTGTGCCGTGGGTAGGCCGGCCTTCGCCAGGAAGCCGACCACATCACCATTGATCCGCTCGATCATGGCCTTGAAGAGGTTGAAGCTCTCCAGCTTGTAGATCAGCAACGGGTCCTTCTGCTCGATGCTGGCGTTCTGCACGCTGCGACGCAATTCGTCCATCTCGCGCAGGTGTTCCTTCCACTCGTTGTCGATGATGGCGAGCGTGATGTACTTCTCCCCGCTGGCGATCAACTCGCGGCCCTGGCTCTTGTATGTCTTCGCCAGATCGGTCACCACCTGCATGGTCTTGATCCCATCGGTGATCGGTACCACGATGTTCTGGTATTGCTGACCCTGGTTCAGGAACACATCCGTGATCACCGGCATGGCTTGGTCGGCCGTCAGCTTGCTGTGGCGTTCGTAGCTGGCCAGCGCTGCTTCGTACACCTGTTCGATCAGCGCATCGGGTTTGGTGTTCTTGAACCCATCGGCGTTCACCGGGCTCTCACAGCTCAGACGACGGAAGAGTTCCAACTGGAATCCATCGAAGTCGCCGCTCTCGTGGTATTCGTTCACCACGCTGGCGCTCACCTCGTAGAACATGTTCAGCACGTCCAGCTTCAAGCGCTCGCCGAAGAGCGCATGGTGGCGGCGCTTGTAGATCACCGTCCGCTGGCTGTTCATCACATCATCGTACTCCAGCAGGCGCTTCCGGATGCCGAAGTTGTTCTCCTCCACCTTCTTCTGCGCACGCTCGATGCTCGCCGTCACCATGCGGTGCTGGATCACCTCGCCTTCCTTCAGGCCCATGGTGTCCATCAGTTTGCTGATCCGCTGGCTGTTGAACAGGCGCATCAGGTCGTCCTCCAGGCTCACATAGAACTGCGATGATCCGGGATCGCCCTGGCGGCCGGCACGGCCGCGCAACTGGCGGTCCACCCGGCGGCTTTCGTGCTTCTCGGTACCGATGATCGCCAGACCACCGGCCTCCTTCACACCGGGGCCGAGCTTGATGTCAGTACCCCGGCCCGCCATGTTCGTGGCGATGGTCACCGTGCCCGCCAGACCGGCCTGTGCCACGATCTCCGCTTCGCGCTGGTGCTGCTTCGCGTTCAACACGTTGTGCGGGATCTTGCGCATGGTGAGCATCTTGCCCATCAGTTCGCTCACCTCCACGCTGGTGGTGCCCACCAGGACCGGACGGCCCGCGTTGCGCAGTTGATCGATCTCCTCGATCACCGCGTTGTACTTCTCGCGCTTGGTCTTGAAGACCATGTCCTCCCCATCCTTGCGCACCACCGGGCGGTTGGTGGGGATCACCATCACGTCCAGCTTGTAGATGTCCCACAGCTCCTGTGCTTCCGTTTCGGCCGTACCGGTCATACCGGCCAGCTTGTGGTACATGCGGAAGTAGTTCTGCAAGGTCACCGTGGCGTAGGTCTGCGTTGCCGCTTCCACCTTCACCTTTTCCTTGCTTTCGATGGCCTGGTGCAAACCATCGCTGTAGCGGCGCCCTTCGAGGATACGGCCCGTCTGTTCGTCCACGATCTTCACCTTGCCGTCCATCACCACGTACTCCACGTTGTTCTCGTAGAGCGCATAGGCCCGGATCAGTTGGTTCACCGTGTGGATACGCTCGCTCTTGATCGCGAAGTCGCGCAGCAGCTCGTCCTTCCGTTTGGCCTTCTCCTCGGCACCGGCCCCGCTCTTCTCGATGTCGGCGATGCTTCCGCCCACGTCGGGCATGATGAAGAACGAAGGGTCGTTCACATCGCCGCTGATCAGGTCCACGCCTTTCTCGGTGAGTTCGATGCCGTGCTGCTTCTCGTCGATGGTGAAGTAGAGTTCGGCATCCACCTTGGGCATGTCCTTGCCCTGTTCCTGCAGGTAGAAGTTCTCGGTCTTCTGCAGGTGGGCGCGCACCCCGTTCTCGCTCAGGAATTTGATCAGTGCGCTGTTCTTCGGAAGCGCACGGTGCGCCCGCAAAAGGGCCATGCCCCCTTTCTCCAGTTGCTCCTTGCTCGGCGATCCGCCCTCCGCTAAGGACTTCAGGTGCTCTTTCGCTTCGGCCAGCAGCTTGGTCACCAGTTGGCGCTGGGCGTTGTACAGCCGCTCCACGCGCGGTTTGTACTCGTCGAACTGATGGATCTCGCCCTTCGGCGTGGGGCCGCTGATGATGAGCGGGGTCCGGGCATCGTCCACCAATACGCTGTCCACCTCATCCACGATGGCGAAGTGGTGCTTCCGTTGCACCAACGCGGTCGGTGCGTGGGCCATGTTGTCACGCAGGTAATCGAAGCCGAATTCGTTGTTGGTGCCGTACGTGATGTCGGCCAAGTACGCATTGCGGCGTTCGGCGCTGTTCGGCTGGTGCTTGTCGATACAGTCCACCCGAAGGCCGTGGAACTCGTGGATCGGCCCCATCCATTCGGCGTCGCGCTTGGCCAGGTAGTCGTTCACCGTTACCACGTGCACCCCGCGACCGGCCAGGGCGTTCAGGAACACGGGCAGGGTGCTCACCAGCGTTTTCCCTTCACCGGTGCTCATCTCGGCGATCTTGCCCTTGTGCAGCGCCACACCGCCGATCAGCTGCACGTCGTAGTGCATCATGTCCCAAACGATGGGTGCCCCGGCGGCCATCCAGGTGTTCTTCCAGATGGCGTCGTCCCCTTCGATCCGGATGGCATCGGGCCGTTTGATGGCCAGTTCGCGGTCCAATGCGGTGGCGCGGACGCGGAGCTCCTTGTTCTCCTTGAAGCGGCGTGCGGTGTCCTTGACCACGGCGAACGCCTCAGGGAGGATCTCCAACAGGATCTCTTCGATCTGCTTCACACTGCTCTCGTTCAGCTTGTCGATCTCCTGATAGCGGTGCTCGCGCTCCTGGATGTCCATTCCGGGATCGGCGTCGATCTCCGCACGAAGGGCGGCCGCCCGCTCGTCGTTGGTCCGTGTGCGTTCGACGATCCGGGCTTTGAGCGCGTTGGTGCGCTCGCGTAGTTCGTTGTTGCTCAGCCCGGACAGTTTGGCGAATTCCGCGTTGGTCCGCTCCACGAGCGGCATCACGTCCTTTAGGTCGCGTTGCGCCTTGTCGCCGAATACTTTCTTGAGGGCCTTGGTAAGGGAACCGATCATGCTACGGGAAGGCGGACCCCGTACCGTGGCACGGGGGTCCTGTTAATTAGGGCTGCAAAGGTAGCCGAACGGGCGGAGCAGAGACCTTGCCGCGACGAGGATGTCTGCCAAGGCGTCAGGCTCTTGGACCTGGTACGTGCGCGGTGGGCGGGAGGAGAAGCAAGACGGCGCGGTGCTTTGCTCTTTCTCCGCTTGGAGCGGAGCCTACGCGGGCGCCTCCGCGCCGTTGGGCGAGGGTAGGCCTGGCCTGCTGTTCAGGGGGGAGCCACATCGTGGACGGACAGAGGAGCTTGACGGACAGAGGAGCTTGCTGGCAAGGGGCGTGCGACGGCATTTGCTGTTTGTGGTGTACGTGTGGTCCATCTGCTCCTGGAGGTACCATGCCAAAGAAAAGCCCCCGGGGGTGCCGGGGGCTTCGCGTTCAGGTTCGCGTGATCAGTACTCGTCCTCGTTGAAGAAGAAATCCTCTTTGGACGGGTAGTCGGGCCAGATGTCCTCGATGGTCTCGAAGACCTCTTCGTCATCCTCGATGCCCTGTAGGTTCTCCACAACCTCCAGCGGTGCGCCGGTGCGCATGGCGAAGTCGATCAGCTCATCCTTGGTCGCGGGCCAGGGTGCATCCTCCAGATACGAGGCGAGTTCAAGTGTCCAGTACATCGATAGGCCGTGTTAGGGTCCGTGAAATTGGCCGCAAATATAGACGGATAGCCTTGCGTCGGTCACCGACTTATCAACCGTTGTGGAATGCGCTACGGTCGCGGCTTCCAAGGGGTATCCACCACCCCGTTCTGCTGGGCGAGGTGTCGGGCCAGCACGAAGAGCAGGTCGCTCAGGCGGTTCAGGTAGCGCACCACCACCTCCGGCACTTCCTCGCTGGCGGCAAGCGCCACCACCAGGCGCTCGGCACGGCGACAGACGGTACGGCATACGTGGGCCTGCGAGGCGGCGAGGTGCCCGCCCGGAAGGATGAAGTTGCGCATCTCGGGCAGTTCGCTGTCCATGCGGTCCATGGCCTGCTCCAGTGCCGTGATGTCGGTATCAAGGATCCTCGGCACCTTGAATTTCTCGGCCTGTTCTTCGTTGCCGCTGGCAAGGCGTGATCCGAGGCTGAAGAGCGTCTCCTGGATGGGCACGAGGAGGGCGTCGCGTCCGCCTTCCGCATGGTCGCGCAACAGACCGAGGTGGCTGTTCAACTCATCGATCGTGCCGTATGCCTCGATACGCAGGCTGTCCTTGGGTACGCGCTGGCCACCGAGCAGGCTCGTCTGGCCTTTGTCGCCGGTGCGGGTGTAGATCTTCATCGAGAGGATCAGTTGATGGGATGATGAGCGGATCAGCTGATCGGCATCGCCTAGTAGCGAAGTGTGAAATGCTCCTTGGCTTGTTCGGTGCGCAGAAAGACGAGACCAAGGTCGTACAGATCCACGGTGACGGTGACCCGCGGATGCGCCTTGATCGCTTCCCACGCCTGCTCCATGCCCCGGCTCCAGTGGATATCGTCGAACACGAAGACGGTTCCGTTGTGCGCCTTGGGAAGGACCTGCTCGAAGTACTCCAGTGTCGGCTCCTTCGCGTGGTGGCCATCGATGAAGGCCAGGTCCACGGTGCCCATCTTGTGCAACGTCTCCGGCAGTTTGTTCCGGAAGCTGCCGAGCACCGCGTGGATGTTGCGCTGTTTCAACTGGTCGAAGTGGTGTTGTGCGATCCGTAGGGTCTGCGGACACCCTTCGATGGTGTGCACGGTCCCATCCTCCGCGCCGAGCGCGAGGTAGAGCGTGGTGATGCCGAAGGAGGTACCCAGTTCCAAGACTCGGCGGGCATCGAAATAGCGCGCCAGCCGGAAGAGCTGCTGCGCTTGGTCCGCGGGCTTCAGCGCGGAACGCGCTATGTCGGCAACGGAGCGTGTGTCGGTGCTGAACACCCGTGATCCGGCACCGAGATCGTTCACCGCGATCGTCTGGTCGCTGTGCAGCAGGTCTTCCCGCAAGGCTTCGATCATGGCGAACTCGGGCAGGTCCGTACGTACACGCAGCACATGACCGATCAGGTCGTACACGAAGGGACTGTGAACGCCGTGCCGGTTCCGGGCCTTGATCAGATGGCCCAGGTAGGATCCGATGCGTTGGAGTTGATCGCCCATGTTCATGTGCGGCCACCAAAGGTAGCGGACACCAACGCGAGGGTCGGCTCTGGGAGCGCCCTGCGTTAACAGGAGTCTGTTGGAGCTTGAGGGTCTCTCCTCGGGACGGTGGAATTGAGCCAAGAGGATCTCGAGGCCGATGAGACGCAAGATCGCAGCCCAGCCCGGAGCTTGGGTTTGAGATGCCCCTATGGTGGTCCGCCGGGCTTGGTCTTCCGTGCCTCGCGGAAGTACTTCAGCGGCACCCACAACATGCCGAAACACTCACCATCCTCCTTGCCCAAATGCTTGTGGTGGATCTTGTGCGCCTTGCGGATCCCCAGGAAGTAAGGGTTCTTGGTGTTCCGCAGCCACTTGATCCGCTGGTGGATGAAGACCTCGTGGACGAAGAAGTAGGCGATGCCGTAAATGAGGATGCCCAGGCCGATCCACAACCAGGGTGTATGAAGCCCCTGGTGTCCACCGATCGCGAACAAGGCCATCGAGGGCAACGCGAAGATCAGGAAGAACGCATCGTTGCGCTCGATCCTGTGGTGATGGTCCTTCTGGTGGTGGTCGGCATGCAGATGCCACAGGAAGCCGTGCATCACGTACTTGTGTGTGAGCCACGCCACGCCTTCCATGCACACGAATGCGATACCGACGATCGCGACGATGCTCCAGCTGCTCATGCCATGTTCTTCGGACCAAGGCTCCACCCTGTCAGAAAGACGAACAGCGGAGCACCCAAAGGTACTCCGCTGTTCACGGATGTCTCCGTCCGTTGGTCGGTGTTCAGCCGATGATCTCCATCTTCGGATAGCGCTGCTTCCATGTGGCCAGCGCCTTTTGAGAGGATACGGTGATGATGGTGCGCGAGTCCAAACGGACCTTGATCTCCTTTACACCGCTTTTAACGGGACGTTCCAGGATGATCGCGGGTTTCTTACGTGGCATGTGTTTCTATCGTTGAGGAAGGATCGAATGATCACCTCCAGGTTGAGGTAGCGACCACAAGCGGCCCAGCGCTTGATCGTTCGCTACCCTGATCATGGTTCTCATCGCCAGCTTCATGTTGATCACCACCGACCCAGCCTCCGAAGCTCGGCTGTGCAAAATGGTGTACTCTTCATGGGGCATGGCTTCTTTTCGTGTGTTCCGCCGGATCCAAGGTGCGGCGCCTGAGTCAGGTATGCAATGAACGTCGGAACACCTTGCATAGTTCGCATTCCTAACCCAAATGCCACGATCCTTGACATTGTTTAACGGGGTAGCCTGTCATTTGTTCCCCGTTTGAATGAGAAGTTGGATTGATCGCGTTGGGATGGTCGTAATTCAGTGATCATGAGGGTGTTATGCCGAAATGGCGGTTCGCCTTCGTGTCAAATGGGGTGAAGACGTTGGGTGTGGCTGCGAAAGTGATTGATATTCAGGTGAATAAATGGCAGTTGGTGCCGGTGATGCCAATTCCAACGAAGGGGGTAGGCCGATCCACTCGGTCTTTGCTTCCCCAGGGCTTCTACGTCGTGATCGTTCCGTAGTACCGGCTATGGAATGCCCCGCGGTATCGACCTTGGAAATACTGATATGGCATGAAAGAACCGGTCGATCCAATGGTGAAAAGCCTCGCACCCTTTCACGCTATCACCCCAGTGGTCCAGATCGCTGAGCTCGGCCGGATCTTCATCACCGGCTCCGTAAGAGCAAGCGGATCGGCTGGTATTGGATGTCCAAATGGTCTAAATGCGAGATGGTGTAAAAAGTCCAGAACGGGGTTGTCCTTGGGATCCTGAGCGGAGGTCATCACCCGTCGGAAGTGCCACGGTAGATCGCTGGAAACCGATTCGCACGGGCGATCGGCGCTTTGTCGTTCCCTGGCTCACCTTCGTGCTCGCCCCATGCCCAGCGGCCAGCAGATCCGCAGCCAGGTGGTGAACCGCTCGGGTTGCGTTCCGATCTCCACGCTCAAGGCATCCATTTCCACGAAGCGCCAGGCCCGGACTTCCTCTGGGTCCGGTCGGGGTGCACCGGGGGCAAGTCCGAAGAACACATGGTCCAGTTCATGCTCGATCAAGCCATGCCCCACTTCGGCTCGGTAGGTGAAGGTGAAGCCGTGCTCCAAGGGGGTCAGCAGTCCCATTTCCTCGTGTAATCGGCGCGCGGCGGCCGTGGAGGTCTCCTCCCCCGGTCGTGGATGGCTGCAACAGGTGTTGCTCCATAGCGAGCCGGAGTGGTATTTGGTGGCCGCACGTTGTTGCAGCAGCAACCGACCTGCTGTGTCGAAGAGGAAGATCGAGAACGCACGGTGCAAGGCCCCTTTCCGGTGGGCCTCGTGCTTCTCCATGGTGCCGACCACTTCGTCCCGGTCGCTCACCAGGATCACATGCTCGGGGTGCCGCTCCATGGTCATCTGATCAAACCAAGGCTGTGCCTCAGGTAGCTCGTGGTGAACAACGCGAGTTTGCCGCTATTGCGTACACGGATGCGTGCATGCAGGATCCGGTCGCAGGGCAGTGCCTGGATCTTCCGGAAGAGCGCGCGGTAGTACACGTAGGCCACGTACACCCCCAAGCGTGCCGCGCGCGGGAGCTGCCCGATGCCTTTTCGGCCCGCATCGAGGTCCGCGCGGATATCGTTCTCGATCCGGCGTTTCGCGGCGTTGTCGAGGTGCGCGAGGTCCACACCCGGGAAATAGGTCCGACCGAGTTCGCGGTGGTCCTGCTTCAGGTCGCGTAGGAAGTTCACCTTCTGAAAGGCCGCGCCGAGGCGCATGGCGGCAGGAAGAAGCTGGTGGTAGAGCGCCTGATCGCCCTTGGTGAACACGCGAAGACACATCGCGCCGACCACTTCGGCACTGCCGTGGATGTACCGATCATACGCAGGCCGATCATAGGTCCGGGCCTGGAGGTCCATCGCCATGCTGTCGAGGAAGGTGTCGTACAGTGCGGCTTCGATACCGTATTCATGCACCACGCGCTGGAAGCTGTGCAGGATGGGGTTGAGGCTGATGCCTTCGCGTACGGCGGTGTGCGTATCGTCCCGGAAACGCGCCAGAAGCGCGGCCTTGTCGTATCCATGGAACGTGTCCACGATCTCATCGGCGAAGCGTACGAAGCCATATATCGCGTGGATGGGTGCACGCAGGTCGTGTTCCAGGGAGCGTATGCCGATGGAGAACGACGTGCTGTACTGCCGCGTGGTGTTGCGGCTCGCTTTGCGGCACAGGGCCTCGTATCGATCCATGGGTCTCATGCCGGGTCCGTCCGTTGCGCCGTTGTGGCGGAACGTGTTTCGTGGTGAGCCAGCTTCCCCGCGACCTGCCCGCTGATGATCGCCGGCGGAACTCCGGGCCCTGGTACGGTGAGCTGCCCCGCGAAATAAAGGCCCTTCACCTTGCTGCTCTTCATGCGGGGGCGCAATGGTCCGGTCTGCGTGAGGGTATTGGCCAGTCCATAAGCGTTGCCGCCGAAGGCGTTGTGGTCGGCCACCAGGTCGTTGATGCAGTAGCTGCGTTTCACCACCACGTGCGGGCGTAGGTCGATGCCGAGGTACCGTTCCAAACGCTGCATGACGATCCCGTAGTACCGCTCGCGGGTGCGTTCGTCATCGTTCAGGCCAGGGGCGATAGGGATGAGCAGCGTGAGGCATTCGTGGCCCGGTGGCGCCACGGAGGGGTCCGTGCGGCTGGGGCAACTCGCGTAGAACAGTGGCCTGCTGGGCCACCGAGGCCGATCATGGATCTCGGCGGCGTGCGCATCCAAGGGCTCGTCGAAGAACAAGGTGTGATGTTCCAACCGCGGTAGGCGCAGGTCACAGCCGAGGAAGAACAGCAGGCTCGATGGTGCCAGTCGCCGCTTGGCCCAATAGCCCTCCGTGTACTGGCGGGATCCTGCGGGAAGCAGCTCTTGTTCCACATGGTGGTAATCCGCCGCACCGATCACCACGTCGGCACCGATGCGTCGGTGCATTGTCTCCACACCGGCGATCCGTCCCTGGTCCACCAGGATCCGCGCCACGGGATCCCTGTAATGAAATCGCGCACCCCGACCCTCGGCCACCCTTACCATGGCCTCCACTACGCGCCCCATGCCCCCCGAAGGATACCAGGTGCCCAGTTCCAGGTCGGCGTGGTTCATCAAACTGTACAAGGCGGGTGTGCGTTGCGGCGTGGCGCCAAGGAAGAGCGCGGGGAACTCCATCAGCGAGCGCAGGCGGTGGTCCGTGAAGTGGTCGGCCACATGGCTTCGC
>CAUJED010000009.1:0-17540 GCA_963169535.1 Bacteroidota bacterium | reverse complement strand
TACCGATGAGTTCGTCCAGCAAGTCCAGGACCAGCTCAACCGCAGACCAAGAAAACGCTTCAACTTCGACACCCCGATCAACCAGTTCAACCGACTAACCCGATGACCCCGCGATTGCGTTTATTGGTTGAATCCGCCCTTTTTTCTCTTTTTCACTTCCTTTTCTCATCCTCTCCGCTCCGCCAACCGGATCAGTCCATGCAGCGACCGTTTCTTTCTCACGCACTGATCTCTTCCTCCGAACGGATGATACCTGGCGCTCCTGTTCGTCGGGACGAGACACGACGATGACACCGGGGCGGAGTTCATGGAGGTCCCCTAACTTGCCCGCATGCGTGTGCGGTTCATCAAAGCGACCGAGGCCTACGCACTCCGGCTGCTGGTGCTGCGTCCGGGCGGTGTCGAGGCGGATGTGCACTTTGCGAACGACCGGCTGGAAGGAGCGTTCCACCTGGGCGTGCTCCGGGCCGACGACCTCATCGGCGTGGGCTCCTTCTACCCGGAGGCGCACCCCGCGTTGAAAGGTTGGAAACAATACCGCTTGCGCGGCATGGCCGTCCATCCCGACCACCAACGACAAGGTGCGGGCGACCTGTTGCTCCGCTTTGGCATGGACCACCTGAAGACACAGCACGCCGACCTGCTGTGGTGCAACGCACGCCTCACGGCCGTGCCGTTCTACGCGCGGCTGGGCCTCGAAGTGCAAGGTGCGGCGTTCGACATCCCAGGGATCGGCCTGCATCAGGTGATGAGCTGTCGGATATGAGCCGCTTGGGGTAGTTTCGTGCCATGCCCCTACCTCGCACCGACCGGCTGCTGCTCCTCGGGCTGGTGGTGGTCAACCTGGTCTTGAAGCTGGCATGGTCGGGGGTGAACGAGCTGGCGCACGACGAGCCCTTCACGGTGTTCTGGTCGCAACGGCCCTGGAACGAGCTATGGGCCATGTTCCGTACGGAGAACAACCCGCCGCTGTACTTCCTGGTGATCAAGGCCTGGAGCGCCGTGGTCCCGTTCGAGGCTTCGTGGCTGCGCGTGCCATCGGCGGCATGCAGTGCGCTTGCGGTGTGGCCGCTGTTCCTACTGGCGCGCCACTTCGGTAGCCGGGGTGCGGCACTCCTTGCGGGGCTCCTCTTCACCTTCAGCAACTACCACTATGGGTTCGCGCATGAAGTAAGGGCCTATCCGCTCTTCACGCTGCTCACCAACACCAGCCTCTTGCTGTTGGTGCGCACCACGCAACGGCCCGGGTCGGCGGTGCAGGGCATGCTCCTGCTCACCCTGCTGAACCTGACCCTGGTGTACACGCACTTCTTCGGCTGGCTGGTGGTGGGCCTGCAAGGACTGCTGGTCCTCGCGCTCCCCATGCTTCGCCCCCTGCGCAGGAGCTTCCTTTTCGGGACGGTGCTCACGGCGATCGGGTTCCTGCCGTACGCCCTCGTCTTCACAGGACGCATGTCGCAGAGCGTGGTGCAGGGCACCTGGCTCGCCCCGCCCGTTCCGGAGGAACTGTACAACATGGTGTGGCGTTGGAGCAATGCTCCGGTGCTCGCCGTGGTCTTCTTGGCGTTCATCGTGGCCGCCTGGTGGAAGGACCGCCTGCGTTCGGTCGGCCTGCGCTTCGCGGTGCTCTGGGCTTTCGTGCCGTTGCTGGGCATGTTCATGGTGAGCTTCGTGGTGCCGATGTTCCTGGACCGTTACCTGGTGTTCGCGGCCCCTGGATTCGCCCTGCTGGTGGCGCTTTCGGTGGAGATCCTGTTCCCCAACGCCCCCCTGCGGACCGGGGTGTTCGCGGCCCTCGGCCTGGGCATGGCCGCCACCTTCACCCCCTGGAAGGACTCCGGCCTGCACCCGAGCCAGGTGGTGCGCGTGGAGCAAGCGCTCTGCGGAGGCTCTTGCTCCGTGGAGGTGCTGCCGCGTTGGTACTGGATCACCCACCTGGCCGCGCAGGATCCGCGGTCGCTACAGCTCCCTACCGCCCAGCACATGGCCTACCGCTCCGAAGTCGGAAGGCCGGGCGCGGCCCAGGTGCCA
The DNA here is from genome assembly GCA_963169535.1 of Bacteroidota bacterium. Classification (GTDB taxonomy): domain Bacteria; phylum Bacteroidota; class Bacteroidia; order Flavobacteriales_F; family PHOS-HE28; genus PHOS-HE28. Next base: position 15,509 of record CAUJED010000009.1, on the reverse strand, counting down.
GCGGCCCCACCGGATACCGTGCCCGTGGCCCTGGTGATCGACGCGGGCGCCCATTGGGTGGACCCCGAGCGGCGCTGGTACCGGGAACTGCGGGCCATCTACCCCCGGGTCGACTCCGTGGAGGCCACCCCGAAGGTGTGGGTGTACCGGTTCAGCCGCTGAGGCTGCTCATCCAGCCTTCCAACCGTTCGTGGATCCCGGGTCCACCATTCGTCACCTCCACCCACCTTTGCGGACCAGACCCCAAGACCCAACCTATGATCAACCTTCCCAAGTGTGCGACCGGCCTGGCCACCGTATTGGCAGGCAGCCTCCTGCTCACCGCGTGTGGCGGAAACCAGGAGAAACCGACCTCGACCTCGACCTCGGCCCCACCGCCCACCATCCCCATGAAGGACTTCTTCAAGAACCCGGAGAAGGCCAGCTTCCGCATCAGTCCGGACGGGCAGTACATCAGCTACACCGCGCCGTGGAAGAACAGGATGAACATCTTCGTGCAGAAGGTAGGCAGCACCGAGACCGTGCAGGTGACCACCGACACCGTGCGCGACATCGGCCGACACTTCTGGAAGGGCGATCGCATCCTGTACAGCCGCGACATCAACGGCGACGAGAACTTCATCGTCTTCAGCGCCAGCATCGACGGCAAGGACGTGAAAGCCCTGACCCCGGAGAAAGGCGTGGTGGCCGGTGTGATGGACGACCTCGATGGCGTTGCCGGCATGGAACAGACCGTGATGGTGCAGATGAACGAGCGCAACCCGCAGGTGTTCGACCCCTACCTGGTGAACATCGTTACCGGAGAGCGGAAGCCGGTGTACGACAACAGCAAGGACAACTACGAGGCGTGGATCACGGACCACAACGGGGTGATCCGCATGGCCACCAAGACCGATGGGGTGAACACCTCGATCTTCTATCGCGCCACGGAGAAGGATCCCTTCACCCTGTACCTGACCACGGGCTTCAAGGATAGCTGGAGCCCCCAGATGTTCACCTTCGACAACAAGAACCTGATCGTGAACCATAACCTGAACGGCCGGGACAAGACCGCGATCGTGGAGTGGGACCTCGAAGGGAAGAAAGAGATCAAGGTGATCGCGGAGAACGCGGACTACGACATGGGCAATGTGAGTTACAGTAAGAAGCGGAAGGTGCTGACCATGGCCACCTGGACAGGAGCCAAGAGCGAGCGTCTCTTCCTGGACAAGGAGACCGAGGCCATGTACGCCAAGCTGGCCCCGAAATTCAATGGCGTGGAATATTGGATCTATGGCGAGGACGACAGCGAAACGAAATTCCTCGTGTGGGCCGGTAGCGATCGCGACCCAGGCACATACTACAGCTACGACAGCACCACGGACGACCTGAAGGAGCTGGCGAAGTTGCGCCCCTGGATCGATGCCGCGCAGATGGCCAGCATGGAACCGATCACCTACCAGAGCCGCGATGGCCTCACCATCCATGGCTACCTGACCCTGCCTGCGGGCCGCGAAGCGAAGGACCTTCCGCTGGTGGTGAACCCCCATGGTGGCCCTTGGGCACGCGACGAGTGGGGCTTCAACCCGGAGGTACAGCTGCTGGCCAACCGGGGCTACGCCGTGCTGCAGATGAACTTCCGTGGCAGTACCGGCTACGGACGGGAGTTCTGGGCCGCAAGCTTCAAACAATGGGGTAAGACCATGCAGAACGACATCACCGACGGTGTGGAATGGCTGACCAAGAGCGGCAAGGTGGATCCGGCACGGGTGGCCATCTACGGTGCCAGCTACGGCGGCTACGCCACCCTGGCGGGCATCACCTACACCCCCGACCTGTACGCCGCTGCGGTGGACTACGTGGGCGTGAGCGACCTGTTCACCTTCCAACGCACCATCCCTCCCTACTGGGCTCCGTTCCGGGCGATGATGTTCGAGATGGTGGGCGACCCGGTGAAGGACAGCCTCCTGTTGGATGAATCCTCGCCGGCACGCCATGCCGACCGGATCAAGACCCCCTTGTTCATCGCGCAAGGGGCCAACGACCCGCGCGTGGTGAAGGCCGAAAGCGACCAGATGGTGGCCGCACTGAAGGCCCAAGGTGTGGACGTGGAATACATGGTGAAGGACAACGAAGGCCACGGCTTCCACAACGAGGAGAACCGCTTCGACTTCTACACCGCCATGGAACGATTCCTGGACCAGCACATCGGCAGCGGGTACAAGCCCAAGGCCACGGCGGAGGCGAAATGATCGCCCCCTCCCCCTGAACGAACGGCGACCCCACCAGGTCGCCGTTCCTTTTTCGGAGGTGCACCCTTCTTGACGGTCCATGTCGATCGATACGTTGGCAGCTGCACCACCCAGGCACCGGAACACCGTCACCCTTCGTCATTCCAGCGAACGAGGATCCTCGCTTCCAAGAATGGGCGGAAAGTCCGTGCCCACGACCGCCGCGCATCGGTAACTTGCCATGAACCCCACCACCCCCATGCGGAAACTCGCCCTCATCACCCTGGTGCTCTTGCGGTCGCTCGGCGGCTGGGCACAGGTGGTGATCAACGAGGTAAGCCCCTCGAACTACTCCGATCACGCCGATGGCACGGGGGAATACGAGGACTGGATCGAACTGTACAACACGGGTGGGTCGGCCGTGGACCTAACGGGGTGGTACCTGAGCGACAGCCAGAACAACAACACGAAGTGGGCCTTCCCGGCGGGTGCGTCCATCGGTGCCAACGCGTTCCTGGTGGTCTATTGCGATGGGCGCAACACCACCGTGGGCGCCGAACACCACACCAGTTTCAAGCTGAACCAGACCAGCGCGGAATGGGCCGTGCTCAGCGATCCTTCGGCCACCATCGTGAGCGACTACGAGATGACCCTGCGCACCCAGATGAACCACAGCCGCGGGCTGGACGTGGACGGGACCGGTTCGTGGGCGCTCTTCCTGAACCCCACCCCCGGGGCCAGCAACGTCGGGGCCGTACCGGAATATGCGCCGCGTCCGCAATTCGGCACCCCCTCGGGCGTACATACGGGCCCCGTTTCCGTGGCCCTGAGCGCCCCTGCGGGGAACACCATCCGCTACACCCTGGATGGCACCACCCCCACCGCCACCGCTACGGCCTACAGCGGCCCCATCGCCATCAACGCCACCACGGTGGTACGTGCGCGCTGCTTCAGCACCACGGCCAACGTCCCGCCCAGCGCCATCGAGACCCACACCTACCTGATCGGTGCGGGCCACACGGTGCCCATCATCTCCCTGGCCGGCGACGACATCCTCACCCTGTTGAACGGCACGCAGAACGAACCCATCGGCAGCCTGGAGTACTTCGGCCCCGATGGGCAACTGCGATCTTCGTCCACCGGCGACATGAACGAGCATGGCAACGACTCATGGGCGTACGATCAACGGGGCATCGACTACGTGAGCCGCGACCAGTTCGGCGACAACGACGCGCTGCATCATCCCATCTTCCGCACCAAGACCCGGAACCACTACCAACGGCTGATCCTGAAGGCCGGCGCCAGCGACAACTACCCCTTCGAGAACGGTGGCGCGCACATCCGCGATGCCTTCGTACAAGCCCTCTCGCAGCTGAGCGACCTGAAGCTCGACGAGCGCAGCTACGAGCCGTGCGTACTCTATGCGAACGGGAACTACTGGGGGGTGTACGAGATCCGGGAGAAGGTGGATGATGCGGACTTCACCGACGAATACTACGACCAACCCGCGGACCAGCTCCATTTCCTGAAGACGTGGGGCGCCACCTGGGCTGAATATGGCGGCAATGCCGCGGAGAACGACTGGGATGCCGTGCGCAACCACATCCTCTCCAACGACATGGGAGATGCCGCCGCCTTCGCGACCATGGAGAGCCAGTACAACTGGAAGAGCCTGGTGGACTACGTGGTACTGAACAGCCAAACGGTCTGCGCCGACTGGTTGAACTGGAACACGGCCTGGTGGCGTGGTCTGAACCCGGATGGCGATGGGCGACGTTGGCGATACGCGCTCTGGGACATGGATGCCACCTTCGGGCATTACACCAACTTCACGGGTATCCCGGACCAGACCGCCGCTGCCGACCCTTGTAACCCGGAATTCCTCCCCGACCCCGGTGGCCAGGGGCACATCCCCATCCTGGAGAAGTTGATGAACGAGAGCGAGACCTTCCGCAACTACTACATCAACCGGTACATCGACCTCAACAACACCGTGTTCACCTGCGACCACATGATCGGTCTGCTGGACAGCCTGGTGGCCCTGATCGAACCGGAGATGCCGGGGCACATCGCGCGCTGGGGTGGCAGCATGGGCGAATGGCAGGGCAACGTGCAGGCCATCCGCGACTTCATCACGGACCGATGCGTATTGATCACCGAAGGGTTACAGGACTGCTACGACGTGGAAGGCCCCTATCCCGTGGTGTTCAACGTGGACCCTCCGCTCAGCGGCGAGATCGCCATCAACTCCCTGCAACCATCGGTATACCCGTTCAGTGGGCAGTACTACGGCGGCATCAACACCAACCTGGCACCGGTACCGGCCAATGGCTACATCTTCAGCCATTGGGAGGTGTTCAGCACCAACACCATCCTGCCCAGCACCACGGACTCGTTGGTCACCATCGACATCCTCACGGCCGACAGCATCGTGGCCCACTTCGTACCGCCGGTCCGGTATGACGTGGTATTGGACGTGGAACCGCGTGTGGAACACGCGGCCATCCTCTTCAACGGTGTCACCTACACGGACTTCCCCGCCACGGTGAGCGTACCCAAGGACACGGAAGTGAGCTTCACGATCGCCCCGCCCATGTACTACGACTTCCGGTACTGGACCCTGGCCCACAACGCACCGATCCCGAACGACAGCTCCTTGGTCACCTTATCAACCGTAGTGAGCGGGCCGGACACCATCGTGGCCCACCTGCTGGCGCAAGAACACGCGTTCTATGTACCCAACAGCTTCAGCCCGAACGGCGATGGGATCAACGACACGTTCAGGCCGATCGCGCGTGTGGTCGAAGTGAAGAGTTACGACCTGCGCATCTTCGACCGTTGGGGACGGGCGATCCACACCAGCACCGACCCGGACGCAGGATGGGACGGGAGCTTCGGCGGAACCGTGGTGCCCATGGGGGTGTATGCCTACCGCGCCTATGCGGTGGACGCCGTGAAGCAGGAGGCATACGAGATCCACGGGCACGTCACCGTGATACGTTGAGCCCCGGAAGTGCATGCTCCTGCGTTCAGGGAAGCACCTTGCCCGGATTCATGATCCCCTGCGGGTCGAAGAGTCGTTTGATGCCGGCCATCAGTCGCAGTGAGGTACCGTCGAAGGCGATATCCATGTACGGCCGTTGCACCAGCCCGATGCCATGCTCGCCACTGAGCGTGCCACCCAAGGAGACCGTGAGCTGGAACAACTCGCGGATCGCGGTGGACAGGCCGTTCGTCCAGAACCCTTCGGGCACGCCCTCCTTGATGATGTTGATGTGCAGGTTGCCATCGCCGGCATGGCCATAGCAGATGGAGCGGAAACCGTACCTGGTGCCGATGGCCTTCACGCCTTCGAGCAGCTTGGGCAGGGCGTATCGGGGCACCACGGCATCCTCCTCCTTGTAGATGGCATGGGCCTTCACGGCCACGGGCACGTTGCGCCGTAGCCGCCACAGGGCATCCTTCTCGGCGCTGGTCTCCGCGAAGAGCACCTCACCGCAACCATGGGCCTCCATCACTTCCAGGATGGTGGTGCACTCGTTCATCAGCACCTCCTCGTGCACGCCGTCCACCTCGACCAGCAGATGGGCCTGCACCTCGGCGGCCACGGCGATGTTGATCCCCGGCACATGCTGCAAGGTGAAATCGATGGCATCGCGTTCCATGAACTCCAGGGCACTGGGGGTGATGCCCGCACGGAACACGGCGCTCACGGCCTCGCACGCGCGCGCAGCGCTCTCGAACGGCACCAGCATCAGGCGCGAGGCCTTGGGCTTGGGGAGCAACCGCAACACGGCCTTGGTGATGATGCCCAGCGTGCCTTCGCTACCCACGAACAGGCGCGTGAGGTCGTACCCGGTGGCGTTCTTCAACGTATTCGCACCGGTGCGGATCACCTCCCCGTTGGCGAGCACCACTTCGAGGTTGAGGACGTGATCGCGTGTGACACCATACTTCACGGCACGGGGTCCACCGGCGTTCTCGGCCAGGTTGCCGCCAAGGGTGCAGCTGCCTTTGCTGCTGGGGTCTGGTGCGTAGTACAGGCCTTTGGCCTCCACGGCATCCATCAGCGCCTGGGTGATCACCCCAGGCTGTACGGTCACTTGCAGGTTCTTCTCGTCGATGTGTTCGATGCGGTCCATACGGTCCAGCGCAAGCCCCACCCCGCCGTACACACAGAGCGCGCCACCACTAAGCCCCGTGCGCCCACCAATGGGGGTGATGGGCAGGTTGTGCTGTGCACACACCTTCACGATACGTGCCACCTCTTCGGTGGTCCGGGGCCGCACCACCACATCGGGCGGATGCATCAGGTCCTCGGTCTCGTCGTGGCCATAGTGCCGCAGGTCCTCGGCCGAGAGGAGCATGTCACCTTGGTCCAGCGCGGCACGCAAGGCGTCCAGCGCAGCATCGTTCACCGTTCCGAAAGGCATGGGGCGTTGGTGTGGGCGCGGTCCTTCGGCGCCGCAACGAAAGTAAACCTCACCGTACCAAGGTCACGTGGCCTTGGAAGTCGCGCGCATCACCATCGCGTTCCACGATCACCTTCCACACGTACACGTCCACCGGCGACTCCTTGCCGTTGCGGGTGCCGTCCCAAGCAGCGGAGCGGTCGCGCGTCTCGTAGATCGGCAGGCCCCACCGGTCGTAGATCAGGAGCCTGTAGTTCCACCCGACGAAGCCGTTGAGCACCGGCCTGAAGGTGTCGTTCCGCGTATCGTTGTTCGGGGTGAAGGCGTTGGGCACGAAGATGTGCGGATCGCCGGGCACGAAGAGCGCCGTGCAGACCGTATCCGGACAACCCACCTCGTTCACCGCCACCAGGCAAACGGTGAAGCCCCCTCCATCGGCCGGGAACACATGGATCGGATGCCGAACGGAGGAAAGCTCGCCATCACCGAAGTCCCAGGCGTAGGAGACGGCACCTTCGCTCTCGTTGCGGAAATGCAAGGCATGTGCGATGTTCTGGAGCGTATCGTACCGGAAAGCGGCCAACGGGCGCTCCATGATCACCGCGGCGGCCGGGGACAACAACGTATCGGCGCAGCCACCCGCTCCTTGCACGATCAGCCGCACATCATAGGTGCCCGGCACATCGTACGTATGCGCGGGGAACGCCGTGTTCGATGTGGTGCCATCACCGAAGTCCCAGGCGAACGACTCCCCATTGGTGGACGTGTTCTGGAAGGTGATCGGATAGCCGGCGCAGCCTGGGCGTGGCTCAGCGTAGAACGCAGCCTGCGGCGTGGGGTACTGCACGAAGGTGGCCGACGCCACATCCTGGCAGCCGAACTGGTTGGTGGCGGTGAGGGTGATGGTGTAGGTGCCCGGCTCGGTATACGTGGCCGTGGGTTGATTCAGGTCCGAGGTGGTGCCATTCCCCAGGTCCCAGGTGTAGCCGATGGCGCCCTGCGAATCGTTGATGGTCTGTACCGAGGTCTCCGGCCCGCAGGAGGTGGTCGGCGAGAGGGAGAACACCGCATCGGGTCTGGGGTGTGCCACCACCTGTGCGTAGGCTGTATCGGCACAGCCGTTCAAAGCCTCCGCGACCAGCCACACATCATAGGTGCCCGCCGTGGTATAGGTATGGAAAGGTGCCGTGGAGGCCGAGGTATTGCCGTCGCCGAAATCCCATTGGCTGAAATCGGCACCGGTGGTGGTGTTCTCGAACGCCACTTCGAGGTCGATACAGCCGCTGCTCGGCGATGGTGTGAAACCGGCCACCGGCGTGGCCCGCACCTCCACCGGATGCGACACGGTGCTGGTACACCCATTATTGATGGCGGTGGCGGTGAGCGCGACATCGAAGGTCCCACTGGTGCTGAAGACGTGGACGGGATCGGTGAGCACGGAGGTGGTCCCATCATCGAAATCCCAGTTCAACGCGCTCACACCGACCACATCGGCATCGAACTGGAACGGCTCTCCGGCACAGGCCATCGCCGGGGTGTAGCTGAAATCGATCGGGGGACCGGAGAGTACGGTGATCGCGGTGGAATATGTGTCGTAACCACAACCGTAGGCGAACAGTTCGATGGTGTAGGTGCCGGGCACGGTATAGGTCCAGGAAAGGTCGTGCTGATCGCTCACATTGCCATCGCCCAGGTCCCAATAGAAGGTGGTATCGCCGACGGAGTACTGCGTCAGGTTCACCGTGAGGGGTGCACAACCCTGTACGGGATCGGCATTGAAGAAGGCGTTCACCTGGTTGGGCAGGATGGTGATCGGCCGGTAGGCCGTGTCGGTACCGCAGCTATTGCTGGCGATCAAGGTCACGATCACATTCACCGGATCTTCATCCGCAGCATAGGCGTGGGTCACCACCGGTCCCGGATCGGTGCTGGAGGTGCCATCGCCGAAGAACCATTGGAACGCCGTGGGCGCCCCGATGCTGGCATTGCCGAACGGCACATCCGCAAAGGCGCAATACTCGTTCAGGTTGGGACCGAAGAGCGCGATGGGCTGCGGCAGCACGGTGACCGGTGCGGTGGCCACGGCCTGCCCGCAGGTGTTGGCCACCGTGAGCGAGACCGTATAGGTGATCGCATCGGCAGGGTCCGGAGGGAAGACGAACGGCGGCGGGTCGGGATCGGCCGATCCACCGAAGCCGCCGAACTCCCAGGCGAAGGAGAGACCATCACCGATAGCTCCGTTGGTGAACTCCACTTCGAGCGGGCCGCAGCCGGTGTCCGCGCTCAGGGTGATGGTGGCCGTCGGCACATCCCACACATCGACCACGCTGTACGTGGTATCGCGGCAATTGGCACCGGTAATGGCGATAAGGCGGACATCATAGGTCCCGGTGGCCGAATAGATGTGCTGCGGTGAGGCGGAATAAGAGCCGGTGCCATCGCCGAAGTCCCACTCGAAGGTCGTGGCTCCCGTGCTGTTGTTGGTGAAAGGGAAGGCCGCGTTGGCACAGGCCACCGGATCATGGGACATGTCAGGCACGGGCAACGGGTTCACGGTGACCGTGGTCGCGTCGGCGTTGCTGCATCCGGTGCTCGGATCGGTGTAGTCGTACACCACGGGATTCCCGCCGGGCAAGGCGAGCAAAGGGTCGAAGTTCCCAGCGGCATCCACACCCGTACCGCTCCAAACTCCACCTGCGGGTGTGGCCGAAAGCACCTGCACCCCTCCATCCAGACAAACGGCGATGGCATCACCGGCATCGACCACGGGGAGCGCATGCACCACGACGGTGACCTGGTCCTGGATCAAGCAGGTGGCGGTACCGAAGGAATAGGTCAGCGTGAAGGTACCTGCGGTAGTGGGGCTGAAAAGGCCGCTGGGCGATACACCGGTCCCGCTCCATGTGCCACCCGCCGGTGTTCCGGCCAGCGCAAGATCGCCACTGCCGATGCACACCGCCGTATCGGCGCCGGCATAGGCCGGTTGGGTGATGGGCACCACCGTTACGGTGATCTGATCGGACCCGCTGCAACCGTTCTGGTCGAAGTAGGTATAGCTGATCACATCGGTACCCACTCCGGCGGGCGTGATCTCGCCACCGGGGGTGACGTTGAAGGTGGTGGCGCTCCAAGTACCTCCTGCCGGTGTTGCCGGACCGAGCTGGTATGGGATGGGCTGGTCGCAGAGTTGTACATCGGGCCCAGCCTGCACCACGGGCAGCGGCACCACCGTGGCCTGCATGGTCCCGGTGGATGTGCAGCCCGCCCCATCGGTGAACGAATAGGTGAGCGTGTGGGTGCCGACCCCGGCCACCGCAGGGTCGAAAGCGAAAGGTGCTGCACCCACGCCCGGGCCTGTCCATGTTCCGCCCACGGGTGTGGCGGCCAGGGGTACGGGAGCCGCATCCACACAACGGCCGAAGTCGTTCGGTAGTCCCAAGGTCGGTGTGGCGAGCACCACGATGTCCACACCATCACTGGTGGCACAGGTGCCGGTGCCGTAGGCGTAGGTGGCGCTGAAGGTGCCTGCGGTGCTGGGCACGAAGGTGCCACCGCTCACCGCCCCGGACCAAGTGCCACCGGCCGGGCTGGCGGGCATCATCACGGGGGTACTGCCTTGGCAGACCGTGGTATCGGCACCTGCATCGGCGATGAGCGACAAGGCTTGCACGTTCACCACCAGCTGGTCGGAGTTGGTACAGCCGTTGCCATCCACATGGGTGTAGGTCAACGTGACCGGTCCCAATTGGCCGGGCACGGGTGTGAACGAGCCTCCGGCCGTGACATTGGGGCCGCTCCAGGTGCCCGGTGCGGGTATGCCGCTCAGCTGCACCGGGATCGCCTGATCGCATTCGATGCGGTCCGCACCGGCGATGACATTGGTGATCGGGAACACCGTCACGGGAACGGTTGCCGTACCTGGGCAACCGCCCATGCTTCCCGACACGGTGAAGGTGGTGCTGATGGCGGGGCTGGTGTTGAAGACCGGGCCGGTGCCCACCAGGGTGGTGCCGATGTACCATTGGTAGTTGGCCGCACCGCTCACGGTGAAGGAGGCCATATCACCGTTGCAGATGGCGTCGCTGGCGGGGGTCACGGTGAGCACGGGGGCGGGGGTCACCTGCACGGTGACCGACGATGCGGGGCCTTGGCAGCCGTTGCTCACGGCCACCACGCTGTAGGTGCCCGCATGTACGGCAGCCACCGAAGGGATGGTGAACGAAGGTTGATCGCTGGTGAAACCGTTGGGGCCCGTCCACTGGTAAGTGAGGCCCGGGGTGGTGTTGGCCGAGAGCGAGAGGATCTGTCCAGCACATACGGGGCTGTTGGTGGAGATAACCGGGGCCGAGGGCAGAGCCCCCACGGTCAAGGTGGTCACGTCGGTGGCCGAACCGCAGGCATTGGTCACGGTGAGTGCGATGGCCGAGCTGGTGGCCGAGGCATAACAGACCTGCGGCGGATCGAGGGTGCTGGCCGAGGCGGGCGTTCCCCCGGGGAAGGTCCAGGCGTAGGTGGCGATGGCGGCCCCACAATCCTGCACCGTGGCCGATGGATCCACGCATTGGGTGGCACAGATGCCCACCAGGTCGGCCACATCCACCTGGGGCGGCGCGTTGGCGTTCACCACGGCGGTCTGGTCGAAGGTGCCGCAGGAATTGGTGGCACGCAGCCGTACGGAATAGGAGCCTGCCTGGGTGAACTGGAACTGGGGTTCGAACGAAGTGGCGTTCGTACCACCTGCGAAGTTCCACGCCGGGCCACTGCCACAAGCCCCGCCGGAGGTGTTCACCTCCCACTGGTAGGTGGTCAGGCAGCTGATGGGGCTGGTGCTGGTGTTGTCCACCGTGCTGGTGAAGGGGGCGCAGCCGGTGTTCGGCGCAAGGGTGAAGGCGGGTTGGGGCGGCCCTTCGATACAGATGCAATGCTGCACTTCGTCGGTACCGCAGAGGTTATTGCCCACGTTCAGGGTGATGCAATAGTTGCCCGGTTGGGAGAACTGTACCGCGATATTGTTGCTCCCATTGGTCCACTGATTGGGCTGGGTGCTGCCGTTCAGCGCGCCGAGCGAACCACTTACGGACCAGCCGGTGGCCGGGGAGATGCTCCAGACCCGCAAGGGTTGGGAACAATTCGCCCCGCCCACGCCAAGGCTCGTGTTGGTGAACGACACCGAGCTATTCACACAAGCCGTATCGGAGGATATGGTGAACGAGGCTTGCGGGGAATCGGTGATGTAGATAGGCCCTGCCGTGGCGAACGAGGTCATGGGGCACGGCGTGATAGCATCGACCCTGAAGGTGTACGGTGCTCCGGGGCAATTGGTGTTGGGGTAGCCGTAGGTCACCGTGCTCGGCGGTGGATGGGTGTAGGTGACCGTGTTGCCGTCGCCATAATCGACGATGTATTCGGTCCCAGGCGAATTGCCTTGGGTATCGTTGAGCGGGAAGGTGAGCGACGTTCCCGAACACACCAGGGTATTGCCGGGGTTGCTGGTCCCCACGGAAGGGTTGCTCCCGAGGAACACATCGAAGGTCCTGGTATGCGCACATCCTTGTACGCCCGGGTCGGTCACGGTATAGGTGATCGTGTACAAGCCGATCCCATACGTATGGCTTTCGGTCCATCCTCCGGAAGCAGGTGTGGAGGGCGAGGGCGGAGACCCCCATTGGATCGAATAGGATGCACCAGGCAATGCCGTGCTCGCATCGGTGAACTGGAAAGCGTAGGAGGTGAGGCCCGTACCACACAGGGCGAAGCTTTCCCCGCTGGGCGAAACGTAGAGGTCCGGGTTGGGATCGGGGCTGGTGATCGCCGCACGCGGCGTGGGCGGCACGCTCACCACCACCATGTCCGTGGCGACACAGCCGTTGGCATCGGTCACGGTCAGTGTCAGGTTCACCGTTTGGGTGCTGGATACCGGCACCGGGTGGTTGAAGGTGGTATTGGCCGTATTGGTGCTGCCCAAGTAGGGCGACCCCGACCACGCGTAGCTGAGGGGCGGTGCACCGGTGCCCGTGCCGTTCAAGGTCAAGGCATGGACCGCACATATGGTCGGTGTGGCGGGCGTGGCAACGGCCGTACACTGGCACACTTCCACGCGGTGCAGGAGCGCCAGCGCGATGATGAGGAATAGCCTTCGGATCAACGGGGATAGCCTATGGAACGAAAGTACCGGTCTCGGGGAGAAGGGAGGTCGACCATCGAGGCCCGGATACCAACGGGTGCGTTGTGGAGAAGACGAGCAGGACAGGGGGATCGTTGCCTCACGTTCATTCCCGTTCCGCTACCGTTCCTCGTTGATCGAACCTGGAGAAGGCCTTGCGTGTACCACCGTATGAACCGCATTCGTTGCATCAACAAACCCGAACGCCATGCTCACCACCGCACTATTCCTCGGCTTCCTTGTGCTTACCGCCCTGCTGGCCAGTGGCTCTGGCTGGAGCGATGTGCTTTCCACCCAGCGCAACGAACTGGTCTTCGCCGACCGCAACCAAGCCTACGGGGCCTATCAACTGCGTCGCGAACAAGGGCGCACCTTGCTCCTTTCGCTGGTCACCGCTTTGGGTACCGTCAGCGCGATCCTATTCCTCCCCGGCCTGTTCGCGGACCACACCATCCCGGTGCCTGGTCCTTCGGTGGCCGTGGATGTGGTGATCGATCCGGTGGTCGCGCCGGTGATCGCCCCCAAGGTGACCCCTACCACCGCCACGCCCCGCCCCCCCGCTGCACCGCGCCCCAGCAGCGGACCCTTGTTGGCCGTGGACAGCATACCGCACACCCCAGTGGATACCATGACCAAGACCACCGACACGTCCCTTACCCCGGGTAGTGGGGACAAGGGCGGCCCGGGCACCACCATTCCCGGCGATGGCGGCACCCACCGTGGTGCAGGTGATGGTGGCGACATCAAGAACGGCTGGGAGCTGGAGTCCATGCCCGAATATCCCGGCGGCGACAAGGCGCTGTACGCCTACCTCGGCCGCGAGGTGCGGTACCCCGATATCGACATCGATGCACGGCGCGAAGGCCGGGTCATGGTGGGATTCATCATCCGTGCCGATGGTTCCGTGACCGACGTGCAGGTCCTGCAAGGCATCAGCCCCACGCTCGACGCCGAAGCCACACGGGTGGTCCGGAAGATGATCAAGTGGATCCCGGGGCGTTTCAACCAACGCGAGGTGGACGTGCGCTACGCCTTGCCCATCGTGTTCAAGCTCGCGCGGAACTGATCAAATGCCCCCAGGCGCGGGGGCGGTGCGCAGCGCGGCCTTCACGGCATCGCCCACCTCCCCCGCCCTGTTGAACACCATGAAGTGCGAACCACCGTGTATGCGGTGTGCGCCGCGGATCCGGTCGATGGGCATCAAACGGTCCTGATCGCCGTGGATGTGAACCAGGCCCTGCACCGGTATCGCCGGACCGTTCCACGTTAGGCAGGCATTGATCTGGATCCTCAATTGATCGATCGAGTGGCTCGCCACCAAGGCGTTGAACAAGGCCACCTCCTCCGGCCGTTCCACCCCCATCTGCCAACGGGCCAAGGGCCGGATGTGCTCCCACACCTTTGGGGTGAGGATGCGTTCCGGATGGGTGCCCCGCAGCAGGCGCAACGACCGTGGCATCTCCTCGGGCCGCTTCCAACTGCTCACGATCACCACCCGTTCCGGATGGGTCATCGCGGCCATCTCCTGGGCCACCATTCCCCCCATGCTCACCCCGACCAGTGCATGCGGTCGGGCAGGATCCACCGCCGCGGCCAGCTTCCGCGCATAGTCCGCCAGGCTGCTCCCCACCGGCATCGGCGGCCATTCCAGGTAGCGGACCTCATGCCTGGCCAGATCCAAGTGCGCGAACAGGCGCCGGTCCGAACTCAACCCAGGGATCAGGTACAGGAGCATGTCACTTCCGCAGCTCCACCCCCTTGTTGCAGGAGGCACGCATGTTCAGCAGTTCCACGCTGAAGGCGAACGCCATGGCCACAGCGGCATAGCCCTTGGGAAACACGCCGTGGTGCTCGGGCTCGAGCCCTTCGAAGAAGAGCATGAAGCCCACCATCACCAGGAACGAGAGGGCGAGCATCTTCAAGGCCGGGTGCTGCTCAATGAAACCACTGATGCCGTCGGTGAAGAAGAACATCACGACCATGGCGAGATCACCGCCGCGATCATGATCACCACGTGCTTGGCCTGGCCGATGGCGGTAATGAAACTGTCGAAGCTGAACACCGCATCGATGATGATGATCTGCGCCATGAGCGCCCAGAAGCTTTGTGGCTTGTCCTTCTTCAAGGATCCCGACGTGTCCGGTCCTTCCGGCTTGTGGTGGATCTCCTTCATCGACTTGTACAGGGGGTAGGATACACCGAAGAACAAGGTGCTGTTCCGCATGTTGAAGCTGTTGCCGACCACGGCGAACCGCTCATTCTCCCCGTTCTTCATCAGCCAGCCGATGCCCACCAGCAACACACTGCACAACAGGATCCCCAGGACCATCCAGAGCCGCCGGTCCTTCAAGCGGTCCTTCTCCGCCATACGGCCAAGGATGAGGAGTTCTTCCATGAGGGCGAAGATCGCACAGGCGTGCGTTCACCCTCCCCGGCGGCTGTCGTTCGACCGGTCGGATCACCGAGAGATCCTCAGCACGATGCCTCGGGCCACGGTATTCCCGATAGGTGGGCCAGCCAAGGTTCACCGCGAGGATCCTGTATATCCCGCGTGCACCACCTTATGGTGAGCCACACCTGCACAGCGCACCATGGGCTCGTTCACGAGCCGGGGCCGGGCATCACACCACGGGCACCTCGCGCACGAAGTCCAGCGCGGCCTCCATGTGGTCATGCATCACCACATCATGCTTCACGAAGGGCACTCGCTCGCGGAACGCGTTC
>CAUJED010000008.1:0-7215 GCA_963169535.1 Bacteroidota bacterium | reverse complement strand
ACTGGTCCACCAGATGCATCCGATGACCACATCGGCATAGCCGTCGCCGTTGATGTCACCCGCGGTGGATACACTGCGTCCGAGGTAGCGGTTGGATGCGCCACCCTCGATGATCGTGACCGGGGTGGGGTTGATGCCCGTGGCCGAACCATGGTAGATCAGGGCCACCCCTTCAGAAGCTTCCGCCCCGATCTGATCCTGCCAGTCGCCGATGATGATGTCGCTGTAGCCATCGCCGTTCACATCACCGGCAGAGGATACCGACCAGCCGTTGCGCATGGAGTAGCCCGTGGTGGTGAAGGCAAGGGTGGGGTTGGGTTTGAGGCCTGCGCCCAGTGCGTTGGCCGAACCGTGGTACACGTACACACCACCGGTAACGGCCGGTGCCGTGATCGGCTCCTTGATCTTGTGCGCACCGATCACCACATCGTTGTACCCATCACCGTTCACATCGCCGGCCCCGGCCACGGCATAGCCGAACTGGGCGGAGCCGAAGTGTCGCTCCAGCCGATGGCGGAAGGTGGGGTTGAGGCCGGTGGCCGAACCCAGGAAGACCCACGCGGCACCTTCACCGGAGCTCGGATAGGCCGCCAGGTATCCGCCGGCGATGATGTCGCTGTAGCCATCGCCGTTGATGTCGCCGAGGCCGGCCACACTGGAGCCCATAAAGCTGTTGGCCGTATTCGTTTGCAGGGTATTGTTCGGCGTGGTGCTGATGCCCGTGGCCGAGCCGTGGTAGACGAAAACGGCACCTTCCGCGACCGTGGAGACGTTGTTGTCCCAAGCGGAGGCCCCCACGATCAGGTCTTCGTAGCCGTCGCCGTTCACGTCGCCGGCACCATCCACGGCCAGACCGAAGTTGGATCCCACGACGCCACAGTCCAAGGTCACGTCCGGGGTGGTGCCGATGCCGCTGGCACTGCCATAGTACACGTACACCGTACCGCCAACAGCCGTCTGGTACGCGCCCACGGCCACATCGGAGTACCCATCACCATTCAGGTCGCCGGCGGATGAAACGCACCGTCCGAACTGGCCTCCCGTACCGACGAGCATCCGGTCGTACGCGGTGCTCACGGGGTCCACGGTGATCGGATATTTAGCGTGCTGGTCATCCACGAGGATCCTGGCGTACCGGCCGTCGGGATCCACGGTGATCCAGGCATGCAACATGGTGCCACAGGCATCCCAAACGGCAAGGCCGTGGTAGGTATGCGCGATCTCGCCACCTGGCCGTCTGAAGTTCAGGTCTCCATTGGTATCGACCTCCGGGCAGAGCGGCGTACCAAGGGCGAGTGAGAGTTCCAAGGGGCCAGTACCGGGCATTCGTTCCGCCACATGGAAATTCTGGCGCAACCCCTCGTTCTCCAGGAGGTATTCGATATCGACCCCGTTCCCTTTCCAGCGTAGATCATGATCCGATCCCGACGCCGAGCAGGGCTCCCATGGCCGTTGTTGCCGACCATCGCGTCCAAGTCCGGTGAAGGTCATCCGGGTCTGCCATTCGGGTGATGCGATCGGCCCCCTGATCTCCATCGAGCCATCGACGATCAGGGCTACGATGTCGGCTTGTGGAAGCCAGGCGGAATAGCTGTGGCCACCCGTTCGCACCAGCACCCCTTCTTGTCCGCTCAGCGACTGTGAAGTAAGCGCTGCCCCGACCAACTCGGTGGTGCCGAGGAGGAACACGAGGATCGCTCGAACACAGGTCAAGGTCGTGGAGCGCACAGCTTGATGTAAGGCGTTGGAAAAGAGGCTGAAACACGCAAAGATAGGCCATTTTTCAATGGGCTACCTTTGGCCGAGATGAACCATGTTCGTTCAGTGGCCCGCACATGGCTGGCCGCGGTATGGGTATTCGCCTCATTGTCAGTGGTGTGCCAAGAGGTGAAGCATTCCATTGCCGAGGGTGTGGATACCATGGACGTTGCCCACCCTGGAACGGTGGCCTGCTGCCGCAACACGGTGGCTTTGATCGGGACGGGTACCATGGTGGGCACGATGGCAGTGCTCAATAGCGCATGGTATACGCAATACGACCGGTCGGCGTTCCATTCGTTCGATGATTCCGGGGAGTGGCTGCAGATGGACAAGGCTGGCCACTTCTTCAGCGCCTATGCCATGGGCCGTTGGGGCCATGCCGCCTGGGATGGCTGTGGCACCACCCGTCGCGAGTCCATCTTGTTGGGAGGCGGGCTTGGGTTCCTCTTCCTTACCGGGGTAGAGGTGTTGGACGGGACCTCGGCCGGTTGGGGGTTCTCGTGGAGCGATATGGGGGCGAACGTGGCGGGAGCGAGCTTCTTCATGGGGCAGGAAGCATTGTGGAGGGATCAACGGATCTCCGTGAAGCTATCGGCCCATGCCACCCCCTATGCGGCCCAACGACCGGATCTCCTCGGCGAGAGCCTCGGCGAGCGGATCCTGAAGGACTACAATGGGCAGACGATCTGGTTGAGCGGGAACCTACGCGCCTTCGGCTTGGGAGGGGCACTTCCGCCGTGGTTGAACCTGGCCGTGGGCTATGGCGCGGACCGGATGCTCACGGCCTTCCCGGTGCCTGGTGATGGTCGCTATCGGCAATACTACCTGGCCCCCGATCTGGACCTTACCCGCATCAGGTCCGGGTCAAGGTTGGTGCGGACGCTCCTGTTCGTGCTCAACGGGATCAAGGTGCCATTGCCGGGCATGGAGTTGCGGTCCAATGGCCGGGTGTTGTTCCATGGCCTCGTCTTCTAACGGGGCAACGAACCATCCATCAACATCAGTTTCACGCGCATCACCGCAGCCACGGTAAGGCTATCGCGCACCTCGCCGCGCTGCACCATGGCGTATAGTTCATCGAAAGGCAGTTTACGCATCGCCAATTCCTCGTTGTGGTCGGGCTCCGGTTCGAAGAAGGAGAGCTCCTGCGCCACGAAGAGGATGGCCACTTCGTCGCTGGCGGAGTTGCTCAGGTCCATCTTCAGGATCTCGGTCCATCGTCGTGCTTCGATACCCACCTCTTCGCGCAGCTCGCGTTTAGCACTTTCCAGGGCGGGCAGGTCACGTCGGCCACCCCCTTCCGGGATCTCCCAGCTATAGGTGCCGAGGGGGTATCGGTACTGCCCCACGATCCAGGTGTTCAGGTCCTCGTCGAGGGCCACGATGCCCACGGCGAGGTTCTTGAAGTGGATCACCCCGTAGATCCCCGGTGTTCCGCTGGGGTCGATCACCTCGTGGTGGCTCACGGCGATCCAAGGTGTGCTGTAGCGTTCTTCCACGCTGAGGGTCTTCCAGGGGCCACGTTCTTCCATGGCGGTGAAGATAGACCGGTACTTTTGCGCCATGGCCGGGCGGGTGTTCAGGAAGGGGGATCGCGTCGCTTTCGTTGACGATGTCGGCGGTGGCGTGGTGCTGGAGGTACCAGCCCCAGGCCGGGTGAAGGTGCGTACCGACGAGGGCTTCGTGCTGGTACGGCCGGCGAAGGAACTGGTGCCTTACGATCCGGAGTTCGTGAAGCAGGCGTACCGGATCAGCGATCACCAAGCGGGCATGGTGGCGGCGAACGACGTGCTGGAGGAGAAGCGGCAGCGGCGCAAGGGTGACTCACGGCCCGGCAAGACCCCCAAGCGACCCGAGGACCAGAGCGTTGCCGAGGTGGACCTGCACTTGCACGAGCTGGTGGAGGATGAGACCAAGTTGAATCAAAGTGAGAAGTTGAAGTATCAGTTGGCGTACTTCGAACGGGCGTTGGAGGCCGCCATCCGCGACGGAAAGCGCAAACTGATCGTGATCCATGGGGTGGGGGAAGGTGTGTTGCGCGAGGAGGTGAGGCGGATGTTGTTATTCTATGATGGGGTTCGTTTCCACGACGCTAACATGGCACGTTACGGTTCGGGGGCCACGGAGGTGGAGATCCTGCGCCATTGAAGAAGTCGAACAGGCCGTACCATCGGTCTTGTTCTTTGATATCCTGTGCATCGCTCCACCGCTGCCCGCCGCGAGGCGGGGAGAGGAAAGTCCGGGCAGCGTAGGGCAGCGTGCTTCCTAACGGGAAGGGGGCCACTTGGGAACGGGTGGTCCACAGAAAGTGCCGCAGAAAGGGAAACCGCCGGTCGCAAGGCCGGTAAGGATGAAAAGGTGCGGTAAGAGCGCACCAGTGCTCCTGGCGACAGGGCAGCTTGGTAAACCTCACGCGCTGAAAGACCATGTATACCGTGCGCTCCGTAGTGCCGGAGCGAGGAAAGCCCGTCCTTCCAACGCATGTTGGAGCGCGGAGGGTAGGTCGATGGACCCCGTCGGTGACGGCGGGGCTAGATAGATGGTGGAGACCCTCTCGTAGGGGACAGAACCCGGCTTACAGATGCACAGGAGCTTGATGAAGGGCCTTCTCCAGGGTGGAGAGGGCCCTTCGCCGTTCTGGTCTGGCCAGAGCGACCGAATGACCGTTGCGGGTGGAGAGGAACGCGTTGGGCTGCGCCGGTATCCGCACGTGGACCTGGAGTACCTTCGGCGCCCATGAACAAGGCACCGACCCCGACCCAGCGACGTTGGCGTTGGGGGCTCGCGGTGTTGGGTGTACTGCTGTTGGCGGAGGTCTTCCTGCGCGTACGCTACGGGTTCTGCGATGCGGTGTTGATGCGTGCCGACCCTCACTACGAGTACATCGCACAGCCCTTGCAGGACCGGCACCGCTTCGGACATCACATCGTGTACAACTCCTTGTCCATGCGTTCGGAAGAGCCGGATAGCAGCGCGATCATCATTCTGGGGTGTGGCGATTCGGTGATCAATGGAGGGAGCCTGACGGATAACGACTCCCTGGCCACCACGATCCTTTCCGACGCCCTCACCCACCGGGCAGGTCGCAAGGTGCAGGTGCTCAACATCAGCGCCGGCAGCTGGGGACCGGACAATTGTGCGGCCTACCTGGCACACACCGAAGTGCCGCGCGCTTCGGCACTCGTGCTCTTCGTGAGTTCGCACGATGCGCACGACAACATGAGCTTCAAGCCGGTGGTGGGTGTGCGCAAACACTTCCCGGCAGAGCAGTACGCCAGCGCCATCGTTGAGCTTATCGACCGCTATGTGCTGCCACGCTTCTTCGAACCGAAGACCTCGGTGGATCAGGAGCTCGGGATCGACAAGGGCGAGGAAGGTTTCAACACGGGCTTCGAGGCGTTGAAGCGTTACGCCGATGCACAGGGCATCCCGATGCTCATCTACCTGCATGCCGAGCGTTCGGAGATCAAAGCCGGGGCGTACAATGCACAGGGCCAGGAGATCATCGGCCATGCCGAAGCGAACGGGATCACCCTGGTGCGCGATCTGGACCATGGGGCCTCGGTGGGTGAACTGCGCGATGGCATCCACCCGAACGAAGCGGGCCAGCGGCGGATCGCGGGGATCCTCTTACCACTGCTTGAGCGGATGGTACCGGTGGATCGGACACGGAACGATGTTTGAGGGCCTCTCCGGTACCTTTACTCCCGTGCAACGCATCCTCCTACTCCTCCTGTGTATCGGCCCGCTCTGGGTGTTCGCACAGGATCCGGTCACCATCCACGGCAAGGTGATCACCAGCACCGAGCAACACACGTACTACGACCTGATGATCGTGAACAAGCGCACCCGGTCGGGGAGCTTCGGGAACGCCGATGGTTCCTTCACGGTGCAGGCCTTGCGAACGGATACGTTGCTGATCGGCTCCATCGGGCACCGTACGGGTATCCTGTGTCTGGCCGATAGTGTGGAACGGGCCATCTACGACATCAGGATCCGGTTGATCCCGTTGCAGGTGCAGTTGGCCGAGGTGCGGATCCTGCCGGAGCGTAGCCTGAAGGAGATCCAGGCCGATATCGACAAGCTCGGCTACAAGGCATCGGACTACAAACTCACCACGGTGAACGCCTTGGAAAGCCCGATCACCGCGCTTTACCAGGAGTTCAGCCGACGCGAACGCAGCAAACGGCTCGTTGCCGAGCTGGAGAACGAGGACCGCAAACGGGCCATCCTCCAGGAGCTGCTGCACAAATATGTGGAGTACGACATCATCCGGTTGAGCCCCGATGCGTTCGACGACTTCATCGAGTTCTGCAGTGTACCGGACGAGGTGATCAAGGGGCTCTCCCAATACGAGTTCCTCGTGTACATCAAGCGTAAGTACGAGCTCTACTCCAGCTTAGGACCCACTCGCCGCCATTGATCATGCGCGTGCTTCGTGCCCTTGTATTCGCCGCCGGTTCGTCGGCTGTGGTGGCAAGCGCCCAGGTGGAACGCATCGCTGCGGAAGTGGAGCTGGACGAGGTCGTCATCACCGCGCAGCAGGAGGGTTTCAACGTGGAGAGCTTCATTCGGCAGGTGATGGAGGATACCACCTTCCACAAGGCCTTCCTCAACACGCGCTACCACCCACATCGGCTGCGCAGCCTCCTGAAGGTGCGCGCGAAGGATGAGAAGGAGACGGCCTCGCTCTACCGCACCGGCTACCTGCACCGCGATGGCGACCAGGTGTGGCAGCAGTTGGATACCGTGTACGAGCGGGGCAAGCTCCGCCATCGCGACAGCACCTTCCGCTACCTCACGGCGGAGATGTACGATGATGTGTTCTTCCCCAAAGGCCGGATCGTCGCGGATAACACCGTGGCCTCACGCAAGCTCGAGCTCCAACGCGGCAGCAAGCTCGAACGCTACAAGAGCGAGCTCAAGAAGTTCATGTTCGATCCCGGCAGCGAGATCGGCAGTGTGCCCTTCATCGGCGACAAGCTGGCTTTGTTCAACGAGGACATGGCGCCGTTGTACGACTTCGGGATCCGGGCGGACGAACGTAACGGGCACCAGTGCTGGGTCTTCAGCGCCGCCGCCAAACCGGAATTCCGCGACGGCCGTACGGTGATCAAGACCATGGACACCTGGTTCGACCACGTGACCAACAACGTCATCGCCCGCCAGTACCGCATCGCCCACAGTTCCATCATCCTCGACTTCGACATCAAGATCCGTGTGGAGAACACCATCGTCGAAGGCGCGCTCGTGCCCACGTTGGTGGACTATGACGGGGACTGGGACATCCCGATGAAGAAGCGCGAGCTCGTCCGGTTCGTGCTGGAGTACAGCGGGTGGCGGGTGATCGGGTGAAGAATCGCTATGCAACGAGCATAAGATAGATCGCAGCCAGAGCGATGAGGCCGGACAAGAGAGCGATCCACCAAAGCATACGATCTCGCAATGAGGGTC
>CAUJED010000007.1:0-44668 GCA_963169535.1 Bacteroidota bacterium | reverse complement strand
TCAATTCTACAGATCTGCTCGGTCATGCCCTTCGAGAAAATGCCCATCCAGCAGGCCTTTCAGAAGGATCGATCAGCAGCAGAACCCGCCAACCTCCCGAACCAGTTGATTTTGTTCGACTTTTAACCGGACAGCAATGATACCCACTCTAACGTTAGCTGCCATATTCGTCGCGTGTGGATCACCATGTGATTCAAATGAAACGCTTGCGGAATTCGCGCAAGAAAAGGTGAAGGAACACTTCCCGTCACCGAATGCGGTGGAATACACTTTGGATTCAGTTTATTTCAATGATGCAGGGCTTCAGGTGGTTCGCGGAAGGGTGCGATATGGTACCCCCCTCGGTGTTACACGCGGATGGTCGAAGTACTGGATTGGCGTGGATTGCAAGAACGGGAACGCAGAGGTGAAATGGTTAGATGTTGATGACCATGGTCCAAAATGGGGGCAGTATTGAACTGCAACAACATTAACCTCTTAACCTCCGCAAGGTCTCCCGAAGGGGACCCTGCGCCTCAAAGCCATATGAACCAGACCTACCATGAAACTCCTTTTCCACCAAGACAACCGCACTTGGGGGAAGCTTACAAGGGGAGCTGATCGATCCTGCCTACGTACATAGAAGGCGAAGCTGGAATACGGGTACTCAACTGCATCATCGGCAAAGCGCCACCGCCTTCTTTAGAGGTTGGCGGGGATGAAACGCAGCTTTGCTCGACCATGCGGCCCCTCGTTCCTCGGGAGATCCTGCGGAGGTCGAGGGTCGGGGGTAATCCGACCTCCGTTGCTATCGAAGCCGTGTGGCCAAATAGTCGATCAACTCAGTTGTTGTATCAACGTAAGCCAACATCAGATTCTTCTTGGCCGTCGCCATGCCTCCCATGTTGAACGCCTTCCTCTCCTTGGCAATCTGATGGGCGTCGCCATGTACGCTTTCCACTCTGAAATCGGTGGTCCTGACTGATAGTCCTACCGATGCCATCCAGTTGGCGCTTAAGAAGCTCGCACTGTACGCAGTCAAACTCACCTCCACAAGTATCCTGCCTTGACCGCCCCTGCCATCAGGAGAACTTGCCAACGCGATCGAAGCACTGGGAAAGGCTTTCTGCAATGATGCAACGAACGCATTCGCGATGGTTGTGCTTTCGCATTTGTCCTTGACCTTGGAGGTGAGGACTCGTGCATCGGTGAACACCACATCAACAACCAAACCTTTCAATGCGTCAGGCCTGGGCGATGGCGTGACCTCATCAGGACACCACATATATTGCTTCTGGCCGACGGCTGAACCAGTTAAGACCACTGCAAAGCACAACACAAGCAATGCACTGAGGCTTTGCATTCGATGACTTCCTTTTCGTTTCATGACCCTTCGTATAAGTTGTGGCAAAGACCCTCACCCCCCATCACCCCACCAATTCCTTATTCCTGTTCGGGATATCCTCCTTGCTGAAATCCACCTTCTCGTCCTCTTCCTTCAGCTTGAGCACGAGGGCGAGAGCGTCGGGCACCACATCGCTGCAGAGGGTAACGAAGCTGCCTTTCGGTGCCGTACCGATGGCGTGGCGGATGGCCTCTTCCTCCTTCTTGATGATGGTGAACTTCTTCTTCGGGTCGATCTCCTGGATGCCTTTCACCATGAGGGCGATGATCTCGTCATCGCTCTTGCCGCGCAGGTTGCGGTCCTGGCGGATGATGATCTCGTCGAACATCTGCGCGCTGAGGCGGCCGAGGTTCACGGTGTCCTCGTCGCGGCGGTCGCCCACCCCGGCGATGACGCCGATCTTGGGGCTGTCCGGCACCTTGCTGAGGAACTTGCCCAGGGCCTCGAAGCCGTGCGGGTTGTGGGCGTAGTCCACGATCACCTGGAAGTTGCGGAACTGGAACAGGTTCATGCGGCCGGGTGTCTGGGTGGCGCTGGGCACGAAGGTCATCAGCGCCTCGCGCAGCTCTTCGATCTTCACCCCGCGCACGAAGGCGGCCAGCACGGCGGGCAGGATGTTCTGGATGTTGAACACGGCCTTGCCGCCGTAGGTGAGCGGCACGTTCACGGCCTTCTCGATGCGCAGTTTCCACTCGCCCTTGCTGATGGTGATGAAGCCGTTCTCGTAGATCGCGGCCAGCCCGCCCAGTTTGCAGTGCTGGCGGATCAGGCGGTTGTTCTCGTCGAGGCTGAAGAGGGCGATCTTGGCGGTGCATTGCTTGCGCATGGCCATCACCAGCTCGTCGTCGGCGTTGAGGATGGCGTAGCCGTCCTGCCGCACGCTGCGCGGCACAGTGCTCTTCACGTGGGCCAGCTCCTCCAAGGTGTGGATGTCCTTCAGGCCAAGGTGGTCGGCCGCCACGTTGGTGACGATGGCCACGTCGCAATGTTCGAAGCCGAGGCCGCTGCGCACAAGGCCGCCGCGCGCCGTTTCCAGCACGGCCATGTCCACCAGCGGGTCCTTGAGCACGAACTGCGCGCTGGCCGGGCCGGTGCAGTCGCCGGTCATGAGCATGCGGTTCATGATGTACACGCCGTCGCTGCAGGTCATGCCCACCTTGTTGCCCACGCTGCGCATGATGTGGGCGGTGAGGCGGGTGGTGGTGGTCTTGCCGTTGGTGCCGGTGATGGCGATGATGGGTATGCGGCTCGGGGTGCCCGGCGGGAAGAGCATGTCGATGACGGGCTCGGCCACGTTGCGGCCCAGGCCACCGGTGGGATCCAGGTGCATGCGGAAGCCCGGCGCGGCGTTCACCTCCAGCACGGCACCACCCGTGTCGCGCAGGGGCTGGGTGATGTCGTCGGTCATGATGTCGATGCCGCAGATGTCGAGGTCGATGATGCGGCTGACGCGCTCGGCGAGGAAGACGTTGAAGGGGTGCACGACCTCGGTGACGTCATCGGCGGTGCCGCCGGTGCTGAGGTTGGCCGTGGCCTTGAGGTACACCACTTCGTCCTTGGCGGGCACGGTTTCGGGCGTGTAGTTCTGGCGGGCCAACAACTTCAGGGTGTGGTCGTCGATGTCGATCCGGGTGAGCACGTTCTCGTGACCATAGCCCCGGCGCGGGTCCTTGTTAACCTCCTCCACCAGATTGGTGATGGTGCTCTTGCCGTCGCCCACCACGCAGGCGGGTGTGCGCTTGGCGGCGGCCACGAACTGGTGGTTGATGACGAGCAACCGGTGATCGAGGCCGGTGATGTAGCGTTCCACGATCACGCTGCGGCTGATCTCCTTGGCCTTGTGGAACCCGGCCAAGGCCTCGTCGGGGGTCTTGATGCCGATGGTGGCGCCGCGTCCGTGGTTGCCGCCGATGGGCTTGATCACGCAGGGGTAGCCCACGCTGTCCAGTGCCGCATCGAGCCCTTCTTCGGTGCGGACCACACGCCCTTTGGGCACGGGGATCTCGTAGCTCTCCAGCAGTTGCTTGGTCTCTTCCTTGTCGCAGGCGATCTCCACGCCGATGTTGCTGGTCTGGCTGGTGATGGTGGCGCGGATGCGTTTCTGGTGCACGCCGTGGCCCAGCTGCACGAGGCTCTGCCCGTTGAGGCGCAGGTACGGGATGCCGCGCGACACGGCTTCGGCCACGATGCTGCCCGTGCTGGGCCCGAGGCGGCTTTCCTCGCGGATCTCGCGCATCTGTTGCAGATCCGCCTCCAGGTCGTAGGGCGAACCGTCGATCAGCGCCTGTGCGATACGCACGGCGGCCTTGGCGGCGTACATGCCCACGGGCTCTTCCACATAGCTGAACACCACATTGTACACGCCGTGCTCGCGGGTGCTGCGGGTACGGCCGAAGCCGGTGTCCATGCCTGCGAGCGTCTGGATCTCCAGGGCGATGTGCTCGATCACATGGCCCATCCACGTGCCGCGCTGCACCCGTTCCCAAAAGCCACCCTCGTGCTCTTCGCTGCACCGGTGGCTGTACATGCTGGGCAGCAGGGCCTGTATACGCTCCAGGAAACCGGGGATCTTGTCGGTGGGCTTCTCCTCCAGGTCCTCGATGTCGAGGCGCATGACGATGAGGTTGTGGCGCTTGACGGACCAGTAGTTAGGGCCACGCATGGCCTTGAGTTCGAGGATGCGCATGTGCTGGTACCGGCTTTCCGGCGGTGTGGGTTTTGGTTGTTATGGTCGGACCTGAAATGCCGAACCAGGATAGTGGCACATAGCCGGTTCCGGTATGCGGAGGACAGCATACGCGTGATGGGGTCGGAGCATGCGAGGGGCGGTGGTCCGCACACACCCTCGCACCGCATCCCCCGCGCACGCCCTCCTTCACCACCGGACCCTCACCTTTACCCTGGCAAGAACCTCAGGCGTGGGGAAGATAGGGACAGCTGGCTGTTCATCAAAACTCCCCCGGAGAAAGTGGTCTCCCACGGCCATCCCCTACTTTAGCGCCCTATGGCCTTCCGTTACCGCCAAGGAACACCGGCGGGGCAGGCCACGGGGCGGGGGGCAAACATGCAGCATGACACCAAAAGGAAAGCTGATCGCCATCGGCGGGAACGAGGACAAAGGCAAGGAGCCTGAAGGAGGACACAACATCAAGGTCTTCCACAACAACTTCATCGAAGAAGGCATCCTGAAACGCGTGGTGAACGAGGTGGGTGGCACATCCAAACGGATCGCCGTGATCACCAGCGCCAGCAGCATACCCGAAGAAGTGGGGGCCAACTATATCGAGGCCTTCGGCCGTCTGGGTGTGCAGGACATCGATGTATTGGACATCCGCGACCGCAAGGATGTGAAGCCCGAGATGATCAAACGCTTAGCCAAGGCCGATGGCGTGATGATGAGCGGGGGCAACCAGCTGCGCCTGACCACGATCTTCGGTGGCACCGCCTTTCTGGAACTGATGAAACGCCGCTACCACGAGGAAGCGGGGTTCGTGATCGCCGGAACCAGCGCGGGCGCCATGTGCATGAGCAGCACCATGATCTACCAGGGCCACAGCGCCAGCGGCCTGATCAAGGGCGGCGTGAAGATGACCTCAGGCGCCGGATTGATCCAGGACGTGATCATCGACAGCCACTTCGTGGAGCGCGGCCGCTTCAGCCGACTGACGCAGGCCGTGGCGGGCAACCCCAACAGCATCGGTATCGGACTGGGCGAGGATACCGGTGTGGTGATCACCGAAGGAGAACACATGGAGACCATCGGCAGTGGGCAGGTGATGATCTTCGACGGGCACGACATCTCGTACAGCGATCTGGCCGATGTGGAGGAAGGAGAACCCTTCAGCATCGAAGGCATGCGGGTACACATCATCAGCAAGGGACACAGTTACAGCGTGAAACAGCGCATGTTCACCGCCGTGAAGGTGCCCCTGCGCAATTGACGCTGGATCGCCATGGGAGCTTGGGGTACCGGGATCTTCGACGATGACACGGCGTACGACGTGCTGCTATCGCTATCCCTCGCGGACCCGCTGGAGCAGATCGAAGAGTGGTTCGCCAATGTGGCCGACGTGGATCACCTGGAGTACACCGATGGCCAGTGCGTGTTGGTGAGCGGCGCCGTGATCGACGCCGCCTTGAACGGCACGGAGTACCCCTGCGACGATGCGGAAACCCTGGCCGAGGTGGTGACCGCCGTGAAACATGCGGACCCAACGCGGTTGAGGCCCGTGGCCGTGATGCACCTGGAACGGATCCTCGGCGATTCTTCCGAACTGCGCGAACTATGGGAAGAGAACGAGGCGCTCTTCGCGGAGTGGGAAGCCGGGATCGAGGCCTTGATACACCGCTTGCGCTGACCCCTACCTTTCGTTGAACGGCACCATGCAGCGCCCCCGTTCAACCCCACCACGAAGGCACCTGCGGATACTTGTCTGCCTGGCACTCTTGCTGATCGCCGGGGCGTGGTACTGGGCGCATCGCCATGGTGGCGCCTGGCTGGATCGCACGGTGCGCGAACGGATCGAAACCGCCGTGCGCAAGGCCACGGTGGACGGCTACCACTTCACCATGGACAGCCTGCGCACCGACGTGCGGAGCGGCGATATCCTGATCCGTGGCATACGGCTGACCTACGATCCCGCCTTGAACGACAGCGTGAGCGCCGGGGTGTACGCGTATCTCTTCTCCGCCCATGCCCACACCATCGCCTTGCGCGGCGCTTCGTTGTGGCGCGCGGTGCTGCTGCGCGAGATCCACCTGCGATCCGTGGAGGTGGATACCCCCGCCTTCGAATACACGATCGGCGACCACCGGGTGGACCTGGAAGCCCCGTTGGAACGACTGGACGGGCCAGGACACCACCCGCTCGACCTGTTCGATGTGGGCGACGTGGTGGTGCGCGGTGCCCGTGCCCGCATGCACGACCTGAGCGGGCACCTTCCCGTGCTGTACACCACCGGACTCGACCTCCATGTACGCCGACTCCGCGTACTACGCCCCGGCGACCATGCGCGCGCCGACCTTTCCGTAGCCGCCGTGGATGTCCGGTTGGACAGCCTCACCACCAACATTCCCGGAGGGTATCGGCTGCGCTTCGGCGAATCGCACCTGAGCGATCACCGGCGCCTCGGCACGATACGGCATATCGCCCTGGAACGCATCGATGCCCTCGCTCCACCCTACCGCACCACCCGGAACACAGTTGCGATCGACAGCATCGTGCTCGCTGACCTGGATGTGGCCCGTTTGATCGGCCATCGAAGCATGAAGGCCTCGACCGTGACCCTGTACCACCCCACCCTGCGTGCCGAGCTGGACAAGGACCGACCCGTGGGGCCCGAGCGCGACGTGATGCTGCCCCCCGCCGCCCTGCTGGACCTCCCCTTCCCCATCCAGGTGGACTCGCTCCTGGTGTTCGATGGTGCCGTGCTGTACCGCGAACGGAGCGACCAGACCGGCCTCTGGGGAGCCTTACGGTTGGGGGGCATCCAAGCCCGATGCGCGGGGATCACCAACGCGCCCCGTGTCGGCAGCGAGCCGCCCATGCTGCGCGCGAACCTGCACTGCCAATTCATGGATACCACCAGGCTCGATGCCCGATACGAAGCACGGCTCGACGGTAGCGCGGATTTCTCCTTCTTCGCCACCCTGAACGAACTCCCGTTGAGCAGCCTGGACAGCCTCACCACCAACCTGCTCCGGTTGTCCATCACCCAAGGCCAGGTGGAGCACCTGGTGCTGGAGATGCATGGCGATGCCGAGAAAGCGCGCGGCACCATGGAGATGAAGTACGCCGATGTGGTCACCACGGTGGCCTCCAACGCCTCGCCGGAGCAACGGCGCAACATGCTCGGATCGGTCATGGAATTCGTACTGGCCGAACCATTGGGTGGAGGACTCTCCGACCACCAACGCCGATCCGTTTCCGTGGACCGCGACGCGAACCGTTCCCTGTTCACCTACATCTGGCACTTCACCCGCACCGGCATCAAACGCGACCTGAAGCCCGGAGCCACCCAACGTTTGTTCTCCATCTTGAAGAAAGAGCGCGACGTGCGACGTGCCCGGCGGCGGGCCCGTTCGGTAGCGCGATGATCCACCGGGCTTGACACTTGCAAGCCGTGGACCCTTGTGGACCAGCACCGACCACACGTTATGATCACGCCCCTCACACACGATCATAGGGGTGATCGATGGTCCACCGCAGTGAGCGACGCCCACACCGGATACATTTCAGCCGGTGGGCAGAACGATGGATCGGCGCCGGTCGGCCCTTGGACCTCAATTTCGTGACAACACCGAGGCACAATGGACATGGAGGAACGCGGAAAGGGCGTACGAAGCTTGACCGTACAACCTTGGGGGACCCCGTACCAACCGATCCGCTTGCACTTCTTCCTCTGCCTTCTCCGAGAGACCTATTCCGTAGGTCGGCCCTCGGTAGCTTCGCTCCCTACGGTCCACGCCTTCGGCGTTGCAACAGGTCCCTCGTACCGGCCAGTGAAAAGATAGGCGCGCAGCAAAGGCCGCTGTTGAATGACGAAATGGTAATACTGAGCCGGTGATGAAGATCCGGCCGAGCTCTGCGATCTGGACCACTGGGGTAATAGCGTGAAAGGGTGCGAGGCATTTCACCTTCTCACGCTTTTCACCTTTTCACCATTGGATCGACCGGTTCTTTCATGCCGTCTCAGTAGCTGCGCTTGAACTCAGTCCTGCCACAAGAACCGGATTGAAGTGCCGCATATGATGACCTGCCGAAAGGCAGCATTCCAGTCCAACATGGATCGGACTTGGATCCTCAAGCAGCCCACCCGGTACCTTCGCACCCCATGGATCAGAACGTCATCATCACCCGCTTCCGCCGCTGGGCCATCGCCGAGGGCTGGAGCTACCTCATCCTCCTGTTCATCGCCATGCCCCTGAAATACCTGGCCGAATGGCCGTGGGGAGTGAAGGTGGTGGGCTGGGCGCATGGCGTCCTGTTCATCGGATACTGGGTCACCGCGATCCCCTTGTTCACCAAGCTCCGATGGGAATTGGACCGCATCGTGGGCCTCGGCCTGGCCTCGATCCTGCCGTTCGGCACCTTCGTGATGGAGCGCAAGTGGCTGCGTTGACCCGCGCACTGGGCCTTCGGGCATCAATACCCGCTGGGCGGCGATGCGTATCTTGGTTGCCAAGGCACGTGCCGCGATCCTCCCCACCCACCCCGAACCCATGAGCGACGAACGCAACAACGGACTTCTCGGATTCATCGCTGGTGCCGCCGTGGGAGCGGCGTTGGGCGTGCTGTTCGCCCCCCGGTCCGGCAAGGAGACACGCGAACGCATCCGCACCAAGGTGGACGATGCCAAGAGCGACCTCGATGCCCTGATCGAACGCGCCCAGGATGAATGGGCCAAGGCCAAGGGCAAGGCCATGGGAACGGCCACCATGACCAAGGATGAGGTCACGGACTTCGTGCGTTTCCTCTTCGAGGAAGGAAAGGACCTCCGGGCCCGGATGGCGGAAGGTTCCCCGCAACACGGGCAGGACGTGGAGAACGCGACCCCAGGCACCAGCGGTGACGTGCGCCCCCCCTCCAACTGATCATGGACACCGGACCACGCCCCCCTTTCGAACGTTACATCCGGCCCGGGCAGGATGCCCCCGACATCGGCGTGTACATGCAGGCGGTGAGCGATGATGCCAAGGCATGGATCGAAGCCCAGAAGGCGGTGACCAAATTGGAGGTGAGCGAGCATATCGGGAAACTCGCCGCCATGGTGATGCTCGGTGCCGTGGTCGCGATCGTCGGGGTCACCGTGCTCATGCTCTGGTTCGTGGCCCTGGCCCTGTGGTTGGGGCGTTCGCTGAACGACAATGCCCTGGGATTCCTGCTGGCGGGAGGCATCTTCCTGGTGGCCGGGGCCGCTTTCTTCCTGATCTGGCGGTCGGTGCTCCGCGATAAGGTGACGCTGGCCGTGATCAATGCCATGCACGATGAAGCCTGATCGGTTCCGGGACCTGGACGAGGTCCGTACGCACAAGCTGGCGCTGCGCGCCGAACGCGACCGTTCGCTACACGCCTTGCGCGGCCAACTCGAGCTGGTCGGCGACCCGGCGTTCCGCCGAGGACTGATCGGCGATGCCTTCGGCGACCTGTTGCGCGCCTGGAAACCCCTGAAACACGTCGGCAATATGCTCGGTGGCTCCTCCGGTGCGGCAAGCTCGGCCATGGGCGCCTTCCTGGGTGCCAAAGCACAGACCCCGATGGGTCGTATGCTCATCGCACTGGCCGGTATCGTGCTGCCGGCCATGGCCGATCGGGTGGCGCAAGGCACGGCCGGTCGCGACCGGTTGCGCCAGGAGCTCGGCGTGAGCTGGGCGCGCGTGAAGCAATACCTGAACGAACGCCGTAAGGCCCATCAAGAACACCGCACGGAATGAGCGATAACGAGGGATTGAAACGCTACGTGCTCACGCTCGCGGCGATCGTGCTTTCGGTGATCGTGCTATACCACGGCAAGGACCTGATCCTGTTGTTCGTGATGAGCGGACTGCTCGCCTTCCTGCTGCTCCCCCTGGCGCGCAAGGTCGAATCCGTGGGACTTCCCCGCTGGGCCGGTGCGCTCTTCGCCACGGTGGTGATGCTCTTCGTGGTGCTGGGCACCTTCTTCCTCGCCGGGTGGCAGCTCACCCGCTTCGGCAACGACCTGCCCGCCCTGCAGGCCACCTTCGCCGAGAAGGGGCAGGCGCTGCAACAGCTGATCGAGGAACAGGCCCACATCAGCCAGCGCGATCAGCTCCAATGGTTCAACGCTCGCGTGGCCGACCTGGCCAGCTCGGGGGGGAGCATCCTGGTGAAACTGTTCTCCGGAACAGGCGCCGTGCTCTCGGCCATCGTCCCGATCCCGATCATCGTATTCCTGCTGCTGCTGCTGAAGGACAAGTTCCGCACCTTCTTCACCCAGCTCGGGCGCACCAGCGAGGGCATGGTGCTCGACATCATGATCAATGTGTCGAAGCTGTCGCGCAAATACCTCCGCGGCGTGCTCCTGGTGATCCTCATCCTCGGGGCCCTCAGCAGCCTGGGCTTCCTCGTGCTCGGCCTGAAGTATGCCGTTCTCCTGGGCTTCACGATCGGCTTCCTCAACGTGATCCCGTACGTGGGTGTGCTCATCGGTAGCCTGCTCCCCATCCTGATCGCACTGGTCACCAAGGATTCGATGATGTACGCCGTGGGTGCCTTGGGGGTATGCCTGGTGACCCAGTTCCTGGAGAACAACTTCATCACCCCCAAGATCGTGGGCAGCAGCGTGAGCGTGAATCCGCTCGCCAGCATCGCGGCATTGATCGGCTTCGGACTGCTGTGGGGCGTGGTGGGCATGGTGCTGGCCATACCCATCACCGGCATGATCAAGATCGTGTGCGACTCGATCCCTTCGCTAAAGCCGTACGGCTATATCCTCGGCGAGGATGTGGACTACCCCGACGAGCAGCAGATCCACCTCCCCTTCATCAACCCGCGCAAGCCGAACGCTGCCAACGCCAAGAAGGCTTGAGGCACGTGGGCACGTGACCCATCCCTTCCTGACCGCCCTCCTACCGGAAGATCGCGGTGTGGAGAACGCCATCGTCGCCGACATGGCCGCGGTACATGCCCGGGCAGTTGAAGTCGAGCACGATGTTCCCCGCGCGATCGATGGCGATCAGGCCGCCATCACCATCCAGTGGCGGTAGTTTCTCATGCACCACCACGCGCACGGCCTCTTCCAGGGAGAGGCCCTTGTACGCCATGAGGGCATGCACATCGTGCGCGGCCACGGCACGGATGAAGCTCTCACCATGGCCGGTACAGCTCACCGCACAGGTGACGTTGTTGGCGTAGGTGCCCGCTCCGATGATGGGGCTATCGCCGATGCGCTGCCAGCGCTTGTTGGTCATGCCTCCGGTGCTGGTGGCGGCGGCGAGGGCGCCGGAGCGGTCCAGCGCCACGGCACCCACGGTACCGAACTTCTTCTCCTTGTCGCTGTGGTCCAGTTGTACGCGGTCGGTGCCCGCCACCTCCTTCCACTGCTGGAAGCGGAAGTCGTCGAAGAAGTACTGGTCGTCCTCCAGTTCCACCTTCTGCTTGTGCGCGAACTCGAAGGCGCCGAGGCCGCTGATCAGCACATGGTCGCTGTGGTCCATCACGCGCCGAGCAAGGGTGATGGGGTTCTTCACGTTCTGCACGCCGGCCACGGCACCGGCCCGCAGATCGGTGCCGCTCATGAGGCTGGCGTCCATCTCGTGCTGGCCATCGGCGTTGAACACCGATCCGCGGCCGGCATTGAACAGCGGGGTATCCTCCAAGGCACGCACGGCGGCTTCCACGGCGTCCAAGGCCGCACCGCCCTGGTCCAACACGGCATGGCCACGGCGCAACGCCCACCCCAAGGCATCGCGGTAGGCCTTCTCGCGTTCAGCGGTCATCTGTTCCCTATCGATGGTGCCTGCACCACCATGTACAGCCAAAGCGATCCGCGTGTTGCTCATGCTCATTTCGAAGTGCGGTGAAAGTAGGGTATCGCCAGACCCACCGCCGCACCGACCAGGTATCCTGTCAACACGTCGGTGGGGAAATGGCGTCCGGCGCGCACACGGAGGTAGCCCATGGCCGCCGGGGTGAGGGCCGCACCGATCCACGTGGCCCGCTTCGATCCTGGGGATGCCTCGGACCGCTGAACGAGCATGGCCGTGCTGAAGGTGATCGCTGCCACGTTCGCGGTGTGGCCGCTCCAGAAGCTGAGCGCATCATCACCGGGATGGTAGGCGCTCGCCGGTACCGCCGCGTTGTACAGGTATGGCCGTGGCCGCCGAACGAACTCCTTCACCGTATGGGTGAGGCCTGCGGCGAA
The DNA here is from genome assembly GCA_963169535.1 of Bacteroidota bacterium. Lineage (GTDB taxonomy): Bacteria > Bacteroidota > Bacteroidia > Flavobacteriales_F > PHOS-HE28 > PHOS-HE28. Next base: position 32,401 of record CAUJED010000007.1, on the reverse strand, counting down.
CATTCCACTTTCCGCGATGATGACCACCGGCAGCAGTGGTTGTTCGCCCTGTTGATTGACGATGGCCACGGAGAGCGACGCCACCGTGGCCACACCGAACAGCAGGTCGCTGGCACGATCAGCCGAGGTGCTCCATTGCCGCGTGGCCACCCGATCGATGGACGGCAGGCGGCCGTGATCGATAGCGGGCAGTGGCCGCGACCGGTTCTGTTCGTGCTTCAGCAGACCGACCCCGTGGAGCACCAGGCCAGCACCGGTGAAGGCCGCTTCCCGTCCGAGACGCAGTTCGTGATGGGTCTGGGACTGAACGGGCACCGCAAGGCCGATGGCACACAAGCACAAGGCCCGGAGCATTACTCCGGGCCTTGTACGGTTCCATTGCGACGGACGCACCATCAGTAGGTGATCAACACGCCGTCGGCCAGGAACATCAACTTGTTCTGCGGTTCGGTGATCTTCTCGATCTCTTCCTTGCTCTTCCCGGCATCCTCGGCATAGTGCTTCAGCGTGGCCACATCGAGCACCTCCCGGGTGGCCACTCCTTGGATCACCGCCCGCTTACCCTCCAACCCTTTGGTGGGCACGAAGAACCCATAGTCCTTGAAGCGCACCTTCATCGTGCTTCCATCGGCCATCTTCATGTCCATCCAGCAGCCCTTCATGGCGCAGCTCGTGATGATCTCCCCTTCCACCTTGGTGGCCACCTCCTCCTTCTCCGCCAGTGCCTTGGCCAGCTCCGCGGTGCTGATGGCCCCTTCGGCGGTGATGGCTTCGCCATACCCCTTCACTTGGGATGCGGGGTCCTGGGCGGATGCGGGTGCGATACCGAGGACAATGGCCACGGCGACCGTGGCGAACGAGGTGATGATCCGGTTCATGACGTAGGTGCTTGTGCTTGGCAAAGATCGTGCCTTTCCGGCGATCGGCCATCGGGTCCACCCCGCGTTGTTGGAAAGCCCCGCCCCGACCGGTCAGTGATCCGCCCTTCGTCGTTCAACTTTGCGTTCATGGCACGTGCGCTGATCACGATCGGGCGGCTGGAGCATATCGCCCTGCCCGGCATCGGTGTGGCGCGTGTGGAGGCCAAGATCGATACCGGTGCCTACCGCAGCGCCCTGCACTACCAAGCTTTGACGTTGCGCACCAAGGACGGTGTGCGCCAGTTGGTGGTGACCTTCCAGATGGGTGGCGTGCGCAAGGTGAAGGTGTTCCGAAGCTTCAAGCGCGTATCGGTGAAGAGCAGCAATGGGGAAACGAGCCGCCGCTACCTGATCAATACCCAGGTGAAGCTGAACGGGCATGTGGTACGCACCCAAGCCACCCTCTTCGACCGTAGCGACATGAAGTACCAGGTCTTGCTGGGCCGGAAGTTCCTGCGCGGTCGTTTCGTGGTGGATGTGAGCCGGAAGAACGTGCTGGGGTGATCCGCTCCGTCGGGTGTGGCGCCATATCTTGTCCAGCACCACGACCTTTCCGAACCTTCGCACATGCGTCCATTGTTATCCGTGCTCCTTCTTTCCTCGATCACCAACCTGCATGCCGCACGGTATCATGTGAACGGGGCTGCCACCGGCAGCGGTACCGGCCTTTCCTGGACCGATGCGTTCACCAACCTCCAGGATGCGTTGAGCGTTGTGATCCCGGGCGATGAGATCTGGGTGGCGGCGGGGCACTACAGGCCCACCACGGGCACCAGCCGTACCATCTCCTTCAACCTGCGCAATGGCGTGAACCTGTACGGCGGATTCGCCGGAACGGAGAGCAGCGTGGAAGAGCGCGACATCGCGGGTAACCCCACCGTGCTGAACGGTGACATCGGCGAGCCCGGCACTCCCGGCGATAACGCGCACCGGGTGGTCACCGCGAACAACATCAACACCCATATCGTACTCGATGGGTTCCGCATCATGAACGGGTACAGTGCGAGCGGAAGCGGATACAACGGGGGCGGGCTCAACATCCAGAACATCCAGAACGGCAGCCTGATGGTTCGCAACTGCACCATCGTGAACAACTACTCGGGGACCTATGGCGGCGGCATCTACCTCGCGGCGGCGAACCTGACGATCGAGAACTGCGACCTCCTGAGCAACAGTGCCGGCACCGGTGGCGATGGCGGCGCCATCTACAACGGGAACAACAATGGCGGCTATTCCAACCTGGTGATCCGCGACAGCCGGTTCAAGAACAACACCGGCCGTCGTGGGGCCTGCCTTCACGGGGGCCTCGACTTCAACAGCCTGCTGATCGAACGGTGCCGGTTCACCGCCAATACCGCCAAGCTCAGCATCATCGAGATCGACGGGTTCAACAACGCCACCATCAGCGATTCATACCTCATCGGCAACGCGGTGGACGACTCCGGCGCCAACATCCTCCGCATACAGACCTCCGCATCGGACGAAGTGCTCTTCATGACCAACTGCACCTTCGTCCAGAACTTCAACCTTTACGCGAACCCGGGATCCCCGGCCATCCGCGTGTACGGCACGCACCACCGCATCGAGAACAGCATCATCCACGGCAACACCTCGCACAACGGAAGCCAGGTGAGCAGCGGCATGAACATCTTCCACTCCATCGTTCAGGGGGGACATGCCAATGGCACGGCGATCGTGGATGCGGATCCTGTCTTCAACGCTCCCTCTCCCTCAACGAACGCCTCCTTCGACGCAACGTTGTTCGACTACACGTTGGCCGCGGGGTCCCCAGCGATCAACACGGGCTCGAACGACCTGGTTCCGGCCACCAGCCTGGTGGACCTGGCCGGGGCCCCTCGGATCCAAGGAGGCACGGTGGACATGGGATGCTACGAATCCGACCTCTCCACCACGATCGCGACGGCCGCACCAGCCAACGCCCGTTGGTACCATGACCCCACGAGCGGCCTGATCCACCTGACCACCGGCCTCCATGGCGCGGAACACCGGCTCTTCATCCACGACATGCACGGCCGGTTGGTGACCGCAGCACGGATCACATCCGATGTGTTCCCGGTGGCGCTTCCGAGCGGAGCCTACATCGCCACCAGCGCGGCATTCGGCCGGTTGAAACTGGTGGTGCGCTAGACGTTCCGTTCGATGAACTTCACGATCTCGCCGGCGATGTCATGGCCGGTGGCGCCCTCGATGCCTTCGAGGCCCGGTGAACTGTTCACCTCGATCACCAACGGACCCCGATCGCTCTGGAGCATGTCCACACCGGCCACATGCAAGCCCAGGGCTTTGGCGGCCTTGATCGCGGTGACCTCTTCCTCGTGCGAGAGCTCGATCAGCTCCGCGGTGCCGCCGCGATGCAGGTTGCTTCGGAACTCGCCTTCCTTGCCCGTCCGTTTCATGGCGCCCACCACGCGACCATCCACCACGAAGGCCCGGATGTCGACCCCGCGGCTCTCCTTGATGAACTCCTGCACGATGACACGGGCCTTGAGGCTGTTGAACGATTCGCAGACCGCCACGGCGGCCTTCTTCGTTTCGGCCAGCACCACGCCCAACCCCTGCGTGCCTTCCAGTAGCTTGATGATGCAGGGTGCGCCCCCCACGTTGTCCACGATGCTGCCCACGTCCTTGCTGTAGTTGGTGAACACCGTCTTGGGGATGCCCACGCCACTGCGCGTGAGGATCTGCATGCTGCGCAGCTTGTCGCGGCTGCGCACCAAGGCCTGGCTCTCCGTGGTGGTGAAGACCTTCATCATCTCGAACTGGCGCACCACGGCCGTACCGTAGAACGTGACACTGGCGCCGATCCGCGGGATCACCGCATCCACATCCGTAAGCGGCTGGCCTCCGTACAGGATCTGCGGATTCCGCTTCTCGATGAGGATGTCGCACTTGACGTGGTTGACCACGCGGGCGTTGTGGCCACGCGCTTCAATGGCCTCCACCAACCGCTTGGTGGAGTACAGCTTGGTGTCCCTGGACAGGACTACGATGTTCATGGGGAGGGGTGGAAGTGGAGCAAAAATAGAAGGCGATCGGTGCATCTTCGCGCTGTGCGACCCATTTCCTCCTTCGGTACCTGGAACGTTCCGCCGGCCCGCCCCTTGTTGGTACTTACCGTGGTGGCCCTGGTGCCCAGGTTACTGGCGGCCCTGTTCTCGCAGGGCTACTTCGCCCACGACGACCACTTCCTGGTGATCGAGGCGGCGGGCAGCTGGGCCGATGGGTTCGACTACAACCACTGGCTGCCCTGGAACCAAGGCGACACCCCACGTCCCTCGGGGCACAGCTTCTTCTATGTGGGCCTTCACTACCTGCTGTTCGTGGGGCTGAAGGCCGTCGGCCTGGGCGACCCGAAGACCATGATGGTGGTGGTACGCCTGCTGCATGCGCTGTGGAGCCTGCTGGTGGTGCGGCTCGGGTATCGGATCGCGTTGCGGTTATCGAACCCGGTGATCGCCTGGCGGACGGGGTTGTTCCTGGCCCTGTTCTACTTCATGCCGTTCCTGGCCGTACGCAACCTGGTGGAGGTGGCCTGCATACCGCTGCTCATGGCCGGCTGCTGGCAGCTGGTGCGGGAGCCCAGCGCTCCAGGTGCGCGCCGGGTGTTGGTGGCGGGGGTGCTCATCGGCCTGGCCATCAACATCCGGTTCCAGACGTTGTTCTTCGCAGCGGGCCCCGGTCTGGCCCTGCTGTTCCAACGGCGATGGGGGCCTGCCGTGCTCTATGCCATCGGGGTGGCCCTTCCCGTGGTGGTGGTCCAATCGGCGATCGACCTGTTCCTCTGGGGCCGCCCGTTCGCCGAACTGACCGAGTACGTGCTGTACAACATGGCCAACACCACCACCTATTTCGACCAGCCGTGGTACAACTACCTCCTGCTGCTCCTGGGGGTCTTCATCCCACCGTTGAGCGTGGCCGTGTTCTTCGGGTTCTTCCGGCGCACCTCGCCCCTGCTGCTCTGGCTGCCGGTACTGCTCTTCCTGGCCATCCACTCCTACTTCCCCAACAAACAGGAACGCTTCCTCTTCCCCATCGTGCCGCTCTTCTTCGTGCTGGGCTACGTCTCCTGGGAACAGTGGCGCGCCGCCAGCACATGGTGGGCGCGCCATGCCGGCCTATGGCGCGGCGTGCTGCTATTCGCCGCGGCGATCAATACACTGGCCTTGCTCTTGATCACCACCAGCAGCAGCAAACGCAGTCGGGTGGAAGCCATGAGCACGTTGCGCGCCCATTCCGATGTCCGGGGGATCCTGGTGGAGGACACGCCGGTGGGCACCGCCCCCATGCCTCCGTTGTTCTACAGCGGCCATTGGTCCATGGCCGTGGAGCCATGGACCGATGCCACCAAGGACCTCGGCGAGCGCCTCGCGGCATTCCCCGACAGCACCCGACCGAACTACGTGCTCTTCGTTGGTGAGGAGGACCTCCCCGCCCGTGCCCTGCGCACCACCCAGGCCATGGGGCCGTTGCAAGTGGTGGACCGCGTACGCCCTGGCGCCCTGGACCGGCTGGTGCATTGGCTGAACCCGGTGAATCGCAACGAGACCATCCTGGTGGCCCGGGTCACACGACCACGGACTTCCGCCTGGTCCGATCCGGCGAAGTAGCTTCGCCCCCCGGATCGACAACCACACCGTATGGACTTTTCCACCTTGGACCCCCACGTACTCCTAACGACCGAGGGGCTCATCGCGCTGCTCACGCTCACCGCCCTGGAGATCGTGCTGGGCATCGACAACATCATCGTGATCAGCATCCTCAGCGGCGAGCTCAAGGGGAAGGAGAACCAGCGGAAGGCTCAACGCATGGGCTTAGCGCTGGCCATGATCACTCGCCTGGCGCTGCTCTTCAGCATCAGCTTCATCATGAGCCTGAAGACCGCCCTGTTCTACGCCGGCGACCACCCCGTTACCGGCCGCGACCTGGTGCTCATCATCGGTGGGCTGTTCCTGATCTGGAAGGCCACCGTGGAGATCCATGCCAAAGTGGAACAGAAACACGAGAAGGCCGGTCCGCACCGGAAGGCAACGAGCATGCTCAGCGTGATCCTTCAGATCATCGTGATCGACATCGTATTCAGCTTGGATAGCGTGATCACCGCTGTGGGCATGAGCAACCAGCTGCTGATCATGTCGCTGGCCGTGATCTTCGCGGTGCTGATGATGCTCTTCGCCAGTGCGGCCATCGCCGACTTCGTGAACAAGCACGGCACGGTGAAGGTGCTAGCGCTCTCCTTCCTGGTGATGATCGGCGCGGCCCTGATCATGGAAGGCTTCGGCGAGCATGTGAACAAGGCCTTCATCTACTTCGCCATGGGCTTCAGCGTGCTGGTGGAGTTCCTCAACCTGCGTATGAAGGTGAACGAAGGGCGCCTGATGCAGGGGCGCGACGAAGACATCCACCTCGACTAACGCGACACGATCACGAACTCCGTGCGGCGGTTCTTCGCGCGGCCCTCTTCCGTATCGTTGCTGGCGATGGGTTTCTCGGGGCCGTGGCCTTGGTGGGTGAGGCGGTTCGCGGCGATGCCCTTGTTCTGGATGTAGTTGCGGACGGTACTGGCGCGGTTCTCGCTGAGCACCTTGTTCTCCGCCGCCCCTCCCCGGCTGTCGGTATGGCCTTCGATGCGGATCCGCACCGTTGGATTCTCCTTCAGGAAGGTGATCAGTTCGTCGAGGATGTATTCGGATGACCTGGTGATCTCCGCCGAGTTCGTGGCATACTTGATGTCGTTGACGCGGTAGCTCCTTCCCACTTCGATCCGCTGCACCTGCATGTCCACCTTGGCTACACCCGCACGTGCCGTGTCCTCCACGGAGAAGCTGCGGCTGTCGAACACATGGTCCTTCTTCTTCACCGTCATGATCACATCACTGCCGGGATTCAACTTCACCACCGTGGCATAGCGACCCGTGTTGTTGTCCACGTTGATCACCTCCACCTTACGGGTGTCCATGTACTCGATCTCCACGGTGGCGTCCTTCACCAGTTCGCCCTTCTCGTTCCGCACCTCGCCCTTCACCACGAGGATGTCCTCCGGTCGCACTTCCTTGGGCAGTTCGAACCCAAAGATGTCGAGGTCTCCCGCACCCTGGTAGCGCGCACTGGCGAAGTATGCGGTGTGGCCATCGGCGCTCACCACCAGGCCGTGCTCATCCTGGTCGGTGTTCATGGGATGCCCCAAGTTCTTCGGCTTGGTCCAGGTGCCATCGTCGTTCAACTTACTGAAGAAGATGTCGTAACCGCCGATGCCCTTGTGTCCGCGTTCCTCATCGACTCGGCCGCTCTCGTCGGTGGGTGGCTTGGCGGCGAAATAGAGCGTGCGGCTATCACTGTGCATGAACGGCGCTTTCTCATCACCGGCCGTATTGATCCCCTTCACCGGCCTTGCCGGCGACCATTGCCCGTTCGCTTCGCGCTTGCTCTGGAAGATGTCGATGCCGTCCGTGTTGGGGCGGATGGTGGCGAAGTACAAGGTGCTGCCATCGGCGCTCAACGAAGGCTGGCTCTCCCAGCCATCGGGTGTGTTGATGTTCGTGCCCAGGTTCTCCAATCCGGCCCACTCGAAGGTCTGCCCACCTTGGTCCAGGTCGAACTTGGTCTCGTAATGCGAGCGATAGATGTCGCAGTTCCGGTAGCCTTTGGCATCCGGGGGGCTGCAGACGGTAACGAACATCTCCTGGTTGTTCACGCTGATGGTCAACCCTCCGTAGTTGTCGCCCGTATTGAACGGTTCTGGTAGTACGCGACCGGCGTTGAAGTCGGACCGCGCATCAGCGCGGCGTGCTTCGGTGAGTTCCTCCACCTCCCGCGTAACGATATCGCCCTTGGCCTTCCGCTGGCTCACCCGGGTGAAGAACATCAGTTCATTGTCCGGGGAGAGCATGGGCAGGTACTCCTTGGCGGGTGTGCTCACGTTGCGCACCAGTACCGGATCGAGCGGTGCGGTGTTCTTGTAGAAGTCCACGTAGAACTGGAGCTCGGGCATGATGGCCTCCACATCGGTGTACTTCTTGTCGTAGTCCTTGCTCAACTTGGAAGCATCGTCGCTGGGGAACTTGCGGAAGGCCTCGAAGGCCTTGGCCGCCTCGGCGAACGCATCCTGGCCGTAGTGCATGGTGCCCAGCAGATAGGGCACGTCGCTGTGGTAGTTGGGGCATTTCTGCTGCAACTGTTCGAAATACTTGATCGATGGCCCGAAGCCCTTGCCACCTTCCTTCCCGATGCGATAGGCCGACACGCCCAACTGGAACAAACATTCCGCGCACTCACCATCCAACTCCAAGGCCGCCTTCAACTTCTGGTGGCGTTCCACCGGCTCCTTCGCCTTGGCGGCATCCTCCAACAGCTTGATGATCTTCTTGTCGGTCGGCTTGCCGCAGGGATCATCCCCCGGCTCGTCCTGGGCCACGCCCACGCCGGAGAGCAGCCCGAAGGCCACGACCAACACATGGTGCAATGGGGACCTCACGCCCCTCGTGGATCCCCAGGGAACGCGGTTCAATGGTCTTCGCATCGGTCTCATCTCGGCTTCGCTCCTACTTCACGGTGGTGTTGGTCGCCTCGGCTTTGGCGATCAGGTCGTCACCTTTCTTACGGGCCGCTTCCACCAGCCCATCGGCCTTCTTGTCGGCTTCGGCCACGGCTTGTTGTTCCTTCTTGTCGGCCTCTTCCTTGGCCTTCTTCGCCACGGCCTGCGCGGCCATCTTGGCCAGCGGATTGGTCACTTTGGCCAGCGCATCGTCCGCGGCCTTGTACGCCTCCCCTTTGATCCGTGCAGCAGCGGCACGGGCTTCGGCCTTGGCCTGGTCGGCCTGCTTCTGTGCTTCGGCCACCAGGCGGGCCGCTTCTTCGCGTGCTTTGGCGATGGCCTCTTCCTTGGCCTTGTCGATCCGTTCGTTCAGTTCCTGCTTGACCTCGGTGACCACGGCATCCTTCACGCTCGTGGTGCCACCGGCGAACACCGGCTTTACGATGGGCTTGTCTATGGTACCGGTGATCTTGGCGGTGAGGTCCAGTTCGGCGGGCACCTGGAAGTTGGATCCGATGGCAGCGTTGGCTTTGCCCAACAACCCGGCCACGGCGGTAGCGGCACCCGCACCGAACATGTCGCTCGGGAGCTTCGCCTTCATGTCGTAGTCGATGGCCTGGTCGGCGAAGGCCGTGCTGCCTCCCACATTCGCCTTGATCCGGTCGATCCGCACATCGAACGGCTCGGTGATCATCTTGCCGTCCTGGAACTTGTAGTTGAACACCACATCGTTCAAGGTGGTGTTCTCGATGCCGTTCAACTTCAGGGCTTTCGCCACGTCCACCAACGGTTGGAACCCATCGATCCGCACGCTCTTGGTGCGCAGGGTGCCGCGACCGGTGAGGGTGTTCAGGTCCGGCTGCATGTGTTGGTCCAGGACCGCCGTCATGGTAAGGTCGGTGCTGAACTTCCCCTTACAGGTCTTGGCGATGGGGGCCATCTTCTGCACGGTCTCCATGTACTTCACGGTCTCCTCGATGTCCAGCTCACGGATGTCGTACCGAAGGTCGATCGCGGGTTTGGCGATGTTCCTGGTGTCGTAGCCGCCGGCCATGGTGATGCTTCCGCCGAAGATGTTGAAGAAGACATCCTTCAGGTCCACACGCTGGTCGTGGATGTGCATGCCGCCACGCACGTTGGTCAGGTTCATATCATCGTAGATCACTTCCTTCACGGCCATTCCCATGCGGAAGTCGATGTTGCGGGGCACTTCGATCACGCTCATGGCGCCGGTATCGGCCACGGCGGTGGTGGTATCGGCCGGGGCGGAAGGGCCCATCAGCTCGTTGAGGTCGAAGCGGTCGGCGGCCAGGTCGAAGCTGCCGGTGAGGGTGCTGTCCTTGAGCCACCATTGGATGTAGTTGTCCAGGCGGCCCTTGGCGGTGAGGTTGCTGCTGCCCACGCTACCCACGAAATCGGTGAGGGCCAAGAACCGCGGGCTGAAATCGAACTGGAGGTTATTGATGCCCACCGTGGGAAGGGAGTCGCTGATGTAGGTCATGCCGCGCAGGAGCAGGCGTCCATCGGCCTGGAACTTCTCGTAGCGTTGGTTCTCCACATCGCTCATGCGGCCCTTCATGCGCACATCGGCGGCGAGTTCGCCCTTCAACTCCTCCTTCATGGGCACCACCTTCTTCACGCTGGCCAGGTCGAGGTCGGCCTTCAGCTCCGCATCCACGTTGGGGTCGCTCATGGGTGTGGTCAAGTGCATGCGCGCCTCCACGGGGTTGCCCGCCATCTTCAGCGCGAACCGCTTCAGGTCCACCACCATCTTGTCCAGGTTGTCTCCTTGTGGACAGGCGATGCTGAGGTCCATGAAGATATCCTCAACACTGCTGGGCAGATCGGGATACTTGAAGCGGCCGTTGTCCACATCCACCTTCAGCCCGAAGCCGGGCATGTTCTTCTCGTTGTAGGTGCCCTTGACGTAACCGCTGAAGCCGGCCTTCCCGCTCATCTGTACGCCGGTGAGGTCCGTGGCGAACTCCGCAGGCACCAGCGAGAGCAGGGTTCCGAGATCGGTCTGCTTCGTGTTCCACTTGATGTCCATGTCCATGTCATCGCCGGGCATGGCGAGCCACCCATCGAATCCAAGCACCAACCGGTTGATGGTGGCCTCGTTCTCCTTGAAGGTGAACTTCATGTTGGGCATGTCCATGTCCAGGTCGGCCTTGATGTCGGCCTTCACGTTCTTCAGATACTTGATGCCGTCGAACACCACATTGGCGGAATCGGCATGCGTGGTGGTGCGCAGGGTGAAGAGGTCCTGGGTGAAGTCGCCACTGCCCCGGTGTTGCAGCCCTTTGAGGTCCATGTAGTAGGTGAGCGAGGCATCGTCGTAGATCAAGGTGCCGTTCTCGATCCAGTACTCGCGCAAGCCGATGTTGAAGGCGCTGGCGGTGTCCGCGGCGCTGTCCTCCACGGCGGTGCTGTCGCTCTTGGCGATGTCCCAGTTGGCGGTGCCATCCTCCAGCACCTTCACATGGATGTGCGGTTCCACCAGACCGATCCGCATGATATCGATCCTATCGCCGAAGACGCTCTTGATGTCCACCGTGGCCGTGAACGTTCCGATGCGTGCCAGGTCGATGCCTTCGAAGGGGGCGAGGTTGCTCACCTTCACGTCCTCCACCTCCACGGTGAGGTTGGGGAAGTTCTTCAGGATGGTGATGTCCCAATCGCCCCAATCCACCACGGCGTTGAGGTTCTTGTTCACCTTGTCCTTCACGGCGGCCTCGATCCGGTCCTTGAACAGGATGGGGATGAGGATGGCCGCCCCGAGGAGCAGGACGATGAGGATACCCAGGGTGAGCAGGATTCGTTTGGTCCACTTGGCCATGGTCTTCTTATTGGTGCACGGTGTTCACACCCGTGCAGTGCGGTTTCGTAAGAGGTGATCGGCGAGCACCAGGCAGGTCATGGCTTCCACGATGGGCACGGCACGGGGCACCACGCAAGGATCGTGCCTGCCTGGTGCTTCGAGGGTGACGGCTTGCCCGGTGCGGTCCACGGTGCGCTGGGCCCGTGCGATGGTGGAGGGCGGTTTGAAGGCCACGCTGAACCAGAGGTCCTCGCCGTTGCTGATGCCGCCAAGGGTGCCCCCGCCATGGTTGGTGCTGCTGCGGATGGCGCTTTTCTCCACCCGGAAGCCCGGGTTCTTCACAACACCACCCCGTTCGCGCCAGCCAAATTCGAAGCCATCGTTGTGTTCCGAACCGCGCTTGGCCGCGGCGGCAAAGCCTTCGCCGATCTGGAATCCTTTCGTGGCGTTGATGGAGAGCATGGCCTTGGCCAGGTCGGCCTCCAACCGATCGAACACCGGCTCGCCCAGCCCCATGGGCACACCACGGGCCACGCCGGCGATCACCCCGCCGATGGAGTCGCACTCGGCTCTAACGTGTTCGATCAGCGCGGTCATGCGGGCCACGGCATCGGGGTCGGCGGTGCGTACGGCATTGCTCCAAACGCTTTCGAGATCCAATTCCGTATACGGCTTGCCGAGCCGCTCTCCGCCCACCTGTTCCACATAGGCCTGCACGCGTACGCCCTCGCGGGCCAGCAGCTGCCGTGCGATGGCCCCTCCCACCACACGCGCCGCCGTTTCGCGCGCACTGCTCCGCCCTCCGCCCCGGTGGTCGCGCAAGCCGTACTTGGCGTCCCAGGTGAGGTCGGCATGCCCCGGACGGTAGACATCCTTAAGCGTGTCGTAGTCGTGGCTGCGCGCATCGGTGTTACGCAGGAGGAAGGCGATGGGGGTGCCGAGCGTGACGCCGTTGAACAGGCCACTGAGCACTTCCAGGCGATCCCCTTCGTTCCGCGCGGTACCCAACGGGGTGCTGCCCGGTCTTCGGCGATCCAGCTCCCGTTGCACGGCATCCAGATCGAGCTTCAGCCCCGCTGGACAACCATCCACCACACCGCCGATGCCCGCGCCATGGCTTTCGCCGAAGGTGGTGAGCCGGAAAAGCTGGCCGATGGAATTGCCGGGCATGGGTGATCGCGGGCTCGAAAGCCCGTGCAAAAGTAGGATCATCGACAGGCGGCTCCGCCCAGCCCGCGTTGTGCGATCCACCATACGATCGTTAGCAGATGGGCGCTGCGCACCGGCGATGGACGCCCAGGCTCGCCCCGAAGGCCCCGACTTGCGCCCACCTGACCACGGACAACCCGCGATGGGCTTTCTTTGCCTGCCATGTCCAGCCTACTGATCAAGAACGCCAAGGCCCTCGTGGGCATCCGTGCCGCCGGCGACCGCATCGTGCCCGGACTGGCCATGGCCCACCTCCCCCTGCTGGAGAACGCCTGGCTAACCGCCGATCAAGGCCGCATCACCGGCTTCGGCCCCATGTCCGCGCCCCCGCCCCCCGCCATGACCGAAGGCCGCACCGTGATCGATGCCACGGACCGCTACGTGCTACCCGGCTGGTGCGACCCACACACCCATACCGTGCACGCCGCTCCGCGGGAAGAGGAGTTCGTGGACAAGATCAACGGGCTATCCTACCAGGAGATCGCCGCGCGTGGCGGGGGTATCCTCAACAGTGCGGCCAAGCTGCGCGCCATGAGCGAGCAGGAGCTCTACACCCGCTCCGAGGAGAGGCTCCGCACCATGATGCACCAGGGTACCGTGGCCGTGGAGATCAAGAGCGGTTACGGCCTGGACTTAGATAGCGAACTGAAGATGTTGCGCGTGGCGCGCCGGTTGAAGGCGTCCTTGCCCCTCCAGGTAAAGACCACCCTGCTCGCCGCGCACGCCCTGCCCACCGCGTACAAAACGGATCGCGAGGCGTACATGCGCCTTGTCCTGAACGAACTCATCCCGCAGGTGGCGGCGGAAGGCCTGGCCGATTTCGTGGACGTGTTCTGCGAAACGAACTATTTCACCGTGGAGGAGATGGTGCGGATCCTTGAAGCGGGCGCACGGTACGGCCTTCGCGGCAAGGTGCACGTGAACCAGTTCACCAGCATCGGGGGTATCCAGGCGGCCATCGCCCACCGGGCCCTGAGCGTGGACCATCTGGAGGTGATGGAAGCCGCGGACATCGAGGCCCTGGCCGCACGCGGGGCGCACGCGGCACCGATCCCCACCCTACTGCCCTCCTGCTCGTTCTTCATCCGCATCCCCTATGGCCCGGCCCGCGCCCTGATGCAGCACGACCTGCCCGTTGCCCTGGCCACGGACTTCAACCCGGGCACCACCCCCAGCGGGAACATGAACCTCGTGCTCTCCCTGGCGTGCATCCAGCTGCGCATGCTGCCCGAGGAGGCCATCCATGCCCTTACGCTGAACGCCGCCGCCGCCATGGACCTGCACGCCGAGCTCGGCAGCATCACCGTGGGCAAACGCGCCAGCCTCATCATCACCGGCAAGGTCCCTTCACTGGCTTTCCTTCCCTACGCCTTCGGCAACGACCATATCGACACCGTACTCATCGATGCAATACCCGTACGATCCGGAACAGCCATCGCCTGAGGGCGCCGCCAACACGCATGGCCGACCTCCCGGCCTGGAATTCTCCATGGGCATCGCCCTGTTCGGCGTGGTGATCATGCTGTTCTTCCTGATCCAGACCGGGGTGTTCATCAAGGGGGTGCTCCAACACTCCCCGGACCTGATGAAGGAGGGATTCTCCTTGGACCTGCTCTCGGACCCGCGGATGCAGGAACGCATGAACGAATTGGTCTTCCATGGCGACCTGGTGGCCCACGAGGCCTTCTGGAGCGGTGCCGTTTGCACCCTGCTGATCCTGGTCTCGGTACGGTTGTGGAAACGGGGGCAGACCTCCGCGTTCCTCGGCCTGAAGACACCTTCCTGGCGCAACACGCTCATCTGGTTCGGTGTGTTCATCGCCCTTGGCCTGGTGATCGAGATGCTGGCTCGGCTTTCGCCCTCGTTCAAGACCGATTTCATGTTGAAGGTGATCGGCAGCACCACCTCGATGGGGTGGCTGGTGTTGGGCGTGGGCGTGATGGCCCCGCTCTTCGAGGAATTCCTCCTGCGCGGCTTGCTGTACGGCACGCTTCGACACACCGTGGACGAGCATGCCGGAGTAGCCATCACCGCCGGGGTGTTCGCCCTGATGCACATGCAGTACGAAGTGGCCGTGATGATGCTGATCCTGCCCATGGGTGTCGTGCTGGGCTATGCGCGCTCGCGCAGCGGATCCATCTGGGTGCCCGTTCTATTGCACATGGTGAACAACCTGATCACCATCGTGTTCCCGGCCTGACCCCCATGCGACGGTACGGCCATAAGGCCTGCCACCACCATTGCGCATAGCTTTGCGGCCGACCTGCCACAGGGCAGGCCACCGAATCCAAGCCATGAACCGCCGTTTGATCGAATGCGTGCCCAACATCAGCGAGGGCCGCGACCGTGCCAAGATCGATGCCATCGCCGCCGTGGTGGAGACCGTTGAAGGCGTACGCCTGCTCGACGTGGACCCCGGAAAGGCCACCAACCGCACGGTGATCACCTTCGTGGGCGAGCCGGAACCGGTGATCGAAGCGGCCTTCCGCCTGATCAAGAAAGCCCAGGAGCTGATCGACATGCGCAGTCACAAGGGCGAGCATCCGCGCTTCGGCGCCACCGATGTATGTCCGCTCGTACCCATCGCCGGCATCAGCATGGAAGAGACGGCCGCGTACGCGAAGAAGCTGGCCGAACGGGTGGGCACGGAACTCTCGATCCCCGTGTACCGCTACGAGTTCGCCGCGAGCGAAGAGAAACGCCGCAACCTGGCCAACAACCGCAGCGGCGAGTACGAGGGCCTGCCCAAGAAACTGAAGGACCCCGCGTGGAAGCCCGATCACGGCCCGGCGGAATTCACCGAGAGCGTGGCCAAGAGCGGCGCGGTGGCCATCGGTGCGCGCAACTTCCTGGTGGCGTACAACGTGAACCTCAACACCACGAGCACGCGCCGGGCCAACGCCATCGCCTTCGACATCCGCGAGGCCGGTCGCAAGGTGAAACAGGCCGACGGCACCGAGGTGCAGGTACCGGGGAAACTGAAGACGGTGAAGGGCATCGGCTGGTTCATCGAGGAGTACGGCATCGCACAACTCTCGCTGAACCTCACGGACATCACCGTGGCACCGGTGCATGTCGCGTTCGACGAGGCGTGCAAGAGCGCGGCGGAACGCGGGATCCGGGTGACCGGCAGCGAGCTCGTGGGCTTGATCCCCAAGCAGTCCCTGCTCGATGCCGCGGACTTCTACCTGACCCGCCAGGAACGCAGCCTGGGCATCCCCGAACGCGAGAAGATCAAGATCGCGGTGAAGTCGCTCGGCTTGGACGACCTCGGCCCCTTCGACCCGCAGAAGAAGGTGATCGAGTACATGCTGGAGGATGCCAACAACGAACGCCTCGTGCGCATGGACCTGAAGCGCTTCAGCGAGGAGACCGCGGCCGAGAGCCCCGCTCCAGGTGGTGGCTCGGTAGCGGCCTACGTGGGCGCCCTGGGGGTTTCCCTCGGCACCATGGTGGCCAACCTCAGCGCCCACAAACGCGGCTGGGACGACCGCTGGGAGGAATACAGCCAGTGGGCCGTGGTGGGTGAAAAGCTGCGCAACGAACTGCTCTTCCTGGTGGACGAGGACACCCGGGCCTACGACCGCATCATCGCCTGTTTCGGCCTGCCCAAAGGCAGCGCGGAGGAAAAGGCCGCGCGTAAGGCCGCGATCGCTGAAGCCACGAAAGGCGCGATCAACACCCCCTTGCGCACCATGCAGGTATGCGTGGAGAGCATGACCCTGATGAAGGCGATGGCCGAAAAAGGCCTACCGGCCAGCGTGAGCGATGCCGGCGTGGGCGCCCTCTGCGCGCGCACCGGGGCCATCGGCGGCTACCTCAACGTGAGGATCAACTGCGCGGGCCTGGATGATGCGGCCTTCAAAGCCGATGTGCTGAAACAGGCCGATGAGCTGAAAGCGAAGGCCGAAGCCCTGGAGGCCGAGGTGATGGCACTGACCTTGGCGAAGGTGTAGGTGGCCGTGCGTGGAAGGGCATGGGCCCTGGTCTCCGGTTGACCGGTGATCACTGTATGAACAGGCCGTTCCATGGCCTTACCCCAGCCTGTCGCCTCCGCCCAGCGAAGGCCAGTTACAACACTGCGCCCCGATGGCCCGTATAATTGGAAAGCGGTACGCCCCGGTGTACCCATTCCGCGGATGACCGCTCGCCATACATACCGCACGTTCAGCCGAAGGATCGCGTACTTCTTTCCGGTGCAGCTGCTCATCCTCCACCTGAAGAAGAACCATCTGCTGCTCTTCACCTGGCTTCTGCTTTTCGGCTACATCACCGAGAGCATCGGGGTGAAATATGGGATCCCCTATCTCTTCCTGTACCCGGAGTACTTCGGCCAGGTGGGTTTCATCTCCTACGCCATCACGGGATTCGCCCTCGGCGGATTCATCACGGCCTTCAACCTGTACAGTTATGCCATGCACGGGTACCGCTTCCCGTTCATCGCCACCATCGCCAGGCCATTCCTGAAGTTCAACATCAACAACGCGGTGATCCCCGCGATCTTCATCGCCACCTTCCTGGTCTGTTCGGCACGGTTCCAATACACCAAGGAACTGGAATCCGCTCCCGCGATCATCATCCACCTGTCCGGTTTCGTCTTCGGTATCGGCCTGTTCCTGGCCATGGCGCTGTTGTACTTCACGCGCACCAACACGGACATCATCAAACTGCTCGGCAGCGACGCCGAAGCCCATCGGCCCATGGAACCGTTGGTGGACATCATCGGCCCCATGCACGATGCGCCGCCCCACCGCAAGCAGGAACAACGGAAGGCCATGCGCTGGCTGAGGCGCCAGCAGCGCTCCGAGAAGTGGCGCGTGGAGACCTACCTCACACCACGCCTGCGCATCATGCTGGCACGCAGCAGCGCCCACTACGACAAGGAGCTGCTCCGCGATGTGCTTTGGCAGAACCACATCAACGGTTCCATCTTCGAGATGGTGCTCGTGCTCAGCTTCATCGCCCTGGGCGCCTTCAACGAGTACCGGTTCTTCGCCATCCCGGCGGGTGCCAGCGTGTTCCTGCTCCTCACCATGGCCACCATGGTCATCAGTGCGCTCTTCAGCTGGCTACAAGGCTGGACCGCCACCGTGATCATCGGAGTGGTGATCGCCTTGAACCTCCTGAGCCAGTACACCGACCGGTTCATGTACGACAACCACGCCTATGGCCTGGACTACTCCGTGACGCCCGCGCCCTATGACCGCGAACACATCCAGGCGCTGGCCCACGACACGGCCACCGCCCACCACGATGCCGACGCGCTCCTGGAAACGCTCGAACACTGGAAGGCCGACAACCTCCCCCTGGCCGGGAAGTCCGGCAAGCCGCCCCTGGTGATCGTGAACACCAGCGGCGGCGGGCTGAGGGCAACCCTCTGGACCCTGCGCTGCCTGCAACACGCCGACAGCCTCCTGGGCGGTGAGCTCATGGAGCGCACCATGCTGATGACGGGTTCCTCCGGCGGACTGATCGGCGCCACCTACTACCGCCAGCTCTTCCTGGCCCAACAGAACGACCCGCTCCTTGATCCCAACGACCCCGCGATCCTCGACGAGGTCTCCACCGACATGCTGAACCCGCTCGCCTTCAGCTTCGTGACCAACGACATGTTCGTGCGTTACCGCACCGTGACCGATCGCGGCATGCACTACACCCTGGACCGCGGATACACCTTCGAGCGGCGCCTGAACGAGAACACCCGCGGGCTGCTCGACGTACGCCTGAACGACCTGGTGGAACCCGAACGTGAAGCACGGATCCCCCTCATGGCCATGGCTCCGGCATCCATCAACGATGGTCGACGCCTGGTGATCGCCTCCCAGCCCATGGCCTTCCTCACCAACATCGTTCCCGAAGGAAGGTTGCACAACAACGGCCAACCCGAGGCCATCGAGTTCCAACGCATGTTCCACGACCAGGATGCCGGTGAACTGAAGCTCACCAGTGCCCTGCGCATGAACGCCACTTTCCCGTACATCACCCCGCTGGTCTCCCTACCCAGCAGCCCACCCATGCGCGTGATGGATGCCGGACTGCGCGACAACTATGGCTACCGCATCTCCCTGGCCTTCTTGCACACCTTCCGCGAATGGATCCGGGAGAACACCTCCGGCGTGGTGGTGCTGCAGCTCCGCGATACCCAGAAGGAGCTGGAGGTGAGACCAAGCAACTCCTCGCTCGTGGGGCGTGTACTCGACCCGCTGGGCAGTGTGTACGACAACGTGGTGCGTGTGCAGGACCAGGACTACGACTTCATGCTGCAACAGGCCAGCGCCTGGGCCGACCTACCGCTGGAAGTGATCGACATCCAATTACGGCATTCGGAGGCCGAACAGATCTCGTTGAGCTGGCACCTTACCGCGGTGGAGCGCCGCCGCGTGCTCCGCAGCATCGGTTCGGCCGAGAACCACCGCGCCTTCCAGCGGCTGGTGGAGCTGGTGAAGGGCCCGGCCGATATCAGGCTACTGGCCGCCGATGGTGGCGCACCAAGCCCAGGAGCGGGTCGGGTTCCACCACGCTGAGCGTCATGCCACGATCCAACAACACCTCCGCCAAGAGCTCGCGGAAACCATAGGCCACGGACCCGGTGGCACACACGGTGGCGGTGCGTTCCGGCTCGAAGAACTGTACGAGCAGTTCGGCCAGGGCGTGGAACCGGCCCAGGAGCAGTTCGCGTACGTAGGCATCATCCAGGTGCGGCGCCAGAAGCGCCGTGTAGGCCGCCAACTCCCGCGCTGGATGCGGGGCGCCGTGCACCCTTTCCAACACCTCGGATAGTGCGGGCATCGGTTCCCCCAGGATCCGTTGGCGCGAGACCTCCGGGATACGGCCGTAGAAGGCGTCCTGCAACAACTGCCGACCGATGTCGGCACCGCTCGCCTCATCACCCAAGAGGTAGCCCAACGAAGGCATCGGCCGGTGCAGCCGCGTACCATCGAAGTAACCCGCGTTCATGCCCGTGCCCAGGATGAGGGTGAGCGCCGGGGTGGTGCCACACAGCCCGAGCGCGGCACCCATCAGGTCCGAATCCACGGTGATCCGTGCGGACGGCCACACCTGGAACAGGGCATCGCGCATGCGTGCACGGCGCTCCTCGGAACCGCACCCCGCCCCGTACACCACCACCTCCTCCGCTTCCAAGGCCAACGGACACGCAACGCGCCAGGCGGCTCCCACCGCCGAGGCGAAGGCCGCACCATCACCGCTCACCGGGTTGAACCCGGGCCATCGCTCACCACGGACGGGCCAGGTGGTCGCTTGTGCCGCGCCCTCCAGCACCGCCCAACGTGAGGAAGTGCCCCCGATCTCGCCGATGACCTGCACCATGCTGGCAAGGTAATGGTGGGCTCCACCCGTTCGCGTGGCGCCTACACCGCTTGATCGAACAGGAACTTGTTGGGGCTCACGAATCCGTTCTTCACCGCATAGAGCACCACGGCCGCCGTGTTGTTCACCCCCAGCTTCTGCATGATGTTGCGCCGGTGCGCGATCACCGTGTGCGAGCTGAGGTTGAGCGCATCGGCGATGCGCGTGTAGGACTTGCCCTCGGCGATCATCGTGATCACCTGGCATTCGCGGTCGCTGAGCGCCACCGGCGTGCAACTCATCGGCTCTTCCATGAAACGGTCCACATCCACCGAGGCCCGGCGCAGCACCTCCAGCACCTTGCCGCAATAGAACTTGGTGCCGTCGGCCGTGCTGGTGACCGAGTCGATGATCTCCTGCACATCGCAATCCTTGCGCACGTAGCTGGTGACCCCGGCCCGCACCGCGGCCAGCAGCGTGGCGGTGGAGGGGGCCGGCGTGATGCTCACGAAACGCGTGTTGCGCGAACGCTTCAAACCATCCTTGATGGCTTGGGCACCGAACCCTTCGGCCGTATGGTCCATCAATACCACATGCGGCTTATGCCGAACGATCATGGCCTGCAGGGCCACGGCATCCCGGGCCACGCCCACCAGTTCAACACGGGGTACATCGGAGAGAATGGACCGCAGGCCGATGAGTGAGAGTTCGCTGCGGTCTGCGATGAGGGTGCGTACGATCATCCTTGTTTAGAACTATTCTTAACAAGGGCAAATGTACCGCCCCAGGAGATACCGCCGACCAACTTTCAAACGCCTACTTTGAAAACACCCCCTTCTTGGCTGAGTTCCACGGCGTTAAAAACAGCCTTGGCCTCGTTGAGGAGGACCTGGGGGTCCTTGTACCGCGAGCTGAAGTGCCCCAGCAGGAGTTGCCCCACCCCGGCGGCCTGGGCAATGCGGGCAGCCTGTTCGGCGGTGCTGTGCATGGTCTCCTTGGCGCGGGCGGCCAGTGCGCTGGTGAAAGTGGCCTCGTGGTAAAGAAGGTCCACACCCCGCAGGTACGGCACCAGGTTCTCCGAGTAGGCCGTGTCCGAGCAGAAGGCGTAGCTCCTGGGCGTTGGTGGGTCCAGGGTGAGTTCTGCGTTCGGTACCCGGGTGCCATCGGGGAAGATCAGATCCGCGCCATCCTTCACCGCTTGCCGTTTGAAACGGGGTACCAAGCCCACCTTCTCGGGCCGCAACGGACGCTGCCCGGTGCGTTCGCGGAACAGATAGCCCGTACACGGGATGCGGTGTTCCAGGGCCAAGGTGCTCACCACAACGTTCTCGTCCACATGGGCCTCCACCCCGCTTTCGTGCCGAACGGCGTGCACATGCAATGGGTACCGTAGGTATGTGGATGAGGCCCGGAGCTGCACCCCGATGATCTCCCGTAGCTCCGCCGGGCCGAACACGTGCAAGGGCGCCTGGCGCCCCATGAGGTGCATGGAGCTGATGAGCCCTTGCAGGCCCAAGTAGTGATCGCCATGCAAGTGGCTGATGAAGATGTGCCCGATACGTTGGAAGTTGAAACCAATGGCGCGCAACCGTTCCTGGGTTCCCTCGCCGCAATCGACCATGTACCAGCCACCGCGCACGTTCACCAACTGGGCGGTGGGGTATCGTCCGCGGGCCGGTAGGGCGGCTCCGGTACCCAGGGTGGTTACGGTGAATGGTCCTTGGTGCATCCCCTATGGAATGCGAAAGCCCCGTGACCGGGGCCTTCGTGTTCAGTTCGGTCGGAATCCGATCACCGTTGAATGGCCATACGCCCGGTGAAGGTGTGGCTGCCGGATTCGATCTTGTACAAGTACACCCCGGCAGGGAGTTGGCTGCCATCGAAGGCCACCCGGTTGGCACCTGCCTTGGCCTGCACCAGCTCGCTCCACATCTCCTCGCCCACCAGGTTGAACACCCGGATACGCGCCGTGCCTGCACGGCCGGAGGTGAACTCGATGTTGGTGCGGTTCGCGAACGGATTGGGCACGTTGTGCACCCCGGTGATCCCCGTGGTGTTCGTGGTGGCGACCCCGGTTCCGGAATTCACCACGATCCGATACCCGCTGAACGGAACGGCTCCGAAGGGAGAAGGAATGGTGGTGCCGAAGAGATCCACGTAGGGCAACACGTTCAACACCAACGGGAACGTTCCGCTCTCCGTGGGTGTGCCCTCGAGCAAGCCGCACCCGACCTGGCCCGTGATGAAGGTGCAGGGATCGGCCGTGTGCGAGTTGCAGGCCACAGTGATGCCGGCCGGTAACCCGTCAACACTCACCAGGTCGACCTTCACCAGGGTGTATCCCTCGTATGCGGGATCCAATGCCCCGGCATCGCTGGGGATCAGCAGTTGTAGCGTATCCGAATAGGGTTCGTTCAGGTAGGCCGGAGCGAAGTTCGACGTGGTGTCCGGCCATACACCGTACACGCTATCGGCGTACATCGGGTTCGGTGTGCACTGGGCGGAAACCAGGCTCGATGTGGCCACAAGGAATGAAACGAGTAGGGTCTTTTTCATGCGTCAGTCTTTATTCACGTCCTTTTCGATCTCTTCCATGTACAGCAGATCCACCGCCTCCGATGCCGTAGGGGTGATGGACAGTACACTTTCCAATTGCGAGATCTGTATCAATTTCTGTACCGGTTCTTGCAGACCGCACACCACCAAGGTGCCGTTCACGCTTTTGCAGAGGCGATTAGCCACCAACAAGGCGCTGAGGCCACTGGAATCGCAGTAGCGGGTGCGGCTCAGGTCGATGAT
Source organism: Bacteroidota bacterium (assembly GCA_963169535.1). Lineage (GTDB taxonomy): Bacteria > Bacteroidota > Bacteroidia > Flavobacteriales_F > PHOS-HE28 > PHOS-HE28. Next base: position 9,792 of record CAUJED010000007.1, on the reverse strand, counting down.
CACGTTGCGTACGTTGGTCTTGTTCAAGTACACCAGCTCGCTCTTCAGCTCCGGTGCGCAGGTTGTATCCAACTTATCCACGTTGCTGGTGACCAGCGAATAGCGGCCTTTATCCTCGATGGTGAAATTCATGGTCCGTAGGGCTTCCCGCCAAATATAATCACCGGTCGCTTCGACCGACCGAAAGTCCCTGCACCGGAGTTTCAAACAACGGCGCGTGGGATACGCGCGGCAAGCAGGTAGAGCACGGCCATCCGTATGGCCACTCCGTTCTCCACCTGGTCCAGGATGATACTGCTGGCATGATCGGCCACCTGGCTGGTGATCTCCACCCCACGGTTGATGGGGCCCGGGTGCATGATCACGATCTCCCTACCGATGCGGTGGTACCGTTCCGGATCAAGCCCATAACGCATGGCGTACTCCCGCAGGCTGGGGAAGTTGGCCACGCCATCGCCGCCTTGCCTTTCGAGCTGGATCCGCAGCATGTTGGCCACATCGCACCACTTCAAGGCCTTGTCCAGATCGGGTTCCACGCGCACGCCGAGGGTGGCAATGTGGCGCGGGATCAAGGTCTGCGGACCACAGAGCATCACCTCGGCGCCCAGTTTCTGCAGGCAGAAGATGTTGCTGAGGGCCACACGCGAGTGGAGGATATCGCCCACGATGAGCACCTTCACTCCTTTCACCTTGCCGAGCTTTTCACGGATGCTGTAGGCATCTAGTAAGGCCTGCGTGGGATGCTCGTGCGTACCGTCGCCTGCGTTCACGATGCGGGCATCCACGTGGCGACTAAGGAAGACGGCCGCACCGGGATCCGGGTGCCGCATCACCACCATGTCCACCTTCATGGCCAGGATGTTGTTCACCGTATCCACCAGCGTTTCGCCTTTGCTTACGCTGCTGCCGGAGGAACTGAAGTTGACCACGTCGGCGCTGAGGCGCTTCTCCGCCAGTTCGAAACTCACCCGCGTGCGGGTGCTGCTCTCGAAGAACAGGTTGGCGATGGTGAGGTCGCGCAACGAAGGCACCTTCTTGATGGGCCGGTTCAGCACTTCCTTGAAGCCATCGGCCGTGCGGAAGATGAGCTCGATGTCATCGGCGGTGAGTTCCTTGATGCCGAGCAGGTGCTCAACGCTCAACTGTTCGCTCTGTGCCGTGGTGTTCATCGGTCCGCTGATGTGCCTTGGGCAAGGCTTGTGGGTTCACGTCCTTCGTTGCCCGGACCATGCAACAACACCTGATCCGCGCCGTCGGTCTCCTTCCACTGCACCGTAACGCGTTGGTCGCCGATGCTGTCCACCCAACGCCCCACATAGTCGGGTTGAATGGGAAGCTCGCGGCTGAACCGCCGATCGATCAGCACGAGCAGTTGTACACCGGCCGGTCTGCCGAATGCGAGCATGGCATCGAGCCCCGCGCGGATGGTGCGTCCGGTGAAGAGCACATCGTCCACCAACACCACCTTGCGGTCGTCCAGCGAAAAGTCCAGTTGGGTGACGCTGGGCTGGGGAAGCGATGGACGATGCCGGAAGTCGTCGCGGTGGAAGGTGATGTCCAGCTCGCCGTACTGCAGCAACTCCTTCCCTAAGATGCGTTGCAATTCGCTCCGCAACCGACGGGCCAACAGGATACCGCGTGGCTGCAGACCGATGAGCGCAACGCCTTCCAACGTGCCGTGGTCCTCGATCAGCTGGTAGCACAGCCGCTCTACCGTAAGCCCGAAGGCCTTGCTCGTGAGCAGTGGAACGGTGGACATCGGCGGCGAAGATACCGGCTTGGATGAAAGGTGCCCCCGAAAAGGGAGTTTGCAGTAACGAGCACCCATTCACTCGAATGGACTTTCGATGAACGTGAATGGACGCGGTATTCCATTTACGTTCATCCCCGTCCATTCACGATCCACATACCCACCAGAACGCCGAAGCCCGGCCACCTTGCGGAGACCGGACTTCGGCCCAGTTTAACTCACTTGGGTTCAGGATTGCCGTTCTTGATGCAAAGGCAGTTGATGCCACTCCCACAGCAGGAATACCAACCACTCCCGCAAGAAACACTGCAAGACCAACCTCCAGATGAAGACGAACAAGCTGTTGAACCTGCACCACCAGAAGGGCAAGCTTTCATTTGGATGAAAGGCGTCGAGGGCAGCCTCTTCCGTTGAAGGCCGTTTATGTTAGATTCGACAAGCTCCCAACCAGGACTAGATAGGTTGGAAATTCCAACCACCTCAAAAAATTCCCCTCGTTTAGTTGACGGAGAGGCGCCTTGAGTCGAAATCTCGTGGCTATAAGCTTCTCCAGGCTCTTCCCAAAGCTTGACTCGTCCGCCATCATCAAGAATCTCTAGGCGAATGATGTTATCCGGAAGATCTTGGGGAACTTGGCTGTTCCCGAAATCAAAGGCTAGAAGCTCCGTCGTAGTCTGTGCCACCTCACTATTGAGTCTTGCCAGAACCCATTTATGATCGTCCTCGTAAACAACCTCCCATTTTTCAGCACGGGTTTCGCTAGGAACTAACTCGCCCTTGCCATTCCCTTCAGATTCTTCTTTTGCACAACTCGCTAACGATGCGATGAAAGCAAGCAGGAAAAACTTGTCTATCTGGCTCAGCGTTCTCATGACTGTCTGAGTTATCAGTTGTTCAAACATAATGACTGTATATGAAAGCTTTACGCAGGTAATTAGCCTTAGCAAGTTCAATCATTGGACTCCTATTACACAAGATTTACAAGTTTGATCGTGGAGCTTAGCATCGTCTTCGGAAACTCCTGTGTAGGCTACCACTTAACAGTGGCGTGTTAAAATCAAATACCGAAGCCCGGTCACCTTGCGGCAACCGGGCTTCGATCGTTGTTGTTAGCAGAGCTTACTCGGCGCTGTCGGTGTCTTTGCCACCGCGCTCCTTGTTCTCCATCTGGCTCTTGAGGTTGCTCAGTACGCTGAGGTCGCCCAAGGTGCTCTTCTCCACTTTCTCGTTGATGCTCTTCACCGAGGCGCTGCTGCCGCCGCCCGTTGCACCCTCTTTGCGGGCGCCACGCTTGGCAGGTGCTGCTTCAATGATCTCCTCACCCTCTTCGAAGGTGCGGGTGTGGCTCAACACGATGCGGCGTGCCTCACCGTTGAACTCCAACACCACGAACGGAAGCTTCTCTTCGAGTTCGGCTTTGCTGCCATCGGCCTTCTTCAGGTTCTTGGCGGTCACCGTGCCTTCCACACCGTAGGGCAGGCTCACCACGAAATTCTGTCCGGCACGACCGGTGATGGTACCCTCGTGGGTGCTGCCCGGGGTGAACACTCCGGCGAACACATCCCATGGGTTCTCCTCCACTTGTTTGTGGCCGAGGCTGAGGCGGCGGTTCTCCTTGTCCACCTCGAGCACCATGACCTCGATGTCGTCGCCCACGTTGCAGAACTCGCTGGGGTGCTTGATACGCTTGGTCCAGCTGAGGTCGCTGATGTGGATGAGGCCATCCACGCCCTCCTCCAGCTCGGCGAAGATGCCGAAGTGGGTGAAGTTGCGGACCTTGGCGGTGTGCTTGCTGCGCACCGGGTACTTGAACTCGATCTCGGCCCAAGGATCCTGGGTGAGTTGCTTCATGCCCAGGCTCATCTTGCGCTCTTCGCGGTCGATGTTCAGGACCACGCATTCCACTTCCTGACCTTCCTTGAGGAAGTCCTTGGGGCTGCGCAGGTGCTGGCTCCAGCTCATCTCGCTCACGTGCAAGAGGCCTTCCACACCGGGGGCCACCTCCACGAACGCGCCGTAGTCGGTGATCACCATCACTTTGCCCTTCACCTTGTCGCCCGCGTTGAGGTCGGCGCTCAGTGCATCCCAGGGGTGGGCTTGCAGCTGCTTCAGACCCAAAGCGATGCGCTTCTTCTCGTCGTCGAAGTCGAGGATCACCACGTTGATCTTCTCGTCGAGCTTCACCACTTCCTCCGGATGGCTCACGCGGCCATAGCTGAGGTCGGTGATGTGGATGAGGCCGTCGACACCGCCCAGGTCCACGAACACGCCGTAGCTGGTGATGTTCTTGACGGTGCCTTCCAGCACCTGGCCCTTCTCCAGACCGCTGATGATCTGCTTCTTCTGGGCTTCCAGTTCGGCTTCGATCAGGGCCTTGTGGCTCACCACCACGTTCTTGAACTCCTGGTTGATCTTCACGACCTTGAACTCCATGTTCTTGCCCACGAACTGGTCGTAGTCACGAATGGGTTTCACGTCGATCTGGCTGCCGGGCAGGAAGGCCTCGATGCCGAACACGTCCACGATGAGGCCACCCTTGGTGCGGCACTTCACGTAACCGGTGATGATCTCGCTGGTCTCCATGGCGTGGTTCACCTTGCCCCACGCGTTGTGTACGCGCGCGGTCTTGTGGCTCACCACCATCTGGCCACCGCGGTCCTCCTGCTTCTCGATGTAGACTTCCACCTGATCGCCGATCGCGAGATCGGGCTTATAGCGGAATTCGCTGATGGGCACCACGCCTTCGGACTTGTAACCGATGTTGATGACCACTTCCTTCTTGTTCATACCGACCACGGTCCCCATGAGCACTTCCTTCTCGGAGATGCTGCTGAGGGTGTGCTCGTAGGCCTTCTCCATGCTGTCGCGCTCGGAGGAGGCCGCTTTCCGGTCGTCCTCGATCGCCGCCCAATCGAAATCGGCTGGGGGTTCGGCGAAGGTGACCTTGTTGTTCTCCACTACTGCCATGACTGCTAACTACTTGTATCCCGGATCGTGGGGCGCCACCCGGGAGGGTTCTTGTTGTTCGCCTGCCGCGCACCTTCGCAGGCTTCCTGAATCGGGGCGCAAAGGTACGCAATATTCTGATCCCGCGAAGGTTGTGTGCCAGGAACAGCACCCCATGCTCGTCCAATGGACAGGCGGGGGCCGGCACGGGGACCACGGTTCCACACGAATGGGGCGTTCCCTCCTCCCCAGTGGCCTATGGGATGGACTTGGCTCGACCTTGAGCCGTGCCGATCCTCCGAGCTATCCGAGGTTCGGAACGGTCCATGGGGCTCGCCGACCGGCCCATGAAAAAGATCCGATGGCCTTGGGTTATGGAGCACACCGGATCAAGGCCGACCCAGCAAGGTGAGGTGCCCGGAGGACTCCTGCGGGGAGGAAGTGCCATCGTTCCGGCGCTCGGTATAGCGTACAGCCCAGTAATAGGTGCCATCGGGTGCAAAGGCACCTTCCACGCGGCCATCCCAGCCGGTGCCCACCCGCATGGATCGGAACACCTCCTGTCCCCACCGGTTACGGATCACCAGTTCGTAATCCGTGGGCTGGCCCTGGACAATGGGTAGGTAGATGTCGTTGTGGCCATCGCCGTTGGGGGTGAAGACATTGGGCATCCGCAAGGAAGAGGAGCAGGTGTCGGCCACCACCACGAAGGTGCGCGTGGCATTGAGGCAACGGCCGCTGGCCACCACCTCGTACGCCCCAGGAGCCGTGGCCACATACGAGGACCCCGCGGTGGTCCCTTCCCATTCCAGCTGGACATCGGTCAACGGCCACGGTCCATCCAGGGTGGCCTCCAACGTGGTGGCCTCGCCGGGACACAGCCGATCATCGCCGGTGATGGATACCCCCGGTGGCGCCGGAAGTACGCTGACCACCACACTATCGGTATGGGTGCACAACGGCCTGAAGGCGATATCGTCCAAGGCGAAGTCGTTGCCACTGCCCGCCAGGTTCTGGTTGGTGATGCAGATGGTGGCGCTGGTGTTGGTGCCCGAAGACCAGAGCGCATAGAACTCATTCCACTGGCACGTGGTGCTCGAGGCCAGCAGGGGGGCGCCAACCGAAACACCATTCACCGTGAACTCCAAATTGGCCGGACTTTCCCAATAGGCGGACATGAGCCAGGCGCTGAATGCGAAATAAGTACCCGGCTGCACCGCGATGGTCTGGCACCAGATGGAGGCATCCGGTGTACCCGACCCGTTCACCAACAACATTCCACTCCCATCACCGGTATGATCCGCACAGGACGGGAAGTTGTAGTGCAGTTGCGACGGGTCGTTGGTGACCCCATAGGTCCCTTCGCTGCTCAATGGCCCCCAGGGACCAGCCGTACCCAAGGCCAGGTCCGTACTGAAACCGGTATCGCCGTCCCCGAAATCGCCATTCACCACCAGGTCCTGGCCAGGCACCGGGAAGGTGGCCGTACACCAGTAGATGCCGGAGGTGTCCGCCGTGAGGTATTGCGCCACCCCGCCGTTCTGCCATTGGATGGATACACTGCCCGTGGGCCCCGCCAGCAGTACGCTTTCACCGTGGCACAACTCGCGATCGGGACCCAGGTCGAATGCACAGGATTGTGCCCGCACCATGCACGGCAATGACAGGAGGGCAACGAGGAGGAGGGACGGATGGATATACAGGATGCTCACGGATGTCTGATAGTGTTCGTCGTGCAAAGGTTGCCTGGACCTGGGGCGGAACGTTGTCCGATCACTCACGGGTACCACCGACGATCTCGCCCGCAAATCTACCCGCCTGCACGCTGGTTCGGGCTGGCTACCTTTGATCCCCCTGTCCATGCGTTCATTCAGTATTCCCACCCACTACCGCAGCGAGCTCATCGGCCGCTTGAAAGCCTTCCGCAAGGCCCAGGATCCGAAGAAGAAGGACCTCTCTCCCACCCTGCTGGACCTCGGTGGGGTGCGGTTCGTGTTCGCCCGGCATTTCGGTTTCTGCTATGGTGTGGAGAACGCCATCGAGATCAGCTATCAGGCCATCGAGCAGCACCCGGGCAAACGCATCTTCCTGCTCAGCCAGATGATCCACAACCCCGAGGTGAACGCCGACCTGGAGAGCCACGGACTGCGTTTCATCCAGGATACCCATGGCCGCATGTTGATGGACTGGTCGGAGCTGAACGCCGACGACATCGTGATCATCCCTGCCTTCGGAACCACGCTGGAGACGGAGGCCCGGCTGAAGGCCATCGGCATCGACCCGCTGCACCACAACACCACCTGCCCCTTCGTGGAGAAGGTGTGGAAGCGCAGTGCGCAACTCGGCGAGAAGGACTACACCGTGGTGATCCATGGCAAGGCCGCACACGAGGAGACGCGCGCCACCTTCAGCCATACCGCGCAGGGTGCGCCAGCGGTGATCGTGAAGGACATGGACGAGACGCAACTGCTGGGCCGCATCATCATGGGTGAGGAATCCATCGCACGTTTCGCCGAGGTGTTCGGTGCACGCTGCACGCCCGGCTTCGATCCCGCCCGCGACCTGCAACGCATCGGCGTGGTGAACCAGACCACCATGCTGGCCACCGAGACACAGGCCATCGCCGACCACCTGAAACAGGTGATGGCCCGCAAGTACGGCGAGGCGGACCTGAAAGCCCATTTCGCCGACACACGCGACACGCTCTGCTACGCCACCAACGATAACCAGGACGCCACCAACGAACTGCTGAAGGCCGAGGCCGACCTCGCCCTCGTGGTGGGGGGCTACAACAGCAGCAACACGAGCCACCTGGTCGAACTGCTCGAGCACCGGTTCCCCACCTACTTCATCAACGGCGAGAAGGAGATCCTGAGCGCCGAGGAGATCGAACACTTCAACTACCCGGCGCACAAGCTGGAGCGCACTTCTGGTTGGCTGCCATCAAAGCGCCCTGTGACGATCATCCTCACCAGCGGTGCGAGTTGCCCGGATACCCTACTTGATCGGGTGATGCTGAAGGTGCTGTCCATGGTCGATGGGGTGAAGGACCCGGTGGAGGTGGTGGAGGGGTTGACCACTTGAGGCACGAGCATCGTATGAGGACCATTGCGCGTGTTGCCGCCATTCTTCCCTTCTCCTTCACGCACATGCCTCTATTGATACACGGGCAACCACCCACCTGTTCCGATGATCACATGGGGCGATAACGGGCAAGCTATCACTTCCATGTGGGGAGGCCAAAGGACGTCTTCGCCGTGTTGTATAGTGTATTCGAAGAGACCGTTCCAGATGCGTGGAAGTGGATAGCCGGGGCCGAAGCGGCCCTCACCATGGGCGACACAAGCCGAGCGGTCGGCTGCCTGGAGTTGCCCTACGCCTGTGCCAAACACAGCACATTGAACCACTCCGACCCGATCAAGGGACTGCTCGCCCGCGGCTTCCACCAACCGGATCTGTGCTACCTGCATGCGGCCATGGATGAATGGGCCACCAAAATCCCATATGGATCAAGGCCCTGATCGAAATGAAGGAGCTGGATCAGAGCCACCGCGATGACGATGACCTTACCCGCCACAACGACAGTTTGAACCTTGAACGGCTGATCGCACTCACCGAGCAACGTGGATTCCCCACACAGGCGATGACCGGCAGTTCGTACGGTATCGTGCATTTGCTGTTATGGCACCACCGCTACGAACTGGGGAAGAACGCCCGGCTTCAGTACTACTGCGATCTGGCACACAAGGAGATGGCCGATCGTCGGATAGAACCCGACTTCGATGTGTGGTTGTACGACTTCGATGCGTGGGATGAAAAGAGGCCGATGCCCTACGGTACGCTGATCCACTACTTCCGAAACCACCTCGACGAAGTACACCTCCCGGACCTTGCTACCCTGAATGCGAACCGGGCCACCGTGGGCTTGGGGCCGATCGAGGAGTTCGCGCGGATGATGGACATCCCTTTCGAGGCGCTGCCGATCGGGAGATGACCCTACGCCTCCGTCACCACGCCGATCACCTTCACCACATGCCCCAGGGCGAGGTCGAACTGCTCGGATGAGGTGAGGTGGCTGTTGTCGATCACGAAGGCGTCGGGCGCTTCGATCAGCGGGTCGGCGGCGCGGGTGGTATCGTCCAGATCGCGGCGTTCGATGTTGGCGAGCACCTCTTCCAGGGTCACATCGGCACCACGGCCTTTCAGTTCCAAGTAGCGCCGTTGTGCGCGCACCTCGGGGCTTGCTGTCATGAAGAACTTCACCTCGGCATTGGGGAACACCACCGTACCGATGTCGCGACCGTCCATCACCACACCTCCGCCATTGCCCATCTCCTGCTGCAACTGCACCAATTTGGCCCGTACCTCGGGCACGGGGCTAACGAGCGTGACCTTGTTGCTCACGTCCATCTCACGGATGCGATGTTCCACGTTGCGCCCGTCCAGCATGGTGACACTGCGCTGGGTGGCATCGTCATGCCTGAATCCGATGTGGATGTTGGGCAGCACCCGGAGCAGGTTCGGCGTATCGAGCACATCGCCCACCACAAGGCCGTTCTCCATGGCATACAACGCCATGGCCCGGTACATGGCCCCACTGTCGATGTAGGTGTAATGCAGGTGGTGCGCCAGTTGCCTGGCCAGCGTGCTCTTGCCGCAACTGCTGAACCCGTCTATGGCGATGGTGATGCGTTCCACGGCGCGGCCAAGGTAATGCGGGCGGGCCTTGTGGAAGCCACGCCCCCACTACCGAGGCTCCCTCAGCGCCGGACGGCGCATTCCGATGGGATGAACGACCACGTGATGGCCTCGGCACATGACCGACGGTGTGTACGCCCCCATGGTGATCATCGCCCAAGCATACAGGCATTCCTCTCCGCGGCCATCCTTACGATCCCGACGCCCTCATTCATGAGCCGAAAGCCCGTGGGCTGCGCATGATCCGCTGCCTCCGCTATGGTGCGAGACTAACTGTTGGTCTTCTTGAAGTCGGCGAACCGTAGGGCCAGCGTGATGGTGTTGCTGATGCCGGCCAGGTGCAACTGCGAGAAGCCGTAGCTGATGTGGAACTTGCTCACCCGCAGGCCGACACCGAA
>CAUJED010000006.1:0-2774 GCA_963169535.1 Bacteroidota bacterium | reverse complement strand
GTCGAAATGTCGGGATCGATCACGCATTGACGAGAAACCTACCTTGACCTTCCGGGTTCGCCGTTCGGGCGCAGGCTCAGAGCTTCACCAATCGCTGACGACCGATGGGCTTTCCCTCCTTCAACACCTGCAACTCATAGGCACCCACCCGCAATGACGCGATCGAGATGCTGCCATCAAGGGGCAACCTTCCCTGCATCACCAACCGCCCGACCGCATCGCGCACCTGATAGTGCTGCGCTCCGCCGCCGATCAGCTGGACCTGCACCCTGTCGGTTGCCGGGTTCGGCCACACAGCCAGCTCAGGCAGCTTGGCGCGCTCGGTGATCCCGGTGGAGCCCAGATCCCGGCGGAACACGTCGTTCAGGTTGGCCACGCAAAAGACGTCGCCATCCTTCTCCATCAGGCCGTACATGACGTACGTGCCATACTGATCCATTGGTAGGCCCACGGTATCCCGTTCGAAGGTCGCACCGCCATCCGCGCTGTGGAACAGATCCGGACGCGTATTGGCAGCACTGTTCTCGCAAGAGATCCAGATCTGGTCGCCGCGCATGAGCATGGCCAGGATATGATGGGAGAACTCCCACGCCGAATTACCGATGGTCAGCGTCGACGAAAGGACGACCTCGGTCCAAGTGGCACCCCAGTCGTCCGAGTAGTGCAACTTGGATCCCAAGGCGATGGACGAATTGCCCGCGCTGTAGATGCGGCCTGTGAGCGGATCATGGGTGAGGACCGCGCCGCTGTACCAGGAGGGCAGGCCCGCGCAGGCTGGCGTCACCCAGGTTTGGCCATGGTCCGTGCTGTACGCGAAGCCGGCCGATTGCGCTCCTGCGCCATGGACGATCAACGTATCGCCCACGCTCCAAAAGGAACCGGGGTCGTTCGCGTTCAGCCAGGGCACATGTTGCCATGCCGCGTCGGTCTCGGCCTTCACGAGGTAGGCATCGGCCTGGTCCACGATCACGGCCAGGTGGCCATTGTAGCCGTGCAGTTCGCCCACGGCCGCCTTGCCGCCGGGGATCCAGGCGTGGGGAGGCAGGCCCACGGTGTCCACCGTCCATGTAGCGCCTTCATCCGTGCTCCAGTAGATGTAACCGGAAGCGGAGCCATCCTGGGAATACGTGTAGAGGCGGTTCCCAGTGCTCGCGAAGCCTTTGATCCATCCCGTGATACCGCTCACCGGCACCGGGATCCAGGTGTCCCCGTTGTCGTAGCTCTTGTGCAGTCCATTGGTGAAATTGCTCGCGTAGAGCACGCCCTGATGGGCCCCCACGCAGGTGCTCGATTCGTTGGGGATGTTGGTGAGGCCCAGCGCTTGCCAGCCTTGGGCGTGGCTGCTGAGGATCATGCCTGTGGCAAGGAAGAGGGTAATGGTCCTGGTCATCCTGTTGGTTTTGGGGCGATCTTACGAGGGTGATGTGCCCCATGTTATACGGTGTTCACCGTAATTCCACACGGGAGACTTCCGATCTTCTCTTCAGACCCGTCGGTGGTTGCACATTGTTCAGTGATCATGGCCGGATCGATGGTGACGCACCGCGGCGGCGCGTCCTGGTGATGGGTGATCGCATACCCCCTGCATTCCCGATCATACTAACATGGGGTGTTGCGCTACCAGCACACTTTGCGGCAAGGAAGGGCACAGACCAAACAAGGAAGACTCTCCCAGCTTGGTGACCCTGGCCAACGATCCCGTGTGATGATCGCCCTGGCAGTCGATCCATGAACGCATCAACATCGACACCGTGCCATGGTGGGCCGCTAGGAAAGATCATTGGGCTTTTCCGGAAAACACCTCGCGAGCATGCGGCCGGTCCTTTGTGGCGATCAGAATGAACACCATGAACGCCGCTGCGCAACTCATACAACCACCCGCATCCTTCGATCGCTTCGCCTGGTTCCTTACCGGGATCGGTATCCGCAGCAAAACGCTGCCCACCATCCGTTTCGAGGACATCAACTATCATCTCATGGTGAAGGCACTGACCCTTCCCGCAAAGGCCACGGCCCGGGAATTCCGGCCGATCCTCGAGCGTGCAGCGTTGGTGCCTCCGAGCGCATGGGCCATCCTTGGCGACGAGAGCGACGGCCGCAAGGTGCTCGTGGAGAATCAGTACTTGAAGGTGGTGCTGATCCGTTGGGAGCCCGGCGCAGCAAGTGATCGCCACTACCACCCGAACGGCGGGGGAATGATCATGGTGCTGGAAGGGGCGATCGAGGAGTCTCGCTTCCTCAATGGCACGATCGCTGCACCGTATGATGTGCGAAAGCTGGAACGCCAGGCCATGAGCTACATCGACGATACGCTCGGTGCGCATGTGGTCGCGAACCCGCACGAACAAACAGCGGTCACCCTGCACGCATACTTGAAGCACCGTCCATGATCCGGTGATGGATCCGGCTTCCGGAGCCTTGGGTCTGGGAGAACGCCGGGTTCCAGGACCGTGCGCATCTTTGCGTGGATGTACAACTTCGTCGATGTCATCATCGCCGATCCGGTACGCAACCGCCAGTTCCGCAGCGGTGAGCACCTGATGGCCGAGTTCACCTGCCCGCTGAAGACGGCGGAGCAGGACATGTGGAGCCATGCCAGCTATTTCGTGTATGTACTGGAGGGCCGCAAGGACTGGCGCAGCGCGGATGGCAAGGTGGAGTTGAAGACCGGCGAGATGGCCTTCGTGAAGAAGGGCGGCAGCATCGTGGAGCAGTACTTCGAAACGTCCTTCTGCGTGCTCCTCTTCTTCATGACCGATGAGTTCATCTGCGAG
>CAUJED010000005.1:0-20669 GCA_963169535.1 Bacteroidota bacterium | reverse complement strand
ACCTACGCCACCCAGGGAACCGCGCCGACCCCTTCGTGCGGTGATGCGGCTTCGACCTATGCCGATGTGTGGTACGTGTTCAACAGCGGCGACAACACCGGCATCACCATCGCATTCGACCCGGGCACGATGACCTCCTGGGGCATTGCGATCCAGGATGCGTGCGATGGTTCGGAGTTACTGTGCGAAATGCAGCCGGCGGCGCCCGTGGACATCGACACCCCCGCGAACACCACCCTGCTGGTGCGTGTCTTCACCGATCTGGATGCGGGCCTGCCGGGCCAGTTCGCCATGTGCATCACGGGTGCCGTGACCTCCACCATTTGCAACGGAGGGATCGTCACCACGTTGGACGATGCCGCTACCCTGACCGTATGCCAGGACGCCGAGGCCGATGTGGTGGGCTTCCGGACCACCAGTGCGGCTCCGGTGAACTACACCTACGTGGTCACCGATGAGGATAGCATCGTGGTGGCGGTAGTGGCGGGCAACGAGTTGGACTTCAACAGTCTTCCCTTGGGAGAGTACCAGGTGCATGGCATCTCGCACGACGGAATGCTCCAAGGGCATGCGGTCGGCGCACGGCTCATGGACATCACCACCACGGGGCAATGTCTTGAACACGCCACGGGCCATGTCGAGGTGCGTGTGGAGATCTGCAGCGGGATGCGGAGCCTCGACGAGGCATCCTGGGTGCTTTGGCCCAACCCGAACCATGGTCGTTTCGGTATCAGCAGCACCACGGTCGATGGCCCCCTGATCGTACAGGTGGTTGGCGCTGATGGCCGTATGGTGTACGACGAGCAGCGGGTAGCACTGCCTGGCACCACGCTGGAGGTGGCGCTGGATGGAGCCTCCCGCGGAGCCTACGTGGTGCGGCTGATCGATGGGAACGGGGTGGCCACCTTGCGCGTGGTGGTGGATTGATACCCGGTCCTCGTCCTGATGCGTGGTGGGCGTGTTCCACATCATGTGCCGGGTCGAAGGGTGTCTATTCCCGGGTTCGGTACGTCGGCCTCGCATGGGGAGTGGATACCTTGGTGTACAGGTGCGGCCCCTATCTTCGGCGGGTCATGGGGCAGGTCTGCGGCCGGTTGTTGATGGTGTGCATGTCGCTGGGGTCCGCCTTGTACGGGGCGGCGCAACAGAACAACGTTCCACTACAGCGCGACTTCTACACCGGCGTGGAGCGTAATGCCGCCGCCGTGGGGGAGCGGATCCACACCGGCCTGAAACCGGTGCTACAGAGCCGGGTGGATGTGACCAACGCCCTGGGGCACGTGGTGGACAGTGCCAAGTACTACTACTGGATCACCCAGCGCATCTTCAAGGACCACCTGTTGGAGATCAAGGGCGAGGACTTCCGGCTCACCGCCGATGTGCTGTTCCAGTTCGAGGTCGGTTTCGAAAAAGGCGATCGCACCATCTACGCGGACACCAACCGCTTCTACAGCAATGTGCGGGGAGCTTGGTTCACCGGCGACATCGGTAAGAAGCTCTCCTTCCAGACCTTCGTCCAGGAACATCAATCCATCGCACCCCAGTACCTGTTCCTGCAGACCAGCGATGCGGGCACCATCTCCGGCCAGGGGCGCGTGAAGATCGACCGGCGGCGGATCCTGGACTACGGGTGGTCCGAGGGCAACATCTCCTATACGCCGATCCCTTGGTTCAACATCCAGTTCGGTCACGGCAAACACTTCGTGGGCCATGGTTACCGGTCGGTGCTCCTGAGCGACCATGCCGTGAACTCCCCCTACCTCAAGTTCAGTGCGCTCAGCCCGGACCGCCGGCTCCAGTACAGCACTTGGCTGAGCAAGACCGAGAGCGGGGTGAACAACGGCGACCGGTTGCCCACGGGCCAGAGCGCCGAATCGCTCTTCCATTGGCGGAGGGCACGCTTCAACCATTTGAGCGTGGACCTGGGGCGGGTACAGGTGGGCCTGTTCGAGAGCACCATCTTCGAGGATATCGATAGCAGCGGGGTGAAGCCCTTCGATGCCCTGGAGCTGAACCCCGTGATCGGGATCAATACCCTCGCGCGGGGCTTCGATGGCCCGGAGAAGACCGTGGTGGGGTTGGACCTGCGCGTGAAGCTCACCGACAAAGGGTATGTCTATGGCCAGTTCGCGGCGGACGATCCCGGTGGCGAACGATACGCCCTGCAAGCGGGCATACGCTGGTTCGATGTGGTAAGGCCGGGCGTGAACCTACAGGTGGAGTACAACAGCGCCACCCCGTTCATGTACACGCATCGGTCCACCAGGTCGGCCTACGAGCATGCGGGCTTGCCGCTCGCCCATCCCATGGGGGCGTACTTCAACGAGTTCGTGGCCTTGGCCGAGGCCCTGGTGGGTAGGTACGGTGCGCAGGTGAAGGTGGTGACGGCCACCTACCATCGCGACCCTTCGGCCCAGGAGACCTACGGCAGCGACCTGCGCCGGACCGATCGGGAAGTCCCTGGTCCGCTCGGGCCGGTGGTACAGGACCTGCTCCACCTCGATGTTTCGGCCAACTACCTCTTCAACCCCAAGACCAACATGCGCGGCTACCTCGGATTCCAACGACGCAGCCTGAGCCATGCAGCGGATACCCAGCAGAGCGGCATGTTCTACCTCGGCATCCGTACGTCCATCTTCAACCGCTATTACGACATTTGACGCCGCACCTGCGTGAAAGAACACGGCTACATCCTCCTGCTCGGCTGCATCACCGCCTTCTTCGTGGTGCTGTTCACCATGCCTTCGCTCATCAAGGTGGCGCGCATGAAACACCTGGTGGACGAACCCTCCGAGGAGCGTAAGGTGCACCACCGCAGCGTACCTACCATCGGCGGCATCATCATTTTCGCAGCCGTCATCTTCAGCTATGCCTTGTGGTTCCCCAAGGCCTCCGTCCTGGGCGACGACCCCCGGGAACACATGATGATGTATTACGCCATGGGCGATGCGTACAAGGACTTCAAGTTCGTGATCGCGGCCATGGTGCTGCTGTTCTTCATCGGGGTGAAGGACGACATCATCGGGTTCAGTCCGGTGAAGAAGCTCGTGGGCCACATGGTGGTGGGGTACATCCTGGTGATGATGGCCGATATCCGCATCCGCGACATGCACGGCCTTTTCGGCATCTACGAACTGCCCGGATACGTGAGCATCGCGCTCTCCTTCTTCGTGTACGTGGTGCTGGTGAACGCCTTCAACCTGATCGATGGGGTGGATGGTCTGGCGGGAGGCATCGGGCTGATCGCGGCCATCACCTACGGGGTTTGGCTGTACCTGGCCGGCGATGTGGCCAACGCGTTGCTGGCCTTCGTGCTTGCCGGTGCCTTGTTGGGTTTCCTGGTCTTCAATTGGCACCCGGCCCGCATTTTCATGGGCGATAGTGGCTCGCTGATCATCGGCGCCATCATCGCGGTGCTGGCCATGAAGGTGGTGGACCACGACACCTCCCGCCTACCCACCTACCTGAAGCAGATCCCTACACCCATCTTCGCCATGGCGGTGGTGGCTTATCCCTTGGTGGACACCTTGCGGGTTTTCGTGTACCGGATGGCGCGGGGGGTATCGCCCTTCGCGGCGGACCGCAACCACATCCACCATAGGCTCATGGCCCTGGGCCTGGGCCACCGAAAGGTCACCGGTCTGCTCTACCTGTATGCCATGGCGGTGATCGCCCTGAGCTTGGTCACCCGGTCCTGGCACCCGAACATCGGCCTGATGGTGTTGGGCACCTCCGCCTTCGTGATGGCGATGTTGCCCTTCGTATGGCCCAAGCGTACCGGGGCATGAGGCGTGGCCTGTGCATCGCCCTCGCCCTTGTCGGCACCATGGCCGCCATGGCACAGACGGGGTGGGCCCCGCTGAGCCGCGAGGTGGAACGGCCGTTCGCCCAAGCCCTTCAGCGCTACGGCTCCAACGCCCATACGGCGGTGCGCCCATACGCCACCACCACCTTGCGCGAAGCCCTGCCAGCGGATAGCGCATGGCCGGTGGCCACCTGGAGCAAGCTCGATACCTGGGCCGGCCGCAGCAATGGTCGCCGTTTCCGGTGGGGGCCACTGCTGGAGCTGGAAGGAGCATACGAGACCGGAACAGCGAGCGGGGGGCGTTACCGGGCTGGTGCGGGCTTCTGGTCGGACATGGACCTGGGCACCAAGCTCAATTCCCACGTCGATGTGCAGGGGTGGGGCCAGCGATTACCCGCCTACCTCGATACCCTGGCCCGATCCACGCAGGTGGCCCCCGGCGAAGGTTATGCCCACGGCGATCCTTCGCAGTACACCCACTACGATTGGAACGTGCACCTGAGCTGGGATGTCCATAAGTACATCAACATCACCGGGGGCCGTGGCAAACACTTCTTCGGCGAAGGGCATCGCTCCTTGTTCCTCTCCGATGAGGCGTACAGCTATCCGTACCTGAAGCTCTCCACCACCGTGTGGCGCATCAAGTACGTGAACCTCTTCGCCATGATGAGCGATCTGCGTGGCGCGGCTGGCGATTGGACCCGCTTCCACAGGAAATTCACCAGCATGCACTACCTCTCGTGGAACGCCACCGACCGCATCAACGTGGCCCTGTTCGAGGCCATCGTCTGGTCCGCGGGCGATTCGGCGTACCCCCGGGGGTTCGATGTGAATTACCTGAACCCGGTGCTCTTCTACCGCCCTACGGAGTACCGTGTCGGCTCGCCGGATAACGCGCTGCTCGGGTTCGCGGCCAGTGTGAAGGCGGGGAAGAACACCCTGTTCTACGTCCAGGCCATGCTGGATGAGTTCCTCATGGAACAAGTACGCAACGGCTATGGCTGGTATGCCAACAAGCAAGCCCTTCAGCTGGGGGTGAACATGCACCAGGCTTTTGGCCTGAAAGGGCTCCACCTGCGCGGCGAGTGGAACTACATCCGGCCCTTCATGTACACCCATAGCGATACGCGGCAGAACTATGCGCACATGGGGCAACCTCTGGCCCATCCGTACGGCTCCAACGTGCGTGAGGTCCTGGTGCATGCCGATCTGGAGCGCGGCCGGTGGCTCTTCTCCCTCAGGGGCAGCACCGCCCGGATGGGGAATGACAGCCTGTACAGCTACGGCAACAACATCTTCCGGCCGGAGACCGACCGTCCGCCGCACGCCACGCTCGTGTACCAGCCCTATGGCTACTACCTGGGTGGGCACACGGCGGGTACCCTCACCCATGCCGAAGCCCGCGTGGGTTGGACCCTCGATCCCCGTTCGGCCCTGCGCCTGGAGGCCTCGTACACCTTCCGGCAACTGACACCACCCTGGAGCAGGACCGAGACCGCACACCTCTTCCGGTTCGGCCTGGTCTGCCACTTCCGTGAACGGCATACCGAGCAGGTGGCACGCTACGTGCTCCACTAAAGCCTCGGCTCGGGTGCCCGGGTTCTTTTCCGATAGGTACTTTTGCCCCCCTGCGGAGCGCACCAGCGCTTCTTGGGTAAGGCCGTGCAACCGTCAAGCACCATCATCCCCGCCACCCTCAGCGTGAAACTGCGCAGCCTGGCGGTGCTCTTCAAACTGCGTTTGGCCTCCCTGGTCGTGATCAGTGCGGCCTTGGGGTATCTCTTCGGGATCCCGGCCGGGAGCTTCTCCTGGCTTGGGCTCTTGGGCCTGTGCGGAGCCGGTCTGTTGCTCACCGGGGCATCCAATGCGCTCAACCAGGTGTTGGAGGTACGCGAGGATGGCCTGATGGCGCGCACCGCCGAACGCCCGTTGGTGCGTGGTGTGCTCACCGTGAGCGAGGCGCTGGCGGCGGCCTTCCTCGCTGCGGGCGTCGCCACCTTGGTGCTGTGGCTACAGTTCGGGGCCCTCACCGGCATCCTCGGCTTCCTCTCTTTGTTCATGTACGTGGCGTTGTACACGCCGATGAAGAAGCTCAGCTCCTGGGCGGTCTTCGTGGGGGCGTTCCCCGGTGCTTTCCCACCCATGCTGGGGTATGTGGCCGCCACGGGGCACTTCGACCTGGCTGCGGGCCTGCTCTTCGCCATGCAGTTCATGTGGCAATTCCCGCATTTCTGGGCCATCGCATGGGTGCTGGACGAGGATTATGCCAAGGCGGGCTACCGCCTCTTGCCGGGGGGGCGCACACCGGACCGTGCCGCCGCGTTCACCATCCTGCTCTACACGCTTTTCCTGTTGCCTGCGGGCATGTTGCCATGGGCGTTCGAACTCGTTGGCCCGATCGCGTTGGCGGTCTCGGTCGCGGGCTGGCTGGTCATGCTGATCCCGGCCACACGGTTGTTCTTCAACCCCGATCGGCGTGCGGCACGCGCCCTGATGTTCGCCAGTTTCATCTACCTGCCCTTGGTGCAGCTCGCCTACGTGCTCGATAGAATATGACCGAAGGAACATTCACCTCCGAAGAGCTTCGCGACCGCGCCATCCGGGTGCGCAAGCAGATCACCTGGTTCATGCTCATCGCTATCGTGATGTTCTTCGCGGGGCTCACCAGCGCGTATGTGGTGAGCATGAGCGGAGGATACTGGGTGGATATCGATGTTCCGGGACCTTTCTGGATCAGCACGGCCGCGATCGTGCTGAGCAGTGTCTTCGCCCAATGGGCCTTGGGGGCGGCGGCCAAGGGCCGTACATCCATGATCGCCCCGTTGTTGGTGATCACCTTGGTCCTGGGAGGGGTCTTCACCTGGGGACAGTTCAAGGGGTGGAAGGCGCTCACAGAGAAGGGTAATTTCCTGATCAGCAAGGTGTTGGATAATAATGGGGTGTATGGCGAGGACTATACGATCCGTTTCCAAGGCATGCCCTTGGTGTTGGAAGAGGGCCAGTTCTACCACCCGGACGATACCGCACGGATCAAACCGCTGAACGCGGACCTGGACGAGCAGAAGAACACCGCCAGCTCCTACTTCTATGCGCTCACCGGGGCGCACCTGTTCCACCTGGTGTTCGGCCTGTTGGCCTTGGTGGTGATGGTGGTGATGGCCATGCGGCGGCGCTACACCGCCACCGACCATGTGGGCCTATGGAGCGGGGTGGTCTACTGGCACTTCTTGGGGGCCTTGTGGGTCTACCTTCTTTTGTTCTTGGTCTTTGTTCACTAACATTGCGGCCGCAAACCCTACCATGGCTGGAGACGCAAGCAAGGCATTGAGCAATGACGTCCTTTGGGGCGGCGGCCGCTCCCCGTTCAGCATCAGCTACGGGAAGATGATGATGTGGTTCTTCCTGGTCTCGGACGCATTGACGTTCTCGGGACTGTTGACCGCCTACGGTTTCGTACGACACAGCACCACCGAGGCCTGGCCCATCGGTGAGGAGGTGTTCCGTGCCCTACCCGGCCTGACCGGTAGTTACCCGTTGATCTATGTGGCCTTGATGACGGCCATCCTCATCTTCAGCTCCGTGACCATGGTGCTGGCGGTGGAGGCCGGTCATCGTATGGACAAGAAAGGAGTGATCAAGTGGTTGTTCCTTACCGTGTTGGGCGGAGCCTTCTTCGTGGGCAGCCAGGCTTGGGAATGGAGCCACTTCATCCACGGCAGCGGGGGCTACATCACCACCAACACCGGCGAGAAGTACTGGGTGCACAACGACACGCACGACACCCACGATCCGGCCAACGCACCGGGTTTCCATCTGGTGGCGGCCCAACCGGGCCACTACCTGATCCCGGCCGATGATGCCCCCCACCTGGATCATGCCGCTTCGCTGAAGCTCTGGAACGAGCGCGCCAACTACGTGAATGGCGCCAACATGACGGAGAACGAGTACGGCCCGCCGCAATACGCTAATTTCTTCTTCTTCATCACCGGGTTCCACGGGTTCCACGTGTTCAGCGGCGTGGTCATCAACCTCATCGTCCTCATCATGGTGATCAAGGGAGTGTTCCATCGCCGGGGCCACTACGAGATGGTGGAGAAGGCGGGCCTCTACTGGCACTTCGTGGACCTGGTGTGGGTGTTCGTGTTCACCTTCTTCTACCTGCTCTGATCTAAACCTCCTCGAGGCTTCGGCCGCTTGACACGCCTTCGCCGGGCTACGGCGACACCAGCATGGAACGTGACGACATCATCGAATACAGCCTCGACGCCCACCACAGCGAAGAGGCGGGCCGTGCCATCCGCCGCAAGATCTGGTTGGTGACCCTGTTCCTCGCGGTGGTCACCGCCATCGAAGTGGCCGTGGGCGCCTACTGGAAGGAATGGTTCCCCACGCATTGGCAGGCCGTGAAATGGACCTTCGTGTTCCTCACCCTGGTGAAGGCCACCTACATCGTGATGACCTTCATGCACCTGGGCGATGAACGCCGGAACATCCGTGCCATCATCCTGGTGCCGTACGCGCTGTTCATCTTCTACCTGGTGTTCATCGCCATCTTCGAATCGAACTACATCCGCCAGCACTGGCTGATCTACCTGTGAGCGGATCGGCTCGACCGCACAGCAAGCGCACCAAGTGGCTTGTCCTTGGTGGCATCTCGGCCTTCGTCCTGGGACTTTTCACCTTCTTCTCGCCGAAACTGGGCCTGGTGAACCACACCTTCACCTTCCTGCCCTACTATGGCCCCAAGGAACCCGTGCTCGTGGAGCGTGATGGCAAGAGCGTGGTGGACACGATCTACGCCGTGATCCCGCCGTTCAGCTTCATCGATCGCTACGGCCAACCTTTCACCGATAAGGATGTCGAAGGCCGGATCATCATCGCCGACTTCTTCTTCACCCGCTGCACCACCATTTGCCCGCGCATGAGCGTGAACATGCAGCAGCTGCAGCTGATGTTGAACGATGATGCGTTCAAGGACGTGGTGTTCCTCAGCCACACCGTGGATCCCGAACACGACACCCCCGAGGTGCTCGATGCCTATGCCAACAAGCTTCAGGCCGATCCCACCCGCTGGAAGTTCCTTACCGGCAATGCGGTGGACATCTATCGGCTGGGCAATACGGGGTACCTGCTCAGCGCGTTGGAGGACAGTACGAACGCCGAACAGTTCGTGCACGATGGCCGCTTCGTGCTCGTGGACAAGGAGCGCCATATCCGCGGCTACTACGACGGAACCCAGCCAGAGGGGGTAACGGCGCTCGCCGCCGACCTGAAGATGTTGCTGAAGGAGGAGCGTATCCGCCACCGGGATGCGCGCAAGGCCACCAAGCCATGAGCCTGCACGAGGCCTATCCCCCGCGGATGGTGTCCATGCCCGACAGGTTCGCGAAGCGTTGGATATGGACGTTCTCGACCGTGGTGTTCGTGGCGGTGGTGGCACTGGATCGGGTGCAGATCCCCACATCGGGGGCATGGGATATCCATGTGTTCGCCAAGGTGAACGCCATGCTCAACAGCCTGGTGAGCGTGCTCTTGCTCGTGGGCCTCTTCACCGCGCGCGCGCGCCGTTGGCGGTGGCACAAGGGCGCGATGCTCGGGGCCATGGCCCTCTCGGTGCTGTTCTTGGTGTCGTACATCCTGCACCATCTGTTCGCGGGCAGTACCCCTTTCGGTGGCACGGGCGGGTTGAAGGTGTTCTATTATGTCCTCCTCGCCACCCACATCCTCCTGGCGGCGGGGTCCCTGCCATACATTCTGCTTACCGCGTATCGCGCGCTTTCCGCCCAGTACCCGGTGCACCGCAAGCTGGCCAGAAGGCTTTGGCCGGTGTGGTTCTATGTGAGTGTGAGCGGGGTGGTGGTGTACCTGCTGATCAGTCCGTACTATTCCTGAGGCGGCATCGAAGAAGCGGCTTATTCCGCTCGGTAGAGTGGAAGTGAAGAAGTGGAGGAAGAAGGAAGGTGCTGAAGAGGGGGAGGGATAGCGAGGAAGCCGTAACCCTCGTCACTTCTACACCGCTACACCTTTTTTCCCTCATGAGTTCTTCGCCACCCGGATCCGCCAGTACAAAGACCGTTTCTTCCTCACTGACGGGTACTTCCACTCGGCGTCATCACCTTGGCACATCGGTGATGGTCGGCTTTATCTCTCCGGAGTGCAAGCCGATGCGGCATCGGGCTCGGTCATGGATCGTTGGCTTGGACTGTGGATCTCCACTGAAATCCGGAAGAGCACGCCTGGGGGGGGCGCACGGAGTCAACTGGGCGTGCAAGGATCGGCCGGTGTCGCGTACATTCGCGGCATGTACCGTCGGCCCCTGCTCATCCTGCTTCTTGCGTTGGTGGTGCTGGCTCCCGTGGAGTTGCTGGCCCAAGGCTGCGCGATGTGCAAGGCCGTAGTGGAAAGCGGCGAAGAGGCCAGCCATGCTTTCGGTGGCGAACAGGCCATCGGTAAGGGGCTGAACGCGGGTATCCTCTACCTGATGGCCGTGCCCTATGTGCTGTTGTTCCTGTTGTTCCGCAAGCGGATCGTGAGCTTCGTCAAGGAATTCGCCGGGGCACAGGGGTGAAGCGGACCTATCGGCGGCCCTTCTTGGGCTGCTCCTCCCACGCGGTGTTGATCAGTTCCAACTCGTCGTACCACTCCTGGCCATAGGCGCGTACCAGAGCGTCTTTGAGGAAACGGAACACCGGCACATCCAACTTGGCACCACAGGTGCAGGCCGGCTTGCAGATGGGCCACTTGTGGTAGTTCAGCCCGTCGTGCTCGGCCAGCTTCACCACTCGGATCGGATAGAGGTGGCAACTGATCGGCTTGCGGAAGCCCACTGCCCCGTCCTTCCACGCCTTCTCGATGCCGCAGAGGGCGATCCCGTTCTCGAACACGGTGAAAGCGCATTCGCCACGGCCTTCCACCAGCGTGGTCACTAGGTCGCCGTCCTCGTCGACCTCACTCACGCCATTGGCGTCGATGGCGCGCTGGCCTTTTTCCGGGATGTACGGTCTGATCTTCGGCCAGAGCTCCTTCAGCAGGGCTTCCTCCTCCTTCTCCAACGGAGCGCCGCTTTCCCCGGCCACGCAGCAGGCCCCCTTGCAGGCGTTCAGGTCACAAACGAAACGTTTCTCGAAGAGATCTTCGGAAAGGAGGGTGCCGCGGTGTTCGATCACCGCGCAAAGCTACTGGACCGAGCCCTCACGCGCTCCATTCCCGCAGATAGGGTGATGTGATCAGGCCGGGTTTCACCACCTCGGTGCCACTTCGAGCAGAGCCCCCTGGAGCCAGGATCCCCAGTTCCGTTCCGCGCTCGCATCTTTGCACCTTGCGACGCTGAAGGTTTCCAGAGCGCCCGCGAAGAACGATGAGCACCAACGAAGACAAACTCAAGACCCTGATCGGCCATGCCAAGGAGTATGGCTACGTGTTCCCCAGCAGCGAGATCTACGACGGCCTGAGCGCCACCTACGACTACGGTCCGTACGGCGTGGAGCTGAAGAACAACATCCGCCGCTACTGGTGGGAGGCCATGACCAAACTGCACGAGAACATCGTGGGGATCGATGCCGCCATCTTCATGCACCCCACCACGTGGAAGGCCAGTGGCCACGTGGACGCCTTCAACGACCCGCTGATCGACAACAAGGACAGCAAGAAGCGCTATCGTGCCGACGTGTTGCTCGAAGAGCATATGGCCAAGTACGCCGACAAGATCGAGAAGGAGGTGGAGAAGGGCCGCAAGAAGTTCGGCGATGCCTTCGATGAAACACAATTCCGCGCCACCAACCCTAACGTGAAGCGCAGCCAGGAGCGCATCGATGCGGTGGAAGGCCGCATGAAGGCCGCGCTGGAAGCGAACGACCTCGTGGCGCTTCGCCAGCTGATCCTGGACGAGGAGATCAAGTGCCCCATCAGCGGCACCGCCAACTGGACCGAGGTGCGCCAGTTCAACCTGATGTTCGCCACCGAGCTCGGCAGCGTGAGCGGCGAGAGCAGCACCATCTACCTGCGGCCCGAGACCGCCCAGGGCATCTTCGTGAACTTCCTCAACGTGCAGAAGAGCGCGCGCATGAAGATCCCCTTCGGCATCGCGCAAACGGGCAAGGCCTTCCGCAACGAGATCGTGGCGCGCCAGTTCGTGTTCCGCATGCGCGAGTTCGAACAGATGGAGATGCAGTTCTTCATTCGCCCCGGCACCCAGCAGGAGTGGTACGAATACTGGAAGGCGAAGCGCATGGCCTGGCACCGCGCCTTGGGTCTGCCGGCGGAGAACTACCGCTACCACGACCACATCAAGCTGGCACACTACGCCGACGCGGCCTGCGACATCGAATTCAAGTTCCCCATGGGCTTCAAGGAGCTCGAGGGTATCCACAGCCGCACGGACTTCGACCTGGGCAACCACGAGAAGTACAGCGGCAAGAAGCTGCGCTACTTCGATACCGAGACCAACGAGAGCTACGTGCCCTACGTATTGGAGACCTCCATCGGCCTGGACCGCATGTTCCTCGCGATGCTGAGCGCGGCCTACACCGAAGAGAAGTTGGAGAACGGCGAGGAGCGTGTGGTGCTGCGTATCCCGGCGGCGATCGCTCCGGTGAAGGTGGCCGTGCTGCCGCTGATCAAGAAGGACGGCCTGCCCGAGAAGGCGCGCGCGATAATCGACACACTGAAGTTGGACCACAACTGCCAGTACGACGACAAGGACAGCATCGGCAAGCGGTACCGGCGTCAGGATGCGATCGGCACACCCTATTGCATCACCGTGGACCACGATACACTGAACGACGAAGCGGTGACCATCCGCGAGCGGGACAGCATGAAACAGGATCGCGTGAAGATCACCGAACTGGCGCGGATCGTGGGCGAGAAGGTGGATATGCGGGGGCTGTTGAAGCAGTTGTGAGGCTACCGCAGGTAGTCGCTCACCGCCTTCCGGATCGAATCCTTTACCCCTTCCCAAGTCTGCCCTTGCAGGCTGATGGGATCCTCGCTCTCTTCGGCATCGGTGAAGTACGTGATGGCGCTCGGTATGCTGATGGCCAGTAGTTGGCTTGGGTATTTCCGCTCATGCCAAGCGATGATATCATCCAGGCCGTGGTGCTGTAGTAGCACGGCCAGGTCCCAGAAGTCCTTCTTCTTCCCTCGGCCAAGGAGGGCCTGGATCTTCATGGCGCCTACATCCGCATCGCCTACCATGCGCACTGTTCCAAATGTTTCGAGGGGGGTGATGAGGGGGTGGGGGTACTTCACGATATCGACCTTGACCCCGTTGATGTAGCAGAAGAGACCAATGGAACGTCCCCTTCCCGGTTCGTATTGGAGGGTGCTGCCGAACTCGGTGATCAGTGCGGCCTGGAGCGCATCGTGATCCTGCTCGGAGGCGAAAAGATCGAGGTCCACGGAGAGCCTGTGGCCGTATCGCAGTGCCAGCGCGGTGCCACCGACCAGCGCGTGCCCGCTTAATGCAGGCAGCGCCATCAGCCGCTCTAATACGGGAAGAGTTCCGGCTGGGAGCGCCTTAAGGTGTAGCATCGGAACTTCTCCAAAGGTTCATGGATCACGGCGCTGGCCAAATGAAGGCGATGCTCCGGCAGGAACTTCGCTTCCAGCAACGCTTGTTTCACCTTGTCGTCGCCGTAGTACCGGCGGCATTGGCGGATGTCCTCCACATCGCCCCGCTCGAACACCCGCTCGATCACGAAGCGCCACTTCGCGTCCATATCCATGCGTTCGTGGTCCACATCCCAGAAGATGCGGCGATCGAAGGTGGGAGGCTTGCGCTCCATGCCACGAAGGTAGGGCCCGGCCGACGGAGGCGCTTGTAACTTCAGGCGCACCCAGCCGTCACACAACGGACCTTCTTCTTTTCCCGCTATGCGTTCTCTCGTACTGATCCTCGCCCTCGTTCCGCTATGGCGCCTGCATGCCCAAGAAGCCATCACCGCCACCATCGACCTGCGCGACCAGCGCAACGACCGCCTCGAGGTGGAGCTGATCGTGCCGCCCTTGGGTGATGCTCCGCTCGTGTTCGCCCTGCCGCGCATCGTGCCGGGCATCTACGGCGCCATGGACCACGGCCGTTTAGTGGGTAGCATGGAAGCCTTCGACGGCAATGGCCACCCACTGCCCATCCAGCGTATCGATGTGGACCGTTGGCGATTGCCTTCCCCCCAG
This sequence comes from Bacteroidota bacterium, assembly GCA_963169535.1. GTDB lineage: Bacteria > Bacteroidota > Bacteroidia > Flavobacteriales_F > PHOS-HE28 > PHOS-HE28. The sequence continues at coordinate 6,694 of CAUJED010000005.1, read as the reverse complement.
GGCCTGCACCGCATCACGTATTCCGTGGACGACGGCTGGGAGGAGTTCGACATCCGCTTCTCCGTCGGCAACTACCGTTCTTCGGAGGGCACGGTGAAACCCGGTGCCGTGGTGCTGAACCACAACACCGTGGTCGGCTATTTCGAGGGGCATGAACACCTTCCCTATACGATCGAGCTGAAGAAACCCGCCACGCATTACGCCGCCACCAGCCTGCCGCGTATGTATGAAAACGGTGAGGCGATCACCTTCAACGCCAGCAGCTACCGCCATCTGGTGGACAACCCGATGCTGATCGCCCCGGCAGACACCGCGCACATCCGCCTGCCGGACATCAACGTGCTGGTGGCCTGCCACAGCACCACCGGCCAGCCCATCGCGCAGAGCGTGGCAAAGGAGATCCGCCCCCTGCTCGCCGATCAGCGCGCCTACCTCGGTGGCACCCTTCCCGTGAAGGACTACACCTTCCTGATCTACCACAACCCTAGCGATGTGGAGGGCAGTACCATGGGCGATGGGCTGGAACATTCCGCCAGCACGTTGGTCCTGCTCTGCATGCCGCTGGACCCGGCCATGATCGCACGCAGCGTGTACGGCATCGCCAGTCACGAATTCTTCCACACCATCCTCCCGTTGAGCGTGCACAGCGAGGAGATCGAACACTACGACTTCAATACCCCGCACATGAGCCGTCACCTTTGGCTCTACGAGGGCATGACGGAGTACTTCGCGATGCACATGCCCATCAAGCAGGGGCGCCAGAGCGTGGAGGAGTTCCTCGGCGTGGTGCAGGAGAAGATCCGGATGATGCGGAAATTCCCGGATGATATTCCGCTCACCGACCTGAGCCAGCAGGCCATGGAACGCCAGGACCAGTACTACAATTTCTACCTGAAGGGCACGCTCTTCTGCATGGGCCTCGATATCGCCCTGCGCGAACACTCCAATGGCGCGTACGGCGTGCAACGGCTGGTGCAGGACCTGCAACGGGAATATGGCCCCGGCAAACCCTTCAAGGACGAGGAACTCTTCGCCACCATCGCACGGCTCACCGGGCCGGACATCGGCGCCTTCCTGCAACGTCATCTCAACGAGCCGAGCGTATTGCCGGTGAAGGAGTGGTTCGCCAAGGTGGGCGTGACCATCGATGAGCATGGTAGCCTGCATCCCGTGAGCCGACCAACGGCAGCTCAACGCCGGTTGCGGGCGGCCTGGTTGGGAGCATGATCGCTTCGTGTTAGCTTGCCGGAATAAGTATCCCTTATGCGCGCAACCTTCTCCTTCCTGATCGCCGCTGCACCGATCATCACCCTCCAAGGGCAAACACTCGACATGGGCAACGCACCGACCATCGGAAGCACCTGGTCCTATATCAGCTGTGGGCCGGTGGTACTGGCCGGTACGGGCGAAGGCCAGGTCTGGGATGCGAGCGGAGCGGTAAGCAATGCAGCACCCGAGAGCATGGCCTACATCGACCCCATGAGTAGTGCGGTCGGAGGTGAGTTCCCGAATGCGGAGGTCGCCCTGCAATATGGTGCTTCGGTCACCTACTACAGTGTTGAGGAGGATGGCCTGTACGTGCTTGGTTCCTATCAGGCGAACTTGCCGATCACCAGCATCTTCACCGACCCCCTGCGCCAGTTCATTTTCCCAGCGGTGCTCAACGACTCCTGGTCCGATGAGTACTCCGGCAGCTACACGTACAACGGCGAGGCCGTGTCGCAGGAGGGTGAGATGAGCTGCACGGTGAGCGGTCTTGGGGATCTGGTCCTTCCTTGGGGAACGGTGGAGAACGTCTTGCGCTTGGACATCACGGAGGTCTACACGGAACAAGGGCTGGGCAACACCTTCGAGATGAGCCGTACGCTCACCGAATTCTACCGACCTGGCTTGGGCACCTATGTCGCACGGGCCTACGCCGCGACCACCGAGATGAATGGCCAGCCAGGACAATCGGGCCAGGGTTTCCTCTACCTTCCAGAGGCCGCTCTCGTGGGCATCGGCGATGCCCGTGAACGGGCCATTGGCATGGAGGTCTTCCCTAATCCGGCCACCGACCGTGCCACGGTGGTCTACGCGGCGAACGGGGTCGGCACCATTGATCTCTACGACGCCTCCGGTAAGCTTGTTCTGCAGCGACCCGCCCCGTTGACCAGCGGTCTGGCCTCGGCCACACTGGATCTGCATGGGCTGCCCGCCGGAGTGTATACCGTGCGTGTACAAAGCCGCGATGGCGATCGAGGCAACATACGGTTGGCGGTGGACCGCTGAGCCGTTCGTTCCATGGGGTGTTTGAACGGCCAGGACGTGTTACATTCGCAGCCTCTTCACCCACCCAGGTGGCGGAATCGGTAGACGCGCTGGTCTCAAACACCAGTGAAGCAATTCGTGCGGGTTCGAGTCCCGCCCTGGGTACCCTGGTACGGCCGCAATTCGCGGCCGTACTAATTTCACCCCCATGCCCATGTCCGACGCACGTCTACAAGCCAAACAGGAGCGTTACGACCAGGCGTACATGAAGATGGCTTTGGAATGGGCCAAGCTCAGCCACTGTACCCGTAAGAAAGTGGGCGCCCTGATCGTCAAGGACGGCATGATCATCAGCGATGGCTATAACGGCACCCCTACTGGGTTCCCGAACGATTGTGAGGGCGCCGACGGCCTTACCCACTGGTATGTGCTGCACGCCGAGGCCAACGCCATCCTTAAAGTGGCACGGAGCACCAACAACGCGCGGGGCGCCACGTTGTACTTGACACACTCCCCGTGCAAAGAGTGCAGCAAGCTGGTGCTTCAGGCCGGGATCGAGCGCTTGGTGTTCAAGGAAGCGTATAAGGATCCTTCGGGCCTGGACCTGTTGCGGGCGGGGGGGGTGGTGGTCGCACAATTGCAAGCCGAATAGCATGTACGAACAGCGAAGGCGCGCTTCTCCGTTCTACCCGATCCTGGTGGCGGTCAGCTTGGTGGCAGGGCTGTTCATCGGGCGCGATATGGGCTCTTCGGACAATGGTGGGTTCACCGTCTTCAACCTTCGCAAACCATCGGCTTCGGATAAGATCGGCCAGGTGATCGACCTGATCGATGCCCAGTACGTGGATTCGGTACAGAAGGGCAAGCTGGTGGATGAGGTGCTGCAGGACCTGCTCCAACGCCTCGATCCGCACAGCTACTACATCAGTGCGGCCGAACTCCGAGCCGCCCAGGAGCCGCTCGAAGGCAGTTTCGATGGCATCGGTGTGGAGTTCTCCATCCAGCACGATACGGTGGTGGTGATCTCGCCGGTGGAGGGTGGCCCTAGCGCCACGGTGGGCATCCGGGCAGGAGACCGTATCCTTTCGGCCAATGGCGAGAAGCTCGCCGGCATCGGGATCACCAACGACCAGGTGATGAAGCACCTTCGCGGACCCAAGGGGAGCACCGTGCAGGTGGAGATCTTGCGCCATGGGAAGCCCAACCCGTTCGAGGTCAGCATAGAGCGGGGCAAGATCCCGATCCACAGCGTGGCGGCCATCATTCTGGACGATGACGGCACCGGCTATATCAAACTGGTACGCTTCGCGAAGAACACCCACGAAGAGTTCGTCCGGGCCGCCGATACCTTGATGGCCACGGGGATGAAGCGCCTCGTACTGGACTTACGCGGTAATGGAGGCGGGTTCCTCAACGCCGCGATCGACCTGGCCGATGAATTCCTTTCACGGGGTTTGGACATCGTTTATACCGAGGGCTTGCATTCCCCCAGGCAGGAGGCGACGGCCACAGCGTCGGGGGGGTATGAGCGCATCCCCGTGGCCGTGCTGATAGACGAGGGGTCGGCCAGCGCCAGTGAGATCGTGGCGGGAGCGCTTCAGGACAACGATCGTGGCCTGCTCGTGGGGCGGCGAACATTCGGTAAAGGCCTGGTCCAAGAGCATGTGCCGTTGCCGGATAGCAGTGCGGTACGGATCACCACGGCGCGGTACTATACGCCCAGCGGTAGGTCCATCCAGCGTCCGTACGGGGAAGGGGTCGATTACATGGACGATTTCGAGGCGCGGGCCAGCCATGGTGAACTGTGGAACATGGACAGCATCCCCATTGACAGCACCCAACTCTTCAAGACCCTGAAGGGGCGGACCGTTTATGGTGGAGGCGGGGTGATGCCTGACCTGTTCATCCCCACGGATACGCTGGAGACCTCAGCCTACCTCACCGACCTGTTCTTCAGCGGGACCCTGATCCAGTTCGCCTTCAATGTGGCCGATCGTGAACGGGCCAGGTTGCTCGCCCAGTATAGGTCCAGTGAGGATTTTGCTCGGCGGTATACAGTGGGATCGGCCTTGTTGGCCGAGTTGGAACGCTTCGCGACCAAGGAAGGGATCGAGCACCGCCCGGCCGACGCCCAGCGCTCGCGCGAGCAGATCGCCATGAGGATCAAGGCTGGCATTGCGCGGAACGTGTGGGGCGACGATGGCTACTACCGGATCATGCTTCAGAAGGACCGCACCTATCAGCAAGCCCGGAAGGAATTGGTGGAGCACCCCGAGGTGGGTGCGCCATAACGCCGGATCGATGGCAGGGGTATGAAGAACGAAAGGGGCCAAAAGGCCCCTTTCGTGTGTCTTTGCGTGTTATCGCTTAGTGAGCGACAGCCTCCTTGGCGGTCTCCACAGCGCCAGCAGCAGCAGCAGCGGCGGTGTCAACAACAGCCTCAGCAGCAGCCTTAGCCTCAGCAGCAGCGGCTTCAGCCTCAGCAGCAGCCTTATCCAAGGCCTCCTGAGCAGCGTTTGCGCTCTCATCAACCTTGTTCTCCATGTTCTCCTGGGTGCTGCTTCCGCAGGCCACGAAGAAAGCTGCCATCGTGGCGAGCAGTGCGAACTTCTTGATCATTGTTTTTGTGCTTTTTGGTGAAAGTGGGCGCAAATGTAGTTGCCGGATGGATCCGTACAAGGGGTGGACCCTTCCAAGCCTTACCTTCGGCCTGTACATTCGACAGAAACCCGCCAGAAAACGACCAAAATGGCTTTTTCCCTACCACAACTTCCATACGCCCATGATGCGTTGGAGCCCCACATCGATACGCTGACCATGCAGATCCATCATGGAAAGCACCACAACGCCTACGTGACCAACCTGAACAAGGCCTTGGAGGGCTCGCCCGATGCGGGCAAGCCCATCGAGGAGCTGATGAAGTCCATGGATATGACCAACATGGCGGTCCGCAACAATGGCGGTGGACACTACAACCACAGCCTGTTCTGGACCGTGATGGGCCCCAATGCCGGGGGTGCACCAACGGGCGAGCTCGCCGCGGCCATCGATGCCGCGTTCGGCTCGTTCGAGGCTTTCAAGGAGAAGTTCGCTGCTGCTGGAGCCACGCGGTTCGGCAGCGGCTGGGCTTGGCTCTGCGTTCACAAGGGTGGCAAGCTCGAGGTTTGTAGCACCCCCAACCAGGACAACCCGTTGATGCCCGGAACGGGCTGCGGTGGAACGCCCATCCTGGGCATGGACGTTTGGGAGCACGCCTACTACCTGCATTACCAGAACCGCCGGCCCGACTACATCGCCGCGTTCTGGAACGTGGTCAACTGGTCCGAAGTGGCACGTCGCTACACGGCCGGTAAGTGACCCATCGTCGCATCGCGGTTCGGGCGCTACGGAACATCCGTTGGCGCCCGAACTATTTTTGAGGCATGAAGGCCCCCCTGGCTACCGGTTTGAAGGCCTTGTTCCTCGGCTGTTGCCTGATATGTGGTCCGATCACCCGGGCCGGCGGGCCCTTCGTACCCAAGGCGGCCGTACCCAAGGCCGATTCCGTACAGGTGGTGCGGGAGGATCAGCGCTGGGTGGGCAGCGGTCTTGCGTTGCTGCTGGGGCCCTTCGCCGCACACCGGATCTACTTAGGCACCACCCCCCGGGTGGCGGTGATCTACGGCCTCACCTTCGGTGGGTTCGGGGTGCTACCGCTGATCGACCTGGGGCACCTGCTGTTCGCCAAGGACCTGACCCCGTTCCGCGACAATGATCGGGTGATCATGTGGGGGCGGCCGAAGGAGCAGCTCACTCCACGGTAACGCTCTTGGCCAGGTTGCGAGGCTGGTCCACGTTGCGGTCCAGCATCACGGCGATGTAATAGCTGATGAGTTGCAGGGGCACCACGCTCAACAGCGGTACCAAGGGGTCGGCCGTTTCGGGGATCTCGATCACATGGTCCGCAAGCTGCTTCACCACGGTATCGCCCTCGTTGATGATGGCGATGATCTTGCCTTTGCGCGCCTTCACCTCCTGGATGTTGCTCACCACCTTCTCGTAGCTGGCACCTTTGGTGGCGATCACGAACACGGGCATGGCTTCATCGATCAGGGCGATGGGGCCGTGCTTCATCTCCGCAGCGGGGTAGCCCTCCGCATGGATGTAGCTGATCTCCTTCAGCTTCAGCGCGCCTTCCAACGCCACGGGGAAGGTGTATCCCCGGCCCAGGTACAGCGCGTTGGTCGCATCCTTGTAGATGTCGGCGATGTACTTGATCTGGGCCTCGGTCTGCATCACCTTCTGCACCTTGTCGGGGATGGCGTCCAGCTCGTTCAGCAACCGGTAGAAGTTACTTCCGCTCAGGGTGCCCTTCTTCTGGCCGATCATCAGGGCCATCAGGGTGAGAACGGTGACCTGGGCGGTGAAGGCCTTGGTGCTGGCCACGCCGATCTCCGGCCCGGCG
>CAUJED010000004.1:0-33112 GCA_963169535.1 Bacteroidota bacterium | reverse complement strand
GTACAGGGTGAGCTCGCCCTGCACGGCATCCGTGCGGTCGTCCAGCCGGGCCTTGATCAGGTAGTGCACATCCTGCTGCCAATAGCCGGGATAGGGAGGCCGGTTCTTCCAGTAGTGCGGATTGTCGGCGTTGCGGTAGGTGTTGGGCGGGTGCTTGGCATCGAAGGGTTGTGCCTCGAGCAACAGCGCGGCACAAGCCGTGAGCAGGAAAAGGAGGTGCCGCATGGTGTGGCCCAAGTTACTGAGGCGCGATCGACGGACCATGGGGCTGCCCGGGCCTTGTCGGACGACCAGGGCGAAGGGCCGAACAGTTCCTTAGGCCACGGGTCGGCGGCGTAGCTCGAGGCGTTCGCGGCGTTGGATGCGGGCGCGCACGATGCTGGTGTTCAGCTCGTAACCCACCAAGAGCACGATCATGTTGAAGTAGAGCCAGAGCTGCACCGCGAGGATGGCACCGATGGAGCCGTATAGGGCGTTGTAGTCGGTGATGTACGAGAACATGAAGGCCAGCGCCTGGGAGACCACCATGATCAGCACCACCGCAAGGATGGCACCCGGGGTGAAGAGCCTGAATCGGCGCGTGGTGGGGTCGCCGGCATTGTAGAGCAGGGAAACGAACATCACCACCACCAGGATGGAAACAACCCACTTGGCGGCGAACAGGGCGGCCACCTGGAAGTAGCTGGAGAAGAAGCCGACCTCCTCCAGGCGGTAGATGAGCGAACCGCTGAAGGTGAGCAGGGGGATGGCGATGAGGGTGAGGATGGAGAGGGCCATGAGCAGCCCCAGGCTCAGCAGGCGCTGTTTCAGGGCCGAATGCCAGGTGGTGTGGTTGGCGCTGCCGCTGAATCCCACCAGGATGGCATCGATGCTGTTGCTGGCCATGTACACCCCCACCAGGAAGCTGACCGAGAGCAGGGCGCCATGCTTGCGGATCAACAGGTCGTGCAGGGTGCTTTCAATGAAGGCGTACACCTCCTGGGGCAGCATGTCGTGGAAGGTGGCCAGCAGCTTGGTCTGGAGATCGGCGATGGGCACGTAGGGGATCATGGTGAGCATCACCAGCACGGCGGGGAAGAAGGCGAGGAACACCTTGAAGGAGATGGCGGAAGCCCGGGTGATGAGGTTGCCCTCGAAGAGCGCGTTGAAGAAGAACCGGCTGATCTCGTACAGGCTGAACCCTTCGAACCCCGGGAGGATGATGCGTTTTGCCCAGCCGATCATGCGGCGGTTCTGCCGGGAATAGAGGAGCCTGCGCTTGAGCCGCTCGTTCATTCCTCAAAGGGCTTTCAGGCTCAGGTCGAGGCTGGGTACCGAATGGGTGAGGGCGCCCACGGAAACGAAGTCGACCCCGGTTTCGGCGAAGGCGCGCACGGTGTTCAGGTTGATGCCCCCGGAGGCTTCCGTCTCGTACCGGCGATCGATCCGTTGCACGGCCTGGCGAAGGAGATCGGGTGTGAAGTTGTCCAGCATGATGCGTTGTACGCCACCCGTGTCCAGCACCTGTTGCACCTCGTCGAGGTTGCGGGTCTCCACCTCGATGGGCAGGGAACGGCCTGTGCGTGCCAGGTAGTCTTTGGCGGCCGCGATGGCCAAGGGTATGCCACCGGCGAAGTCGTGGTGGTTGTCCTTGATCATGATCATGTCGTACAGCCCCTGGCGGTGGTTGTGGCCGCCGCCCAGGCGTACCGCCCATTTCTCCACGCCGCGCAGGCCGGGTGTGGTCTTCCGGGTGTCGAGGATGCGGCAGCCGGTACCTTCCACGGCCTCTACGTACCGGCGGGTCATGGTGGCGATCCCGCTCATGCGCTGCATGAAGTTGAGCAGGACGCGCTCCACCATCAGGATGCTGCGCGTGGCGCCGATCAGGTTGAAGGCGATATCGCCGTGTTTCACCAGCGCACCGTCCTCCAGGTACACCCGGAAGGCGAGGGCGGGGTCCAAGTGTGCGGCCACGGCCTGTGCCAGCTCCACGCCGGCCAGCACGCCATCGCCCTTCACCAACAGGCGTGCGGCGCCACGTGCGTTGGCCGGGATGGTACTCAGCGAGGTATGGTCCCCATCGCCGATATCCTCGCGGAAGGCCAGGGCGATGAGGGTGTCGGTGTCTGGTGGAAGCACGGTCAGAAGTCGTTCTTGCTGTTCTCGATCCGGAGTTGCTTCACTTGGAACCCGGAGTCGGCCTTCTTCAGGAAGAACGTCACCCGGAAATACCCGGTCCGGGTGCGCAGGATGCCGATGTAGTACTTATCGCCCACCTTGCTCACCCCGCTGTGCTCGATCACCAGGTCGATCGGCGGGTTGTCGTTGAAGAACTTCCGGACGATCTGCTCAGCCTGGGCCTTGCTGTATACGTCGGAGGTCTCCTTCACGGTGAGGTCGATGTTGGCGATGAAATGTGCGGCCAGCTCCTTGGAGTTGCCGGTGCGCATGGCTTGAACGACCTGGTCTTTCACACCATCCTGGGCACGCAGCCCGAAGACCGAGAGCAGGAGAGCGAACAACAGGGCTGATCTGGACATCGATCGTTTCATTTGTGGCGAAATTTGGCAAATACCGGGCCACGGATCAGAGTGCCGGTCGGAGAATTACGAACAGTTGTACGGGCATGGAACTCAGGTTGTTAATGGTGGGGCGAACGGACCGTGGGCCGGTATCGGACCTGGTGACGCACTACCTCGGAAGGCTGCCGCGCGGCTTCTCGGTGGAGCAGACGGTGCTGCCCGAGGCGGGAAAGGGCGAGGTGGCGTACCAGCAACGGGTTGAATGTGACCGAATTATGTCGGCGCTGAAACCCGGCGAGCGCGTCGTGGTGCTGGACGAGCGCGGCACGCCGCTCACGAGCGTTGGTTTCGCCGGGCGCCTGGGGGCTTGGCGCGATCAAGGGGTGCGCAAGGTGGTGTTCGTGGTGGGTGGTGCGTATGGTATGACGGATGAGGTCCGCGAACGGGCCGATCTGGTGCTGGCGCTCTCCGCGATGACCTTTCCGCACCAGCTGGTGCGGGTGCTTTTCGCCGAACAGCTGTATCGGGCCACGGCCATCCTGCAAGGAAGCCCCTACCACCATTGATGCCGTCGACGGTCGTTGGCGCGGATCGGCGACCGCAGAAGTCTACCTTCGCCCGGCCCGGATACCTCGTGCTGCCCATGTCCCTTACCCACGCCATTTCACGATACACCTTCAAGCCCGTGGAGGCCTGCAACATGTGCGGGTCGCCGACGAGCGCGCATGAGGTCCTGGGAAGGCGCGCCGACCGACCACAGGGCAAGTTCCCGCGCAAGCAGCGTTCCATCACCACCACCGTTGTACGCTGTACCCGTTGCCGGCTGGTGTTCGCCGACCCGCAGCCCGTACCCTTCGACATCCAGGATCACTATGGCGTACCGCCGGAGGATTATTGGCGACCGGAATACTTCAACGTGGTTCCGGGGTATTTCCAGCGCGAGATCGACCATGCGAAGGAGTTGCTCGGCCCACGTTCGGGTACGATGCGCGCGCTGGATATCGGCGCAGGTCTTGGCAAAGCCATGATCGCCTTGGAAAAGGCGGGCTTCGAAGCACATGGGTTCGAGCCCTCTGAACCGTTCCATGCACGGGCCATCGGACAAATGGGGATCCGTCCGGAACGTTTGCGCATCGGTGGTATCGAGGATGTGGACTATCCCCCAGGGACATTCGATCTGATCACCTTCGGTGCGGTGCTGGAACATCTCTATGATCCGCATGAGAGCATCCGCAAGGCCATGGGGTGGCTGGCACCCGGTGGCGTCATGCACATCGAGGTGCCATCGTCGCGCTGGTTGATGAACAGCCTGTTCAATGCGGTGTATCGGTTGCAAGGGCTGGACCATGTGGCGAACATCAGCCCTATGCACAGGCCCTATCACTTGTACGAATTCAGCCCGGAGAGCTTCGCGCAGGATGGCAGGCGAACGGGGTATCGGCTGTTGCGCCATTATTACGACGTGTGCCAGACCTACGCCCCGGCGTTCATCAGCCCCTTGCTGACCTGGTACATGGCGCGCACCGGCCGCGGTATGCAACTCACGGTCTGGTTAGGCCGCCAAGGTTGATCGATGGCCCCCCTGATCAGCGTCTACTACTTCGGCGAGGTCGAGATCGCTTATTGGGAGTGGCTGCTCGGTGGCCTGTATGTCTTCCTGCTCTACGTGTCGTTCGCGCGCACCAAGGCGATCATGATCAAGAAGGCGCCGGAGTACCAGTACTATGTCTGGGGCATGCTGGCCAAGGTGTTCGGGGGCATGGCGTTCACCCTGATCTACTTCTACTACTACGCTGGGGGCGATGCCGCGGGTTATTACTTCTCGGCTTTGGCGATGCGCAACCTGGCCGTGGAGAACCCCATGGAGTATCTGCACCAGATGATGGGCGACAATTCCATGGAGGCATGGTCCAAGTACACGCTCAGCACGGCGAAGCCCCTTCAATATCTGTTCTTCGAGGATCGGACCTTCACGGTGATCCGGCTGGTGAGCGTATTCTCATTCTTCACGTTCAAGAGCTTCCTCGTCACCGCCTTGTTGGTGGCCAGCATGTCGTTCTATGGCCCGTGGGCGTGCTATCGCACCTTCGTGAGCTACTACCCCCAGCTGTATCGGCAGCTTGCGATCGCCTTCCTGTTCATGCCATCGGTCATCTTCTGGGGGTCGGCGATCCTCAAGGACACCTTCACCTTCAGCGCCACCTGTTGGTGGGTGCACGCGGTGGATGAGGCTTTCTTCAAACGACGGCGGCTGCATTGGAACTATGTGGGTGTGGCGATCAGCGGGCTCATGCTCATCGCCATCAAGCCGTACATCTTCATGGTGTTGTTCCCGGCCACCGTGCTCTGGCTCCTGTACTTCAGGGTGGTCAAGGTGCGCAACCTCCTGTTCCGGTTCGTCTTGCTACCCATCGGTATCGTCTCCATGGTGGGGGTGAGCGTGTTGGTGCTGAGCCGTCTGGGAAGCATGTTGGACAAATTCGCCTTGGAGGATGCCTTGGTGACCATCCAGGTGACCCAGGGTGATCTCTCGAACGCCGCCGCGTATGGCAAGAACTCCTTTGAACTGGGCGAGTTCGATGGTACCTGGACCGGTGTGTTGTCGAAGTTCCCCGTTGCGGTGAACGCAGCGCTTTTCAGACCCTACTTGTGGGAGGCGCGGAACGTGATGATGCGCCTGAGCGGGTTGGAGAACCTCTGGATCCTGGGTGTCACCATCCTGGCCATCCTCCGGGCAGGCCCCCGCTTCTTCGTACAAAGCCTGCTGGGAACGCCTCTGTTGCTGATGACGATCGTCTTCTCCATCCTGTTCGCCTTCATCGTGGGGGTCACCACGCCCAACTTCGGAGCGTTGGTCCGGTTCAAGATCCCGTTGGTCCCGTTCTACATCAGCACCATGGTCATCGTGGTGTACCTCGCCCGCGTGAAGCGGGCTTTGGAACAACGGAACCTCAAGTTCGACCTTCGGGAGTTCCGCATGGGCACGGGCCATATCAAGGATATCGTGGACGTGGTCCGACGCAAGCGGAAGGCACCCGCACCGAACAAGGTCGGTCAACCCACCGGTCGATGAAGGAGGTCCAGAACAGCGTTCCGGCAGTAGAGACCTCGACGGGCTATGGAGCGCGTCCCCATGCGGTGCTCGTGCTCACCTACTGGAGCTTCGCCGATGCGTTGGTGCAGACCTATACGCTGCCCTACCTGCGCATCATGCGCAAGGTGCTTCCGCCGGGGAGTGTCATCCACCTCTTCACGTTGGAAAAGGATGGGCGGGAAGGGAGCCGATCCGTGGAGCCAGGGATCCAGCTGCACGCGTTCCGGTACGTGCCCTTCGGCCCAGCGGCCCTCGCCATGATGGCGCGCCTGCTCTGGCATGGCTTGCGCGTGATCCGCAGGGAACAGGTGCGCACCATCCATGCCTGGTGTACGCCTGCCGGCATGATCGGCCACCTGCTCTCGGTGCTTTCGGGAAGGCCGTTGGTGTTGGACAGTTACGAGCCGCATGCCGAGGCCATGGTGGAGAACGGGACCTGGCGGCGCTCCGGCATGGCGTTCCGCACCTTGTTCCGGTCCGAAAGGTCGCAGAGCCGCCGTGCGGTGGCGCACATCGCCTGTGCCGAGGGGATGCGGGGCTATGCGCGGGAGAAATTCGGCGTGTCGTGCGAGCGCTTCTTCGTGAAGCCCGCCTGTGTGGACCTGGACCGATTCTCCTGGGCGCACCGGAAGTCGCCCGAGCTGCTGCGCCGCATGGGGCTCGAGGGGAAGCTCGTGGCGGTGTACGCCGGTAAGTTCGGCGGGATCTACCTGGACCAAGAGGTGTTCGATCTGCTGCGGGTGGCACGGGACCATTGGGGGGAGCGCTTCCATGCGCTGCTGCTCACCGCCCATGGTGCCGAGGAGCTGGAGCCCTACATGCGCACCGCGGGCCTGGATCCCTCCATGTTCACCATCCGTTTCGTGCCCCATGCGGAAGTGCCCTTGTACATGGGGTTGGGCGACTTCGCGCTCACCCCCGTGCGCAGCGTGCCCACCAAGCGCTACTGTACGCCGATCAAGGATGGTGAGTACTGGGCGCTGGGGCTGCCGGTGCTGATCAACCCCGATATCTCCGACGATTCGCGGATCATCGCCGAGGCCAGGGCCGGGGTGGTGCTGCAGGGGCTTTCCACGGACAGCTACCGACGTGCGGTGTTGGAAATGGATGCCTTGCTGGCCGAAGGCCACGAAGCACTTTACCAGCGCATCAGGCCATTGGCCGAGAAGTATCGCAACTTTGGCATCGCGGAAACGATCTACCGCAGCATCTATGGCAATGGACAACGGTAAGGTATTGGTGACCGGAGGTGCCGGTTACATCGGTTCGCACACCATCATCGAGCTGCTGGCCGCATGGAAGGGCGAAGTGGTGTCCCTGGATCACTTCGGCAATGCGGATCCCTCGGTGTTCGACCGGATCGAGACCATCACCGGCCATCGGGTCCGGAACCATGCGGTGGACCTCTGCGTGATGGATGCCGTTGAACGGGTGTTCGCCGCAGAAGGCCCCATCGCCGGGGTCATTCATTTCGCCGCGTACAAGTCCGTGCCCGAGTCGGTGGCCGATCCACACAAGTACTACCACAACAACATCGCTTCGCTCCTCAATGTGCTGAAGGCCTGTACGGCGCACGGCGTGCAGCGGTTCATCTTCTCCTCGTCGTGCTCGGTGTATGGCAATATCGCATCGCTCCCGGTGAGCGAGGGAACGCCGTTGGGGCACGCCGAATCACCTTACGCCTACACCAAGCAGATCGGCGAGCGTATCGTGGCCGACCATGTGCGCATCGATCCCCGGATGAACGCGATCTCCCTGCGGTATTTCAACCCGGCGGGCGCGCACAGCAGCGGCCTCAACGGCGAGGACCCCAAGAACGCGCCGAGCAGCCTGGTGCCCGTGGTCACGCTTGCGGCCAGCGGCCGTTTGCCCCGGATGTACGTGCACGGCACCGATTACGACACGCGCGATGGCTCGTGCATACGCGACTATGTGCATGTGAGCGATATCGCCGATGCGCATATCGCGGCGTTGCACCGTACGATGGGGGGGGCCATGGAGGATCGGCATGAGATCATCAACCTGGGGACCGGTGATGGCGTGAGCGTGCTGGAGGCGATCACGGCCTTCGAGCAAGTGACCGGGGTGAAAGTGAACCATGTGCTGGGGCCAAGGCGGGCTGGCGATGTCGGGGCCATTTGGTCGGACACCACCAAGTCCGAGCGGTTGTTGGGCTGGAAGGCGAAACGCGACCTGAGTGAGATGATGCGTTCGGCCTGGGCGTGGGAACAGCATTGCAAGGCGTCCCGCGGCTGAGGTGTCGGTCAGGCCGAACGCCCCTTGCGCCCGCGTTGTAGCCTGCGCAGCAACACCCGGGGGTCGGTGATCACCGCACGGAGCAACCAGGGGATCGCCTTGGCCGGTGCACGCCCGTTCACCCACCAGCTTCCACCGATGGACCAGCAGGCGTTGGCGCGGCAGATCCGCGCGAACCCGGGGTCATCGAGCAGGCCCATGGCCGCCGCGGCCGCATGCAGCCGCAGATGATCGGCTTCGTACAACGCCACGTTCTTGCTCATGCTCGTGGATAGGACGCGATAGCGCGTGAGCGCCCGTGGGATGTGGCGGTATGGATACGCGCTCGCCATGGAGAGCACCAGGTGCTGATCCGCGGCGTTGGAGAGGTTCAGTGGGAAACGATATCCCTTGTCGAAACAACGGGCCTTGAGAAAGATGTTGCTGCTGGTGCCGGGTACGGCAGTGTCGATGCCGAGCAGGACGGTCCGGACCACATCCCCTTCCGTCCCCCGCATGATGCCGGTCTGTCGAAGTTGCGGGTCGCAGAGGATCAGGTCGCCGAACACCCAGTCCACCTGGTGTTCCTGCACGGCCCGGAGCTTTTCGGCCAGGTTGGTGGGCTCCATGCCATCATCGGCATCGTGGAAAGTGATGTATTCGCCCTTGGCCAGGCCGAGGCCGGTGTTCCTGGCCGCCGAAACACCACCATTGGGTTGCGAGATCACGCATATCCGTGGGTCGCCCAGCGATCGGGTGATGGTGGCCGTGGCGTCCTTCGAGCCATCGTCCACCACGATCAGTTCCAGGTTCCGGTGTGTTTGTGCCAGCACCGACCGCAGGGCTTCCTCGATGTACGCAGCGGCATTGTACGCCGGTGTGATCACGGTGATGAGCGGTTCTTGGGTCATTTCCTCATCAGGTCGTTATAGACAGCCATGGTGCCTTGCCACATACGGTCGAAAACGAAGAGGTTCCTGGCGGCATCGCGTCCGGCCCGGCCAACGGCCTTCCGGTCCAAGGCCAGCAGCCGCAGCACCCCCTGGGCCAGGGCCGCACCATTGGCCTCAGGCACCAGGATCCCGCTCTCTCCGTCGGTGATGGCATCGAGCGCGGCACCGGTTCGTGTGCTCACCACGGGAATGCCGTTCAGCATGGCCTCGGCGTACACCAGCCCGAAGGGCTCCAAGGTGGCGCCGTGGATGTACAGGTCGAGGATGCCGTAGAAGGAGGGCATGTGCTCGGGCTCGATGCGGTCGATGAAGGTGACGTGGTCGTGGAGGCCGAGGTCCAGGGCCAATCGTTCCATGGCCTCGCGTCCCGCACCGGCGCCACAGAGCAGGAAGCGCGCGTTCGGATGGGTGGCCACCAGGAGGGCAGCGGCCTGGATCACATGGCGATGGCCCTTCCATTCCACGTGCCGGGCCACGTTCCCGATCACCAGGTGGTCGGGTCCGATGCCGAATCGGGTGCGGAGATCCTGCATCACCTCGGGGTGTTGCCGGGTGAACCGGTCCGGAGGAATGCCGTTGTGGACCAGGACCACCTTCTCCGGCGGGGCCTGTTCCTTGTCGATCATGAAGCGCCTGTTCTCCTCGGAAATGGCGATGATCCGGGTGGCCATGCGGTTGTTCCAGCGGTCCAAGGCCACCCAGCGCGGTGCATGCATCCAGTGGAAGCCGGTATCCTGCCGGGTGATCACCCGGCGCCGTACCCCGGCGAACCATGCGGCCATCAGTCCGGGTAGGCTGTCGTCGAACAGGTTCACGTGGACGATATCGGGCTTCAGCCGCAGGATGTGCCACCAGAGCAGTGGCAGGGCACGCAGCATGCCGCGCTTGCGCTTCCCGTCATCGTAGGGGATCCACACCACCTCGAAGCCCTTGGCGCGCATCTCGTCCATCATCTTCGGCCGTTCCCGATGCATGATGATGAAGCTGTAGCGCGGCGCGCCTTCTGCCACGGCGCGGTCGGTGAACCAGGTGAGGTAGGGCACCGTGGTGTTGTTCGCGAAGGTGTGCAGCACGTGCATCGGTGGTCGATCGGCCTGGGTCATGGGTGCCACGCCATGGGCACCGGACGATCTCCTTCCCGGACATGGAGGCGATTACCGCTTGGTTGGTCGCTCCGAACCTCCTTGCACCGCAGGGCGGGGCGGCCACGGGTTCCTAAGGGTCCTGTCATGGTGTTGATGGGTGTGCAATGGTAGTCAATCTGACGGGCTGCACGAGGTGGACGGGGGAGCTGCACGGGGTTTGCTTCCTGTACGGCCGTTTGTTTATTCTTGTGCCCATACGCAGGGTGCATGGCACGTATGAACGGCAGGCAGTGGCTGGTGGTGGTGGGCGTACCCGTGCTGATCGGGGGCTTGGGCTTCCTGCTGGGCGAGGTGGACCAACGGTATGTGCTGCCAACGCTGATCACCTTGATGGGCATTTTCTTGGCCGGGCTGCTTGTGGAAGCCCGTGGCCTATCCATCCGCCTTTTCGGGCGCACCCTGGTGGATAACAGGGCCACCTTTTCCCAGGTCGAGGCGTTGATCGGCCTGTTCTGGGTGCTGAAACCCACTGCACCATTGCCAGCTACCCGGGGGTGGGCTTCATCCCCCGACCTGTTGCGCGAGATCGCCGATCACATCCTTCGCGAGAAGCCCGCACATGTGGTGGAGGCGAGCAGCGGGGTGTCCACGGTCATCATCGGGTTGTGTCTGCAACAGTTGGGCCGGGGTAAAGTGGTGTCCTTGGAGCATGAACCGACCTACGCCGAGCGCACGCGCAACATGGTGCGGCAACTCGGGTTGGATGATTTCGTGAGCGTGGTGCATGCCCCCTTGGTGGAGCATCGCATCAATGGCGTCGTTCATCGTTGGTACGACCACCGCCGGGCCGACCTGCCTGCGCGGATCGAGCTGTTGGTGGTGGATGGCCCTCCGGAAAGCGTGCAGGATCAAGCGCGGTACCCTGCGGTGCCCTTGTTGCGCGACCGTTTCACCGCGGGCAGCCGGGTGTTGATGGACGATGGTTCACGGGCGCACGAGAGCCGCATCGCCGAACGGTGGAAGCAGGAGAACCCGACGGCTCAGTTGGAGTTCCTGCCGTTGGAAGCGGGCGCCTGGTCGTTGCGGTTCGTGTGATATCCTGGTGTTCGTGCCCCCGACGGATACGCGACCGATCAACGCCGCGATATGGTTCCATATCGGCCGATACCGAGGACCGGTTTCGTAGCGGGACGTACGGAACAGACCGATCGATGATGGCAAGTGGAGAATGGGCGAGCGGATCGGCGGGCATCCGATGTTCCGATGGTGTTTCCTCGAGGTGATGGCAACACGGCGGCGATCAGCCGAGCTCATCGGCCTTCACACCGAGCACCTCCCTGTACACCTGGTCGATCCGGGCGCCCACGGCGGAGGCGGCGTATCGTTGCCGCGCGGTGTTCGCGATGGTTTGGCGGTCGAAGCGGTGTTTGCCGGTCATCAGCTCCTCCAAAGCCTTGGCCAGGGCTTGGGGCGAAGAGGGCGGAACGAGAACGCCATTGGTGTCGTCGATCAGCTCGGGTAGGCCGTTCACCCGCATGCTGAGCACGGGGGTGCCACAGCAGTGGCTTTCCAGTACCACGCACGGGAGGTTGTCCGCCTTGGTGGGGAGAATGAAAAGATGCGCCTGCCGCATGGCATCGGCCATTTCGCTCTTGGAGAGCAAGCCGGGGAAACGGATGTCCACATCGGGCAGTTCCGCGGCACAACGTTGAACGATCGTGGCCATGTCAGGTCCGTAGCCCGCCCATTCCACGATGCACGACCGGCGTACCGTATCGGGCAGTTCGCGCATCGCCCGAATGAACACATCATGGTCCTTTGGTGGGCGCCAAACCGCGGCCAGCAGCATGCGGAATGATCCTGGGGGTGGGGGCAGGCCGGCATGGAACACATCGGCCGCCACATTGGGGATCACCGTCACCAGGTCCTCGCGCACGCCATGGTCGTACACCAGCACACGGGCCAGGTCATTCGAAACGGGCATCACCCGGGCGATGGTGGGGTCGGCGAACCACTGGGCGATGCGCGCACGTTCCGTGGCCTGGGCCTTGGGGGGTAGGGCACGGATGCCGAGGTGATAGAACGAATTGTGCTCGGTGACCACCACGGGTACGCCCAATGCCCTGGCGATCCCGGTGCCGCAGGCCGTTTCGTCGGTACGTACGTGGATGTGCACCAGTGCCGGTTTGGGTACGCGCCGCAGCAAGCGCTTGTAGGCCATGCGGACCAGGATCGTCGGTACGCCGTAGCGCCGTATCGGTGTCCGTATCTGGATCCGATGTACGGTGAGGCCCGCTTCGATGCCGGTTCGGATCGTGAGCGTCGGCACCGGACGGTGGCTCTTCTCCACCGTGGTGTACACCACCTCCACGGCCCGGTGTCGTGCAATGGCTTGGAGGTGTTCCAAGATGAAGATCCCCGCCACGCTGCCCGGTTCGGGCCACCATCCCACCAAGCACAGTATCGGGCCTTGTTCCATCATCCCTCCTGGAATTCGGTGATCCATTATTTCGGCCCATCCCCCGGAAGGCGTTGCCGGAGCAGTGCGATATCGGCACGGTGAAGGATGAACATGTCGTGGATCGCGATGCCCATGCGCGACCGGATCGTGCTCAGGATGATCAGGAGCACCACGCTATAGGCCACCGTGCTGGCAACGGCTGCACCATGGAGCCCCCAGGAGGGGATCAGCACCAGGTCCAGGACCACGGTGACCACCGCCGCGATCGCTGTGGCCATCAGGTTGAAGTGCTGCAGCCCGCCTTGGATCACCAACTGGGCCAACAACTTGGCGGCGCCCGAAAGAACGATGCCCGGCAGCAACAGGCGGAGCGGTGCCACTGAGGGGGCGAATTCCGCTCCGAAGAGCAGGGGTACGATCCATGGCGCGGTGGCGGCCATACCCAGCGCGAGGAGCACCAGCACCGTGAAGTTCAGGCGGGCCACGGCTTTGAACCGTGCCAGCATCGCATCGGTCCGTTGCCCGAAGAGGAAGGGTTGGACCACCCTGGAGAACGGATCGGGCACATTGAACAGGAGCTGCCCTAATCCCACAGCCACCGCATACAGACCGAGTTGCGCCACACCATGGTGCTGGTCCACCACCCACACATCGAACCGGTAGTTCACCAGGTTGATCAAGTTGCTCAGATGACCTAACATGGAGAACGCGAGGATGGGCTTCAGTACGGCCCAGGACCAGTTCGGTCCGGGAAGCATCCGCACATGGAAGAGATACATCGCACACCATGTCAGTGTCACCACGGTGCTTGTCACGGTGGTGGCCACCAGGATCCACAGGAACGCATCCTCTTTCACCTGTGGTATCATGAAGAGGACCAGCATGCCCAATGCGCTCAAGCCGGCATTGAGCACGCTCATGGTATTGAGCGCGGCGAACTTCTTCAACCCGAGCAGCACACCGGAAACGGTGTTGTTCACCAGGCTTTGGATCACGAAGAGGCAAACGAAGGCCCAGTAGGTCCAGTGTTGCCTTGTGTCGGGCATGAACAGTTCGGTGAGTGTGCCATTCAAGGAGACCACGCCAAGGATCAACGGTGCCAGCACGATGTTGATCAGAAGTACAGCGAGGGCCGCACTGATCGTCTCGCGAACGTTATCGGCCGCCCGTGCCACGAAGTAGGTGATCCCACCTCCGATGTTCAGCCCCATGACCATGGCCAGGAGCGCACCGAAATTGGTGATCAACGCATATTCGCCGCGGCCCACCTCGCCGAGCATGCGGGTCATCAAGGTGCTGGCCACGAAGTACAGCAGCAGCGTGGGGGCTTGGGTCAGCAAGGTGTAGAAGAGCCCTCG
The DNA here is from genome assembly GCA_963169535.1 of Bacteroidota bacterium. Classification (GTDB taxonomy): domain Bacteria; phylum Bacteroidota; class Bacteroidia; order Flavobacteriales_F; family PHOS-HE28; genus PHOS-HE28. The sequence continues at coordinate 19,422 of CAUJED010000004.1, read as the reverse complement.
CCTCATGTTCGATCTCGGTGGGTGGTGTTGATCGGTGCGTTACTGACCATGGTGGCACGGTTCCCGCGGATCCCGAAAGATACCCGACCAGGATGCGGACCAACGCGGGGTCGCACGGTCCTTGGCGGGGCATCTTGCCGGACCGGGCGCATGATCACCCCGGGCATGGAGCGCGTATGGTGCAATGGGGTTTCGGTCATAGCCGGAAGGGCAGGTGCTCGATGAGGTGGTCGAATCGCAGGGTGTTGGCGAATGCCAGGCGTTGTTCGCGTGCTTCGGGCCGTTCGCCATGGTGGTGCCACGCGGCGAATTGTTCCAAGGCCTCCTCGTGGCTGTCGCTCATGTGCACCAGGTGCCGACGGTCCGCGTATTCCGATAGCCAACTGCAGAAGAAGGGCTTTCCCTGGGCCATGAACTGCACCACCTTCTGGCTCGAGATGCGGTTCGCCGGATGCTCGCGCTTCAAGAAGAGGAACCCACATCCCGATCCCGCGATCAAGGGGGCGAGCATTTCGTACCTCACCGGGCGGAGGAAATGGACGTTCGGGTATGGGCGCTCCTCGTACAGGCGGCGCCCCACCGGGTCGGTCACGTTCCAAGGGCCCACGATCACGAAATGCTGGTCCGGGTGGGCAGCGAAAAGACGTTCCCAGAGGGCGAAATCGTGTCGATCATTGATGTTGCCGATGTACAGGGCATAGCCTCGGGGCGCGGGCAGGCCGTTCGTTGGCAGGAGGCTGTCGAAGTCCGTGTCGGAAAGGCCATGTGGCACGAATTGCACCGAATCGTTGCACGTGATGAACCGTTCCATGAGTTCCCGCGCGATGCAGAGGACGTGGTCGGCGTTCCGGGCGAGTTCGCGTTCCTCCTCTCTTCGGTTGGTATGATCGTCCACACAGTGATACACCGATCGCGATGCCCCCAGGTGCCGCGGATTCAGCAGACGTGCGGGGTCGAACGACCAGAACAAGGGTTTCTCCGTGTGTTCCTGGCTCACATAGCGGCGCAAACGGCGAGCGATCACGCGGTCGTTGATCCAAGCAAGTCGGCCACCCAGCAACGGGATCAGGTTCCGGTAGGAGAGCACGATGACACCTTCGGGCGTGGAACGCGACCTTACGAGCCACTGGAAGAAATGCGATGGGCGCCACTGGCTGGCCGGATCGATGAAGTAGACCTGCCGGTGTTTCTGCAGCGCCAGGGCGTACCGATGCTTGCTATAGCGCGGCCCGTTCCACTCCTCGTTGGATACGATGAGCACTGGGCACTCCGCCGGAACACAAGGTCGCTGGTCCGTGCGGTCCTGTTCGGGTGCGGCAGGTGCTCCGGCATACACCCGTTCCAGAACGCGATCGATCAATCGATCGTAGTCGACTTCGTCCAGGTACCGTTCCACCACCACCTTGTTCACTTTCCGTGTGCCATCGAGCACTTCGCCGATCAACTGCACGAAATGTGTGGCGTTCTCCGCTTTGAAGCAGCCCTGACCTTCCAAGGTGGGCACATAGCTGTTCAGTGTGGAGACCACCGGGCAGTTCTGTGCGAGGTAGGTGATCGCCTTCAGCGGGGTACGCACCCCGGAAACGGGAACGCTGCGCGTGGGTTCGAAATCGTAGGTCACCAGGCCCACCTTCGCCCCGTGGATGATCGTCCGTAGCTCATCAGGGTGTTTCACGCCGATGAAGGACACGTTCGGCATCGCGAAGAGCCGCTGGCGGATCTCTTCGATGTGTTCATCCACGTGGAAGAGTTGCCCAACGATCACCAAGTGGAGCTTTGGGAACGCCGTGGCCACATCGATCAGGAGCGGGTAGTTGGTATAATGGTTGATGCCGGCGGCCATCACCGCATAGTCGCCGTGGACACGTTCGTCCGTCCATGGGCGGGCCTCCTGCGAGCGATCCATCCGGCGCACGCCGTGGGGGATCAAGAGGCAGTTCGGGTTCCGGCGTTGGTAGTAGTCCACGTACCATGGGTTGATCCCCACCACCAGGTCGGCACGCCGCGCGAAACGGTCGTCGTTGGGCAGATTCTGATACGGGTCCACCACGTGGTAGATGATCTTGCTCCCCCGCTTTCGGAGCAGCGGACCATCCAGCATTCGGGTGGGGTGGAAACACCAGAACAGGGCGTTCTCGCCCGGGACCAGTCGAAGAAGTTTCAGGGCATTGAGGTGGAACACCAAGGCCGCCAGCCAGGCGGGAAGAAGCCGGATGGGGAGGTTGTTCCGGTATTCGACCACGTGAAGCCCGTCCGCCACCTCCCGGACCTTGATCTTGAAGGAGAACAGGTCGCGCCACCGCCACCGGTCGGGCACGCTGATGAAGTACACCGGCGAACGCTTGGCGAGGCAGGCGGCATAGTGGTGCTTGGAGTACCACATGTCGCCCCAGGGCTCCAGCGAGAAGATGAAGATGGTGTTCGGTCTGGTGGACATGGCGGGAAGCCCGATGCTCAAAGGCCGATGGCGCGTGCCACCTGTGGCTGACAGATCAGGAAGTTGAAATGGCGGCTGCGGCCTAGTACCTCCACGCGCCGAGGCGGCCAGGTCACATCATCCACATCGTAGAATTCGTAGCCCAGTCCCTCCACTTGGGCGGCCACGCGTCGGGCCACATCATCGTTGAGCAGTTCGATCAGCATGGTGGGCCTGTGCTCGCGGATCAAGGTGCCACATCCGTTAAGCACGGCGGGTTCATGGGTCTCCACATCGATCTTCAGCAGGTCGGCCTTTGCCAAGCCATGGGCGCGGAGCAGGTCCACCACCGTGGTGCAGGGCACCTCTACGGGCCGGAGCCATGGGCTTTCCTTGTTCCATTCGGGGTCCAAGGAAACAGAAAGCACGTGCTCGTGCGCCGGTTGGTCGTACAGGATGGCGGTTCCCGTATGGTCGGTCACCGCAGCACGAATGGCACGGACCTGGTCCCCGTTCATCCGTGCGTTCAGGGATAGTTTGTCGAAGATCCGCTGCACGGGTTCCACGGCGATCACGGTGGCCTGTGGATTGGTGGCCTGGGCGATCAGGGCGTACACGCCGGTGTTGGCGCCGATATCGAGGATCGTATCGGCCGTTGGGCAGAGCCTGCGCCACAGCTCGAAGGAGACCCGTTCCCAACCCTTGAGACCGCGCCAGAACAGTTCGTTCTCGATCATGTGCCCGTGGTGCATGATGCGGAAGGACGAGCGGTCGCCCACCTTCACCGTGAAAGGACCGGTGAAGTGGAGGTGTTTGAAGACGGGTTCGGGCAGTGGGAGCACCGCTCGCACCACGTGGAAGATCTCCCGCTTGAACGGCAGGGCCTTATAGAGGCTCTTGAGTAGGTGTTTCATCGGTCAATGGTGGCACCGGCCCAAAGAACGGGAAAACGTCATGGAAATGGCTCCGTTCTTGAAGTGACGCCCCCATGAACATGGGGCATCCTCATCGATCGGCGGTCCGGGGAGGTCCGTTCCGCTGCCGGTCGAAAAGTGAGGCGAGGGAACAGATGCCGAGCATGAGCGCGAAAGGGAACTGGTGGACCATGTACCGCCATTCGCACATGCGTAGTACGATGGGATAGATCAGGGTGGTGAAGGCCACCACCATGGGTGCCCAGATGTGCAGCAGCGTTGGTGCCTTCCTCCAGTTCCACAGGAGAGCGAGCACCGCGATCGAGCCGAAGGAGTACGCGAACAGGTAGAAGAAGGGCTGCGTGGCTTTGAACAGCTGCAGCCACCAGGGCAAGGTGGAGAACGGCCTTACGATGATGCTTTCCGCGCCATGTTGGTCCACCTGGTTCCAAAGCATACGCAGCCTGCTCAGCACATGGTAGTTGAAGGGGGCCTGTTCCTTGTACAACGCGGCATAGTGGTCGAACTTGGCGTTGATGCGGCCCACCTCTGCCAGCGAGTCCGCAGGGGGGAGGTTGGCCAATGCACGCACGCGTTCACTGAGCGCGAAAAGGCTGTCGCGGGTGTATCCGGGCACGATGGCATAGTTCGGCGGGGGGGGGGCAAGGCGCCCTTCATCGTCCACCTCGGCCCCTCCCTTCCACACCCCGTACCAACGGATCTCCGCTCCGGGATCCCACCAGATATAGAAGCCGCCGTAACACTGAAGGAACGACATGGCATGCCCATCGATCCCATTGGTCAGGTAATTGGGCATCAATCCTTGGTTGGTGAGGGGGCTGAAGGTGTGGTTGACCCGCCAGTTCCGGAAGGTCCACCAGCCATCGGCCACCAGGAAGGGGGCCAGGAAGATCAAGGTCGCGGTCAGTGGACGGGTCCAGACCTTGGAGCGGAGGAGCAGGAACACCGCCGCCGGGATCAGCGCCGCGAAAACCGGTCGCAGGAAAACCAGCCAGGTGAGCAAGGCTCCCGCCAGAACGAGCAGGCCTTGGTTCCTGCGGTCCACGGCTTTTTGAAGGGCATGGGCCCCAAGGATGATGGCCGAGGTGGAGAAGCTGTCCGAGGAGAGGTAGGCATCGTACCAACTGGAATAGGCGCTGAGCAGATTCAGCTCATACACCACCATCCCAGTGCGCTCCGAGCCGGAGATCCGCAAAGCCAACAGCCCCAGCACGTACACGCTCAAGGCGGAGAGGACCCATTGGACGAATACCATGGCATCACGACTGTCGGGCAAGTCCAGGAACTGGCGCAGCACCCAGTACGGCGCCCCCACCCCAGGCATGCGATAGTCGGGAGCATAACCACGCCCTGCCAAAAGGTTCTCGATAGGGTCCAGGTAATCGTCGGTGTCGCCGGCAAGGATGTTGAACCGGCCGGGGGCCTCAGCGAGCTTGAATTCACTGATGGCGATCGCGATGTACGCTCCCTTCACCACCAAGGCGATGGCGATGAGCAGATAGCGATAATGATGGAGAATGGATCGTCCGGTGGGTGCGGACATGGAAGGGGGAGTGCTGCGCGGCGCAAGAATACTTGAAAAATCCGCTGGACGAATGACAAGTGCGCCGATGATGTCGACGATCGCCGTTCATTTACTGACCATTTCGAAGAACGATGGAGGAAGAGCCGCTCTTTATTGCCGACCCTCGAGCTGCATACCGCGCGTTACGCGGCGAGATCGATGCTGCCATCGACCAGGTCCTTGAAGGCTCCGCGTACATCCTGGGAGTCACGGTGGAGCGGTTCGAGGAGGCGTTCGCCGCGTACGTGGGGGTAAGGCATGGTGTGGGGGTGAACAACGGCACCGATGCCATCCACCTCGCTCTTCGCGGGCTGGGTATCGGCGGGGGCGATGAGGTCATCACCGTATCGCACACGGCGGTGGCCACGGTTGCGGCCATCCGCATGAGTGGCGCCACTCCGGTGTTGGCCGACGTGGACCCTGGCACCTATACCCTGACGCCGGAGGCCGCCCAAGCGTTGATCGGGCCGCGCACCAAAGCCATCGTGGCGGTGCATCTCTATGGGCATCCTGCGTACCTGACCGCGCTCCGGGCCTTGTGCGACACCCATGGTCTGAAATTGATCGAGGATTGTGCCCAGGCGCACGGAGCGCTGTACCAAGGGCGCATGGTGGGCTCCATGGGCGATGCTTCCACCTTCAGCTTCTACCCGACGAAGAACCTGGGCGCCATTGGCGATGCCGGCATGGTATTGTGCAACGATGAAGCCGTGGCCAAGCGGATCAAGGCCCTTCGACAATACGGATGGGAAGCACCGCAACACAGCCTGGTCGAAGGCTGGAACAGCAGGCTCGACCCCATCCAAGCGGCGATCCTTCAGGTCAAGCTACGGCACCTACCCGCGTTCACGGAGCGGCGCAGAGCACTAGCGGCTGCGTACAATGCGGCACTGGGACACCTCCCCATCCAACTGCCCACCGAGCGGTCCGGTCACCGGCACGTGTACCACCTCTTTGTGGTGCGGTTGGCGGATCGGGCCACGCGGGATGCGCTCCTTCAGCACCTGGCCGGGGCCGACGTGATGGCCGGGATCCATTATGCGTTGCCCGTGCATCGTCAAAAGGCGTACATCGGCTGGATACGCACGGGCGATCTGTCCCATACCGAGGCGATCGCGGACACCATACTTTCGCTACCACTTTACCCGGAACTGTCGGATGCCGACCAGGCACGGGTCGTCGAAGCGATCACCAACTTCTTCAGCCGCCGTCCATGAAGGACACCACCATCGGTTCTTTGGTCCAGCTTCGCTTCTGGCAGCATATTCAGAACGGTACGCTCACGGTGATGCCCGACCTGGGCGGGGAAAGCTTGGGCCATCCCATTCACCGCGTCTTCACCGTGACCGGAGTACCTCCCGGTGGGGTCCGTGGCGATCATGCGCATAAATACTGTACGCAGGTATTGGTGTGTTTGCATGGGCGTGTTTCGGCCGTGTTGGACGATGGTCGTTCGCACTGCCGTATCGTGTTGGATAGCCCCGAGCAAGGGTTGTCCATCCCTCCGGGCATTTGGAACCATATCACCTTCGAGAGCGCCGATACCGTGCTCATGGTGTTGTGCGATCTGCCCTACGATCCGGACGATTACATGCGGGACCGGGCCGAATACCTCAAGTACAAGGGGGTATGAGCATGGTTCCGGCAGAGTATGATCGCATGGCCGCCCTGGAGGAGACCATGTGGTGGTACCACGGACTGCACACCAACATCATCCATGCGTTACAGGTACATGCGCCAGGCATGCAGGCGGTACTGGATGCGGGATGCGGCACAGGAGGCACCCTGAAGGCCATTGCGCGTGCTTTCCCGCATGCGGCCTTGCACGGGCTGGATATCTCCGAGCAGGCATGTGCCTACACCCGGTCCAAGGTCGGGGCCTCCGTGGCGGTGGGTTCGGTGGATGCGTTACCGTATGCCGATGCCACCTTCGATGCCCTGGTGAGCTGCGATGTACTGGGGTATCGGATCGATCTGGACGGTGCCCTTTCCGGCTTTCATCGTGTGTTACGGCCCGGAGGGATCTGCGTGCTCAACCTGGCGGCTTACCCGTGGATGCTTTCCTACCACGACCGGGCCGTGGGCCAGGTGCGGCGGTTCACCCGTGCGGAGGCCGTGGCCCTGTTGCGCCGACATGGTTTCCGCCCCATCTTCGCATCGTATTGGAACACGGTGCTGTTCCCGCTCATGGTCATCCGCCGCAAGCTCCTTCCCGCTCCCGAAGCCAGCGATGTGGCCCCGTTCCACCCCGTGACCAACGGTGTTTTCAAGGCTTGTGTCGGGGTCGAATCACGGCTGTTGAAGACGGGCATCCCACTGCCTTTCGGAGGTTCCGTCCTCCTCCTTGCCGAACGCCTCCACTGATGGTCGCACTCTCCATCGTCGTCCCGGTCTACAATGGCGCACGCACCATCGAGCGCTTAGTACGCGATCTGGCCGCACTGCGGTTCGAGGGTGGCGCGGAGGTGATCCTGGTGAACGACGGGAGTGCCGACGACAGCTGGGCCGTGCTTCAGCGGATCGTGGCCCAGGCACCCATGCCCGTGGTGGCCATCGACCTGGCCCGCAACTTCGGCGAGCATAATGCGGTAATGGCGGGGTATGCCGCCGCACGGGGGGACTTCATCATCAACATCGACGATGATTTCCAGAACCCCCCTTCGGAGGTGGTCAAGCTGTACGAGCATGCCCGGGCGCATCCACAGTTCGACGTGGTCTATACGCGGTACGAGGAGAAGCATCATTCCTACTTCCGCAACCTGGGCAGCCGCTTCAACGACCTGGTCGCCCGCTTCATGATCGACAAGCCGAAGGGGCTCTACCTGTCGAGCTTCCGCTGCATCAACCGCTTCCTCTGCGACCGCATCCTGTGTTACACGGGCCCGTATCCGTACATCGATGGGCTCATCCTGGAGACCACACGCCGGATCGACCGGCTCACGGTGGTGCATTCGCCACGGGCCGAAGGGACGAGCAATTACACCCTTCGCAAGCTGGTGCGCCATTGGCTCATGATGTTCGTGAACTTCTCGGTGATGCCGCTGCGGATCAGCAGTTTCATCGGTGCGCTATTCAGCGTGGTGGGCTTCCTCCTGGCCATGTTCGTGGTGTACGAGAGCGTGTTCCAGGATACGCCTCAGGGCTGGGCCTCCATCGCCTCGGCCGTACTGGTCTTCGCTGGGATCCAGCTGCTCACACTGGGCCTGCTGGGCGAATACCTCGGTCGGTTGTACCTGATGCATCGGGGCAAGCCGCAGTACGCGGTGCGCACGAAGCTGGAAACCTCGCCCACACCATAGGCCCGAGCCATGGCCGCGATCGTCCTATGCACCGGTAACGAAGGCAAGGTGGCCGAGCTCAGGGCACTGCTGACCGGTGGGGTCGAATTGCTTTCGTTGGCGCAGGTGGGATTACCCGCCGACCTTCCCGAGACCGGCGATACACTGGAGGCCAATGCGGTGCAGAAGGCTCAGTACGCCCATGAACGGTGCGGCTTGCCATGCATCGCCGACGATACAGGCCTGGAAGTGCATGCACTGGGCGGAGCCCCCGGGGTGTACTCGGCGCGGTACGCCGGAGCACAGCGCGATCCACAAGCCAACATGGCCCGATTGCTCGCGGCCTTGGAAGGCGAGGCCGATCGGCGCGCGCGGTTCCGCACGGTACTGGCCCTGGTCGATGGGACAGGCGTACACACCTTCGAGGGCGTTGTTGAAGGCCGGATCATCGGGGCACCAAGAGGCACCGGAGGGTTCGGGTACGACCCCATCTTCGTGCCGGACCAAGGCGATCGGACCTTCGCGGAGTTGGACAAGGAGGCCAAGAACGCCATCAGCCACCGTGGCAGGGCCGTAGCCCTGTTGGTGCGCCATCTGGCCGAACACTACCGTTGAAGCATGCCCTCGACCAACCCGTTGATCGCTGCGGGGACCCCGATGCCTGCGGCGTTCAGCATCTTGGGGTAGATGCTCGCAGGGCTGAACCCCGGGGTGGTGTTCACCTCGATCGTCACCACATCGTTCTCCGCCTCACCTGGATCGGCCCAGAGGTGGTCCACCCGCACCATGCCGTCGCACTTCAGTGCCGTATAGATCGCAGCGGACCTGTCCTGTACGATCCGCGTGATCGCATCGGGGATCGGTGCAGGAACCAGCTCCTGCGTATCCGCCGCGTGGTACTTGGCGTGGTAGTCGAAGAACTCGCTGCTGGTGCGGATCTCGCACACGGGCAGGGCCTGCACCCGGCCATTCAGCCGGATCACCCCGCAGGTGAGCTCGCGCCCCCGCACGAAGCCTTCGCACATCACGGAACGGTCCTCCGCGAACGCCTTGTCCAGCGCGGGTCTTAGCTCGTGCGCCGCCTTCACTTTGCTGATGCCCAAGCTGCTGCCACTGCCGTCCGGCTTCACGAAGCAGGGCAGGCCCACTTCGGCCAGGATCCGGCTCTCGGCATCGGCCGCGGGGTGGTGCAACAGCACCGAGGGAGACACGCGGAACCCCATCTGCCGCAAGAGGCTGGTGGTGCTGAATTTGCTCATGGTGAGGGCCATCGCCAGGACGCCTCCGGTCTGGTATGGAACGCCCAGCATGTCCAGGTATCCCTGCAACTTGCCATCCTCGCCCGGGGTGCCGTGTATGGCGATCAGGGCGGCGGCGAAGCGCTCCGGCCCTTGGCCACGATCGGCGGTGAAGCCGCCGCGGTCGAACGTTACCGCCGATCCATCGGGCCGCTCACAGGTCCACTGCTCACGCGCCACCGTGATGTACAGGGCTTCGAACCGGTCGGTGTCCAACGCCTCCATCATGGTACGGGCGCTTTGCATACTGATAACGGATTCGCCGGTGTAGCCGCCGCGGAGCACCGCGATAAGTGGACGTGCCATGGGGTGTCGTGTGCATCGCAAAGCTGGCGTGGAAGAGCGGGTGCAACGGTCGGCGGACCAACGAACTGTGAACGGTAGCCTGTGGAACGGCTCCGGCTATCTTTGGCGCCGGCCGGACAGAACCCGGTCGTCGCATGCGTGATCGTCTCATCCACATCGTTCTGCCGGTCGTTACCTTGCTGGTCATCGTATGGGGTGGGTGGTTGTGGCTCCGGAGCTATACCCTGCACGGCATCGCATCGCGGGTGCCGGACCTCAAAGGCCTGTCGTTGGCAGAGGCCACAGCCATGTTGGAGGATCGGGATCTGCGCGCCATGGTGATCGATTCGGTGTATCAAGACGGGGCGCCGAAAGGCAGCGTGGTCGACCAGGACCCTCGCTCGGGCGAGGAGGTGAAGCCCGGACGGAAGATCTACTTGGTGCTCAACGCCAGCCAGCCGAAGATGATCGACATGCCCAAGCTGGTGGACCTGAGTAAACGGCAAGCCATCTCCGTGCTGGACATCATCGGCCTCAAGGTGAAGGAGCTACAATACAAGCCGGACCCTTGTGTGGATTGTGTGATCGCCCAGCTCTACCAGGGCCAACCCATCGCACCGGACGCCCGGATCAGGCGGGGCGAGGCGATCACCTTGGTGCTGGGCAGCGGCGATCATGGCGAAAGGGTGCCCGTGCCGGACCTGGTCGGCCTCACCCATGCGGAGGTCCAGATGGTGTTGAACATGGCCTCGCTGAACCTTGGGGTGGTGGTGGAATGCCTGAATTGCAATACCGTGGCTGATTCCACGTTGGCGAGGGTGCACCGTCAATCGCCCATGGCGAATGCCAACCAACACATCGCCTTGGGGAGTATCATCGATATCTGGCTCACCACCGACACCGTGGGATTGCGCCCCATTCCAGGCTGGGACGACCCATCGCGCCACACACGAACCGATACCCTTCATGCCGATCAATAGGCTGTTCCTCATCCTTGGCCTGCTCTGTTCCACGGCCGTGTCGCGGGCACAGGGCGGAGAATCCATACAGGCCCTTTCCGCACGCCCTGTGGAAGAGGTGCTCCATGCCAAGTCGAACGATGGTGTGAACCGCCATTTCAACTACCTGTTCGAGACCCAGCAGCTGCCCCTGATGGATGATTTCTCCATCGATCGCACACGCAAGCGCAATGCCCAGGTCGGCGATGCCGGGGTGTCCTTGGCCAATACCGTGTACAGGCTGGAGGTGGCGGGCGTCTCCACACCGGGAATGCGTTTCTCACTGGATACCACCTTCCGCACGCAGATCGATGGCAGCACCCCACCGGTGGTCACGCGCACACCCTTGCCCAGTTCGCAGGTCACGGTGCGCGACCTCTCGGTGTACCCACCCACCACCACGGTGGTGGAGGCCTGGCCGGCGTACAACATCCGCGACTCCATCACCGCGCCTCCAGCGGATACCATTCACCTGCAGACCCCGGCCCTTACCCAGGACTCGTTGCTGGTGTACGATGTTGCCGCTGCAACAGGGACCTACATCATGAACGGGGTTCCCACGCCGTTGATCCTTTGGCAGGACGATGATGTGTACATCAATGGGACCTATCCGGTGGATCCACCCACCATCGGCGTGGCCACCTTCGATGGGTTGGCACGCACCGGGTATCCATACGACTTCGCCAACTACAGTGCTTATGGCCGGGCGGATAGGCTCACCTCCGTTCCGATCAACCTCGAGTACCCCGCGAGCGATTCCATCTACCTGAGCTTCTTCTACCAGGCCAAGGGCCTAAGTGGCGATACCCTGCCTCAGCTCGGCGACAGTCTGTTGCTCGAGTTCTATGCGCCCATGGAGGATTCCTGGTATCGGGTGTGGGGCCTCCCCTACGTGGACCAGGCACCATTCCAGCAGGTGCTCATTCGGGTCGATGCCGCCCGCTTCTTGAAGCAGGGTTTCCAGTTCCGGTTCGTGAATTACGCCACGCTAAGTGGTGCGTTCGATCACTGGCACCTCGACTATGTGCGCTTGGGCAGGCAGCGTTCGTTCAGCGATGTGCGCATCGTTGATGTGGCGTACGTGTATCCGGAGGCGAGCATCCTGCAGACGTATACCTCCGTTCCGTTCGATCATTTCCAATCAAGCCCGGGCACCCTCATGGCGCAGGAGGTGGTGGAGCGGGTACGCAACCTGGACATCAACGACCGCCTGATCGAATATGGCATGACAGCGCGCAACGAGGACGGTGGGCCGGTCTCGAGCTTCGTCAATGGAGTGAGCCCCAACGGCAACGCGGCCACTATCATCAGCACCGGTCATCCGATCAACAGTCCACCGAACGATTTCGTGTTCGACAACACGCCCTCGACCGACGTGGCCTTCTGGGATGTGCGGTTCCTCGCAGAAGCGACCCCGGACATCAATCAGTACAACGACACCATGCGGTTCACGCAGGAACTGAGCAACTATTACGCCTACGACGACGGCTCGGCGGAGATGGGATACAGCCTCAACTCCGCAGGAGCGAAACTCGCTTACCGGTACGACCTGATCGTGCCGGATTCCCTTCGTGCGGTGCGGCTTTACTTCAATCCTATGGCGAACCAGACACCCGACCCCGCGCCGGCTCAAGGCTCGTTCCTGCTCACCGTATGGAGCAGCCTTTCACCCGAGGTGATCCTGCATCAGAACTACTCCTACTCCTCACCGGAGTATCGCCTCGATGGCATCAACAAGTTCGTGGAGTATCCCTTGGATAGCACCATCGCCGTACAGGGCACCATTTACGTCGGCTGGGTACAGACCAACGCGGTGAAGATGAACCTCGGGTTCGACCGCAATCGGAACAACCGATCGAAGATCCACTACAACGTTGGTGGCGGATTCCAGACCACGAGTTTCAATGGTTCGCTCATGATGCGGCCGGTGATGGTCTCCGAGGTGGATCCCTGGGCTTCGGTGCCTGAGCACCATGAAGCCGGGGAGTTGCGTATCCACCCCAACCCGGCATCCGGTACGGTGCGCATCGCATGGTCGGGCGACCGGCCTGTGCGCTCCACCCTGCAGTGCCTGGATGCAACGGGGCGCCTGGTATGGAGCGAGCGGGTGGGTGGAACGAACGAATTCAGTGTCACTGCGGTCGCCAACGGCTTGTATGTGGTACGCTTGCTCGATGAGCAGGGCATGGTGTATGCACAAGGCCGCCTCGTGGTGCAGCACTGATGGAGCACGGGATCGATACCGCCTCGGACGAGCAGGAGCTCTACGAGCATCACCGCATCGTCTGCGATCCCAAGCAGTCGTTGATCCGGCTGGATAAGTTCCTCTTCGATCGCCTGGCGAACACCTCCCGCAACCGTATTCAGGTGGCGGCGAAAGCGGGCAATGTCCTGGTGAACGGGAGCGCGGCGAAACCCAGCCAGAAAGTGAAACCCGGGGACGAGATCAGCATCGTGTTGCCGTATCCGCAACGCGAGGTGGAGATCCTGCCCGAGGACATTCCGCTGGAGGTGTTGTACGAGGATGAGCACCTTCTGGTCATCAACAAACAGGCGGGTCTTGTGGTCCATCCCGGCCACGGCAACTGGACCGGTACGTTGGTGAACGCCTTGCTTTTTCATTTCGGCAAATTGCCCAGTGCGCCTGGGGCGGAGATCCCGCGGCCCGGTCTCGTGCATCGCCTGGACAAGGACACCAGCGGCGTGATGGTGGTTGGCAAGACCGAAGAAGCGCTCACGCATCTGGCGCGCCAGTTCTTCGATCGTACCAGTGATCGGCGTTACAATGCCCTGGTATGGGGCGACTTCGCCGAGGACGAAGGGGTGATCGAGGGCCACATCGGTCGCAGCGTGAAGGATCGCACCGTGCAGTTCGTGTATCCGGAAGGTGACCAAGGGAAGCCTGCGGTGACACGTTGGAAGGTGCTCGAACGATTCCGGTACACCACGTTGGTGGAGTGCAAGTTGGAGACCGGCCGAACACACCAGATCCGTGTGCACATGCAGTGGAAGGGCCATCCGCTCTTCAACGATGCGGCCTACGGCGGTGACCGTGTACTGAAGGGCACCACCTTCACCAAGTACAGGCAGTTCGTGGAGAATTGCTTCCGCCAGTTGCCGCGTCAGGCCCTGCACGCCCGCACGCTCGATATCGATCACCCGGTCACCGGTAAGCGCATGCACTTCGAAAGCCCCTTGCCGGCGGATATGAATGCCGTGCTGGAGAAGTGGCGCACCTACACCAGCGCCACCGGGTCGGATGAGGGGGAGGCGCCTTTCGATGCCGAAGCGGCGAACAACATGCGGTGATCATCGATCGAAGAGCCCGCGTACAAGGCTCAGTCCGAAGGTGAGGAGCATGGCCGTGCCGAAGATCCAGAAGTAGAGCTTCCAGTAGGATGCCTGCCGATAGAAACGTGGGTCGTACGGCGTCTTCTTCGACCAGGTGTGCAACAGCCAATGGATCGGCCATACCACGATCGTGAAGATCAAGGCGTAGAAGGCGAGCAGTGCGAAGAAGAGGGTCATGGCTGCGCGCGGATCACCTTGCCTGCGGAGGTGCGGCGGAACACGGGCACCGCGCGTACCCGTCGCGGAAGCTCATGTGGGTGCAGCACACCCATGAGCAGGGGCATCACTTCGGACAACACCTCATCCTCGGGGCGCGGGCATTCCAGCACCAGCAGCACCGCCTGGCCGAGCACATCGTCCGTTGTGGCGGTGAAATAGTGCGCATAGGGGATCACGGCAGCGGTCCTGGCCTCCAGTTGCTCGGGGAAGATCTTCTTACCGCCGCTCAGGATCACGTTGTCGTAGCGGCCAAGCCACGTGAATCGGCGATCGCCATCGAGTTCGGCGAAGTCGTTGGTGACGTGCTGGGGAACGCTCAGGTGCGGGGTGTACACCACCAGGCATCCGCGAGGGTCACGCCCGAATCGGACATCGCCCAGTGCGTTGAACGTGCTGCTCCGTGTTTCGCCGTTCACGGTGCGCAGGGCCACATGCGTCACCGTTTCGGTGCTGCCGTAGCCGATGTGCACCTTGGTGCGCAGGCCCTGCACGGCCTGTACCAAAGCCTCGCTCACCGGTCCGCCACCCAACAGGATGGTCTCGAACTGGGCCTCCACACGTGCGCGATCCTCCTTCAATGCGCGGTGCAGCTGCAAGGGTACCATGGCCGCGAAGCGGAAGCGGTCTTCGGTGCGCAGGTGTTCCAACACGCTCCCACGCGGATCGATCACATGCAGGTCCAGGCCGATAACGAAGCCGCGTACCAGCATCATCTTGCCGGCGATGAAGTCGCTGGGCAGGCAGTGCAGCACGCGATCACCCTCGGCAAGGCCGAAGGTGCGCGCGGTCAGTTGCGCGCTGGCGACAAGGTCCGCATGGGGAATGGTGAACTTCTTCGGAGGCCCGGTGGTGCCACTGGTGGTGGCGTGGAGTCCGGCTTCGTGGCCGAGGTCGCGCAGCGTAGTCACAATGGAAGCGGCCCAGGCACGGTCCTCGGAACGCGGACCGGTCAAGGCCATGTAACGGTCGATCGCCTGTTCGCGGCTCAGCCGTTCGCCGTTCAACGTGATCCACCGGAAGAGGTCCGCCCGGTCGTTCATGATCCGAAACGGGAGAGGTCCCAGGAAACTTCGGGACGGTAGCGCAGTTCGCCTCGCTCGGCCAGCAGGGGAGAGGGGATGTTATCCCCATACACGCTCCCTGTCCCCAAGCCCTGCGCCAGGTCCACGTCCAGTGTCGCCGTCCATTGCGCGATCGCGTTCAGCCCGATGCTGCTTTCCAGCGCGCTGGTGATCCACCAGCCGATGTTGCGTGCCTTCGCCAGATCGATCCACTCCTGCGTGGCCGCCCAGCCACCCACGAGGCTCGGCTTGATCACGATGAACCGCGGCCGCACGTTGTCCAGCAGGTCGCGCTTTGCGTCCGCGTGGTTCTGGCCGATCAGGTCCTCGTCCAGCGCGATCGGCACCGGCGAGCGTTCGCAGAGTTCGGCCATCACCTCATAGAGCCCTGGCGCCACCGGTTGCTCGATGCTATGCACCTGCAATGCGGCCAACCGTTCCAGCACGGGCATCGCCTCGCGCGCGCCGAACGCGCCGTTCGCATCCACGCGCAGGGTGATGTCGCCCGGACCGAACTCCTGGCGCACCGCGCGCAACAGGTCCAGTTCATCATCGATCCCGATGGCGCCGATCTTCATCTTCACGGTGGTGAAACCTTTCTCGATCTGCTCGCGGATGCGCTGCTTCATCGTGGCCTTGTCGCCCATCCACACCAGTCCATTGATCGGTATGGCCTGCCTGCCGAGCGTGAACGGTGAGGGGAAGAGCTCCTTCGTGCCGCTTACCGCAAGGTCGCGCAGGCATTGCTCCACGGCGAAACGCACGCTGGGCACGGCCACCAGGTCGGTGCGCAGGCGCTGGTCCCAGTCGGTGGTGTTGGCGCAAAGCTCCAGGAGTTTGGTGCGCACGTCGGCGGGGAACTCCCTGCTGTGGCCTGGGAAGAGCGCAGCCTCGCCGATGCCCCGGATCTGCGGACGGTCCGTATCCCACGCGATCAGGTACCACACCGTACGGGCATGGATCGCCCCCTTGGAGGTGCCCAGTTCGAAACGAGGGGTGAGCGTGTGCTCGATCCAGCGCGCGGCGATCATACCGCAAGGATAACGCCCAGCGCGAACAGCAGCGCGGTGAAGAAGGTGGTCAGGGCGAGGACCTTCAGTTGCGGGTCAAGGGCACGTGGCTCGGGAGTGGACCACACGCGGTACAGGTGCATGAGGAAGACGGGTGAGGTGAGCAGGAACAGCCACATCGTCCATCCGAGATCGGCCATCAGCGCGAAGCCTGCCAAGCCGAGCATCCCGCCGATGATCAGTAGCGTGTGGTAGATTCGTGCGTTCGACGGACCCATACGTACCACGAGCGTGCGCTTTCCGCTCGCCTCGTCGTTCACGATGTCGCGCATGTTGTTCACGTTGAGCACGCCTGTACTCAGGAGCCCGATGCCGATGGCGGGCAGGAGCACGGGCATGGCGAACTGCGTGGTGTGCAGATGGAATGTTCCGCATACGCCCACGATACCGAAGAACAGGAACACGCTGATGTCACCCCATCCGGCGTAGCCGTATGGGTTCTTGCCGAACGTGTATTTCACCGCAGCGCCGATGGCGAGCAGGCCGATGAGTAGGAAAGCAAGTGTCTGGAACGACAGGCCAAGCGCGACCGTGATCAACGCACAACCGCTCAGGAAGGCCAGCGTGCCGCAGATGAGCATGGCACGTCGCATCTGTTCCGGTGTGATCGCGCCGCTTTGCACGGCCCGTTGCGGACCGACACGTTCGCTGTTGTCCGTGCCGTGTTGATGATCGCCAAGGTCGTTGGCGAGATTGCTCAGGATCTGAAGTAGCACGGCTGTGAGCAACGCAAGGACAAGGACAACAGGCCGAAAATGCGATGGCCCACTGTATCGCCAATTATCGGCGAAGCATGCCAACGCACTCCCTACGATGATGCTGCTCACCGCCAAGGGCAGCGTACGCAGGCGGAAGGCGTGGAGCCAGTGTTTCATGCGGGGATGCACAAGGGGATGATGATCACATCGGTCCGTGCCATCCCGTCAACGAAGAACAAGGAGCCGTGCATCAGGGTCCGCAGCGAATGAGGCGATCGCAGGAGCATTGGCCCGTATGATCCCCAGCCACTCGCGCGTGGTGTGGTTGCCCATCGCCAGATGGACCACCTTGGGAGGCGCTCCGTGCAGGGCGCTCAGTTCCACGAAGTCGTCGTCCTGCGTCAGGATCACGAAGCCATCCTGACGTGCAAGTTCCCACAACCGTGCATCGGGCTGCGCCACCAACCGCAGGTGCTTCACATGCTGTGTGCCCGGATGGTCCGCATCGAGGTGCGCGGCCAGCTTGTCGGACAGGTTCTCGTCGATCAGGAACTTCACGCTGCCGAAGGCACGATGCTGGTGAAACGCTCACGATCGGCAGCGTAGGCAAGGCAGGCCCGGATGTCCTCCTCGGTCAGCTCATCGAAATCGTCCAAGATCTCCGGGATGGTCATTCCGGCGGCCAAGTAGCCCAGCACATCCCCCACGGTGATACGCATGCCCCGGATGCAAGGCTTGCCGCTGCGCTTGCCCGGTTCAATGGTGATGATCCTGCGGTAATCCATGGCGTGTGCGTTGACAGCACGAAGTTAGGCCACGGAGCCGATGTTCGGCCATATCTTCATCCCTGTATTACGCGAGCCATGTCTGCGAAACTCACCGTTCCCATCCCCGTGAAGGCCATGCGCCTTGCCGAGCAGATCGGAGAGCGCCGGGCATCAGCCCTTCCGAGTTGATCGTGGAACTGATCGAACGTGAAGCGGAGCGGCTGAAGGATCCGTTCGCCGAACTGCGTGGGATATGGGTGGACACCCCGGTTACAGCGGAAGAGTTGAGCGAGCGGGCGAGGAAGAGATCCTGACAACAAGCACGACAGATCCTCGTCGTTCAAGGCCATCGTTCGCAAGAGCGACAAGTCCCCACCTCTGCGAAACTCCGCGTCTCTGCGTTGAAAATGCCCGCTACGGGAACTTCGGGTACTTCTGGAAATCCGGCGTCCGCTTCTCGAGGAAGGCGTTGCGGCCCTCCTGCGCCTCGTCCATCAGGTAGTACATCAGCGTGGCATCACCGGCGAATTCCATCAAGCCGCGCTGGCCGTCCAGTTCGGCGTTCAGCCCACGCTTGATCATGCGCAGGGCCAGCGGGCTGCGTTGCATCATGATGCGGCACCACTCCACGGTGGTATCCTCCAGTTCGGCCAGCGGTACCACCTTGTTCACCATGCCCATGTCCTCGGCCTCCTTGGCGGTGTACTGCTGGCACAGGAACCAGATCTCGCGGGCCTTCTTCTGGCCCACATGACGGGCGAGGTAATTGCTGCCGAAACCCGCATCGAAGCTGCCCACCTTGGGGCCGGTCTGCCCGAAACGCGCATGGTCCGCCGCGATCGTGAGGTCGCACACCACGTGCAGCACGTGGCCACCGCCGATGGCATAGCCGTTCACCATGGCCACCACGGGCTTGGGCAGTTCGCGGATGCGCTTGTGCAGGTCCAGCACGTTCAGGCGCGGCACACCGTCCGTACCGATGTACCCGCCGCGGCCCTTCACGTTCTGGTCGCCGCCGCTGCAAAAGGCCTTGTCGCCCGCGCCGGTCAATACCACCACGCCGATGGCCGGGTCCTCGCGGGCGATGTCCATGGCATCGATCATCTCCTTGTTCGTGTCCGGGCGGAAGGCGTTGTACACCTCAGGCCGGTTGATCGTGATCTTGGCGATGCCTTCGAAGAACTCGAACTTGATGTCCGAATACTCCTTGATGGTGGTCCAGTTTCTCATTTTGGGGGATCGTGGGGGCCGACCTTGGTCGGCCGCTTCCTTGGGCTTTCCTTTACGCTACGCTCAACTGCTTGAAATATTCCCGCAACACCTGTGGCGAGATTGCGGAATCGGTGGTGATGTGCAGCACGGCAGGACGGTCATGTGCGCCATACAGCCAGTCCACACCGGCCTCCAGTGAAGCCTGATCGTGCGCGTGGTGGTACGGCAGGTCGAAGCTCTTCACGAGTTTCGCGATATCGCGGCCATGGG
>CAUJED010000003.1:0-8030 GCA_963169535.1 Bacteroidota bacterium | reverse complement strand
GAAGCCTTTGGCGAGAACGGGTGGTGCAGGCCATGGTCGTGAGCAATGCTAACGCCGGGGTGCGCCGCCATGGTACGGCGAACGCCATGGGCCAAGGAACGGACCTTAGTCCACAAGGAACGGCAGGCTGGCCATCCAAGGCTGAGCCATTATTTTCTCTGGTATTATTTTCCATGGTGTATTTTTGCAATGTGAACGCCGTTCGACCCAGGCCTGGGCCCAAGGAAGACCGGCCCGAACGAAGCGGTACGATCCACCAACGCACGAACACGATGAAAGACCCCATCACCCCGAACATGATCCTGCACAGGGCCGCCACCCGCGGACACGCCGACCACGGTTGGCTGAAGGCCTTCCACACCTTCAGTTTCGCCAACTACTACGATCCGGAGCGCATGCACTTCGGCGTGCTCCGGGTGTTGAACGACGATACCATCGCCGCCGGCCGTGGATTCGGTACGCACCCGCATGAGAACATGGAGATCGTGACCATACCGCTGGCCGGTGCGGTGGCCCACAAGGACAGCATGGGCAACAGCGGGACCATCGGCGCGGGCGAAGTGCAGGTGATGAGCGCCGGCACGGGTATCACGCACAGCGAGATCAACCCTGCAGCCGATGAGGAACTGCGGCTGTTGCAGATCTGGATGTTCCCGCGCGAACGGAACGTGACACCGCGCTACGCCCAACAGCGGATCGACCCGACCACCGCGACGAACGGCATGGTGCAGATCCTCTCGCCGCATCCGGATGACGCGGGCGTGTGGGCCCATCAGGATGCCTGGTTCACCCTGTTCCGCACCGACGCCGACCGATCGACGGAATACACGGTGAAACGCACCGGGAACGGGGTGTACGCCTTCGTCATCGAAGGCCAAGCCACGATCAACGGCCAGGACCTGGAGCGGCGCGATGGCCTCGGGGTGTGGGGTATCGATAAGCTGGCCATCCGCACCGGGCCGCACGGGGCACACATCCTATTGATGGATGTGCCGATGGAACTGCCATGAAACCATACAACGATCGCACGGACCCGAACGAACACGACCACCGGTAGGCCCCGAAGGGGCAGGCCTTCATGAAACGAGGAAAAGATGAACACAACGGAACAAACAACCATGGGAACGAACACAACGACCACCACACAATGGGCCATCGACCCGACCCACAGCGAGATCCAATTCAAGGTGAAACACCTGATGATCACCACGGTGACCGGTAGCTTCCAGCGATTCGGCGGCCAGGTAGAGGCTCCGGACAACGACCTGCACAATGCCCGGATCTCCTTCTGGGCCGAGGTGGACAGTATATCGACCGGGAACGAACAACGCGACGCACACCTGCGTACGGCGGAGTTCTTCGATCACGAGCACCACCCGCGGATCAGCTTCGAGTCGAACGGCGTCACCAACGAGGTGCACGGTGATCGGTGGGATCTTCATGGAAACCTCACCATCAACGGTCATACCCACCCGGTGATGCTCCAGGTCGAAATGGGCGGAGTGGCCAAGGACCCCTGGGGACGGACCAAGGCGGGCATCAGCCTCAGCGGAAGGATCAACCGCAAGGATTGGCACCTGAATTGGAACACCGCACTGGAATCCGGCGGCGTATTGGTAAGCGACGAAGTGCGGATCGGCTGTGAGATACAATTGATCCAGCAGATCTAATACCCCTTCGCCCCAAGGAACACGCCGACCCAACCGGCTGGTTCCACGACGACACCGGTGATCCGTGCGAAGCCTTTGACGGGTCGGGGCCGCAGCGGATGGACCCTTCGCGCCGAGCGGGTGATGCCGGAAAATGGGACCCGACAGGTGAGGGAAGATAGGCTGACACCAGGCGCACGTTCGCTGCGTGCACATGCCGCGGCAGGGAACATGATCGGTACCGGACAGTGATCCGGTATATGTTCTGTACACGGGGCATGGTGCGTAACCACCATGCCCCGGTCGGCGTTCAAGTGCCCTTCCGAGGGCTTACTTTGTCCAGCGGCGACCGTCCATGCTATTCAACAGCGTCCCCTTCCTCCTCCTCGTACTTCCGACGTTCCTGCTGTACTACCTGCCGGCGCTCCATCGGTTCCAGCTGCATGTGATCATCATCAGCAGCTTCATCTTCTACGCGTACAACGATCCGCCGCTCTTGCTGCTGCTGTTGTTGTCCATCGGGATCAACATCGCTTCCAGCTATGCGGTGGTGTTCGGCCCACAGGGCAATAGGAGAACGTACGCCACCTTGGGCGTGGTGGCCAACCTGGGCATTCTGTTGTTCTTCAAATATGGGCCGCTCTTCGGACGTTCGTTCTTCCCGGAGACCTCCAGCATCGGCCAGTTCCTGGTGAGCATCCCGCTCCCGGTGGGCATCAGTTTCTTCACGTTCCAGGGCATCAGCCTGGTGGTGGAGGCATACAAAGGCAAGCAGGTGGAGGACTACGACACCATCGTGGTGCGTGGCCTCGTGCGCCATGGCATCCGCATCGCGGCGTTCAAGGCCTTCTTCCCCCAACTGGTGGCCGGTCCGGTGGTCACCGCACACGAATTCCTGCCCCAGATCCGCACCAAGTACTTCAAGGACATCGATCGGAACAGCGCGTTCGCCTCGCTGGTGGTGGGCTACTTCCTGAAGATGGTGATCGCCGACAACCTGAAGGACCAGACCTTCTGGGTGACCTTTCCCTACTTCCGGGACATGCACAGCCTCACCCTGGTGGTGCTCCTGTTCGGGTACTCGTTCCAGATCTTCTCGGATTTCGCCGGGTACTCCCTGATCGCCATCGGCCTGGCCAAACTGTTCGGCTACGACTTCCCGATCAACTTCAACTTCCCGTACATCAGCACCACCTTCTCCGATTTCTGGCGCCGGTGGCACATCTCCCTGAGCACTTTCCTGCGCAACTTCCTGTACATCCCCTTAGGAGGCAACCGCAAAGGAGGATTCCACACCTACAAGAACCTGATGCTGACCATGGTCCTGGGCGGTCTGTGGCACGGGGCGGCCTGGAGTTATGCGGTATGGGGCTTCTTCCATGGGCTGGTCCTGGCCTTGGAAAGACTGGCGAAGGACTTCGGCATCCGCGTGAAACTCCCGGCAGCCATGCACATGCTGTTCATCTTCTGCATGGTGACACTCGCCTGGTTGCTCTTCAAGCTACCCGACTTCAGCCATGTGATCGAGTACGTGCGCTGTATGTTCACGAACACACACATCGCCAACGTACAACCCATCATCCTCTTCTTCACGGCGTTGTTCTCCATACCGCCCATCCTTTACCATCTGATGTACCTCTGGACGCGCAAGCCAAGGCCATCGCTCGCCCGGATCAAGCCGGTGTTGTATGGCATCATGCTCTTCCTCATCTTGGTGAATTCGGGAGGCGGCGCATCGTTCATCTACTTCCAGTTCTGACCCGGGCATGATCCGTCGTTCGCTCCTCGTCTTCGCGCTTCTCGTGGTGGGCTATGCGCTGTACATCAAGTTCGGGAAACCGGAACTGAACACCGTACAACACCAGGCCAGCGGCAACCGCATCAGTGCTGAGCAGTACATCTTCGCTCCGGACGAACCCAACTCCACGGTGATCGTGGGATCGTCACTGGCCTTTCGGATCGCGATGGACAGCCTGCCCCCGAACACCATCAACCTCGGCTTCGGCGGCCTTACCGTGTACGATGGCTTGGAACTGGTACGCCGCTCGGGGAAGAAGCCACGGCGCGTGGTGTTGGAAACGAACATGATCTTCAAGGACCCGGACCGGGGGTTCCTGGATGCGGTGTTCCAGCCCGGGCTCTTCGAACTGAGGAAGGCCATGCCCATGCTGCGCGAAGAGAACCAGCCCTCCGGGGTCTTGGTGGGATACCTGAAGCGTAGCATGAATGCTGGCGACGGGCAGGTGGCCGCTCAAGCGGACAGCATGGCCATGAGCGAGAACCTACTGAACACCAATCGAGGGATATTCTCGAAAGCACCGGCCGACAGCACGCAGCAGCGTTTCATGGCCGCCCTGTCGCAAGAGGTGAAAGCCTTGGAGGCCAACGGTACGGAAGTGGTGTTCCTGGAGATCCCGATCAGCGAAGAGCTCATGGAGAGTCCGTTGGCCATACGGGCACGGGAGGTGATCCAGACCCTCTTCCCGGACCACCGTTTCGTGCGCAGCGATCGCACCTGGCGTACCACGGATGGACTCCATCTGGAGTGGCACAACGCGCAGCGCTATAGCCGCTGGTTGGCAGGACAACTGCGATAAGGTCGTAACGGGGATCACGATCCATCCACGTTCCGCGATGCGGTCTCGCCGCCAGGCGCAACGGCATCCTTGCTTCACCGGCACCTACGACGAGCACGGTAGGCGACCAGGACCCTGGCCTTGGTCCACCGGAAAAGACGGATCGCCGGGTGGCCCTAGCCACTGGGCAACGTTCCACGGAACAAACCGATCCGCGTATGGGCCATGGCGCTCCCAGGCCGCGGCTATCTTTGGCGCCCCTTAGAAAGGCGTGATGGACAAGCGTTTCCAACAGTACGATGAACTCGACCTACCCAAGGTCGCCGAGGAGGTCTTGAAGCAATGGGAGGCCGAGGACACCTTCGGCAAGAGCCTGGAACTGCGCAAGGACGCGCCGCCCTTCGTGTTCTACGAGGGCCCGCCCAGCGCCAACGGCCTGCCCGGCATCCACCACGTGATGGCGCGCACCATCAAGGACATCTTCTGCCGCTACCAGACGCAGAAGGGACACCGCGTGGACCGCAAGGCCGGCTGGGACACCCACGGCCTGCCCATCGAACTGGGCGTGGAGAAGGAGCTCGGCATCACCAAGGAGGACATCGGTAAAAAGATCTCCATCGAGGAGTACAACGCCGCGTGCAGGAAGGCCGTGATGCGCTACACCGATGTGTGGAACGACCTCACCAAGCGCATCGGCTTCTGGCTCGACCTGGAGAAGCCCTACGTCACCTACCACACCAAGTACATCGAGAGCGTGTGGCACCTGCTGAAGAAGCTGCACGACGAGGACCTGCTGTACAAGGGCTACACCATCCAGCCCTACAGCCCCGCGGCCGGCACGGGCCTCAGCTCGCACGAACTAAACCAGCCCGGCACGTACAAGCCGGTGAAGGACACCACGATCGTGGCGCAGTTCAAGGTGAAGCGCGATGCCGCCAGCGAGTTCCTCTTCCAGGATGCCTTCGGGGATGTCTTCATCCTCGCCTGGACGACCACGCCCTGGACCCTGCCCAGCAACTGCGCCCTCACCGTGGGTCCGAAGCTAGAGTACGTGCGGGTGAAGACCTTCAACCCGTACACCCACGCGCCGCAGACCGTGGTGCTGGCCAAGGCGCGGCTGAACGCCTACTTCAACGAGAAGAACAAGGACGCCGCATTCGCTGACTACAAGCAGGACGGAAAGAACATCCCGTGGACCATTGATGGTGAATTCTACGGCCACCAGTTGGAAGGCGTGCGTTACGAGCAACTCCTTCCCTACGCTGAACCTGAAGGCGGCGGCGATGCCTTCAAGGTGATCGGCGGCGATTTCGTGACCACCGAGGACGGCACCGGCGTGGTGCACACCGCGCCCAGCTTCGGCGCGGACGACCAACGCGTGGCCCGGCAGCACAACATCGGCTCGCTCACCCTGGTGGACCTGCGCGGGCGCTTCAAGCCCGAGGTGACCGACTTCGCCGGCGAATACGTGAAGGCCGAGTACTACACCGCCGAGGAGCTGGCCGCCGAAGCGAAGAAGCAGGGCCGCGACAAGTACCTCAGCGTGGACGAGCGCATCGCCATCAAGCTGAAGACCGAGGGCCGCGCCTTCAAGGTGGAGAAGTATGAGCACAACTACCCGCACTGCTGGCGTACCGATAAGCCGGTGCTCTACTACCCGCTGGACAGCTGGTTCGTGCGCGTCACCGCGAAGAAGGACCGCCTCATCGCGCTCAACAAGACCATCACCTGGAAGCCCGAGAGCACCGGCACCGGCCGCTTCGGCAACTGGCTGGAGAACCTGCAGGACTGGAACCTCAGCCGCAGCCGCTACTGGGGCATCCCGCTCCCCATCTGGCGCACCGCCGATGGCGATGAGGAATGCTCGATCGGCTCGTTGAAGCAGCTGAAGGAGGAGATCGCCCGCGCCGTGAAGGCCGGCGTGATGAAGGCCGATCCCTACGCCGCCTTCGTGCCCGGCGACATGAGCGATGCCAACTACGACCGCATCGACATCCACCGGCCCTTCGTGGACGACATCGTGCTCGTATCGCCCGGCGGCAAGCCCATGCGCCGCGAGACCGACCTGATCGACGTGTGGTTCGACAGCGGTGCCATGCCCTACGCGCAGTGGCACTACCCCTTCGAGAACGAAACGACGTTCAAGGAGAAATTTCCGGCGGCCTTCATCGCGGAAGGCGTGGACCAGACGCGCGGCTGGTTCTACACCCTGCACGCCATCGCCACGCTCACGCAGGACAGTGTCGCCTACCAGACCGTGGTAAGCAACGGCCTGGTGCTGGACAAAGTGGGCCAGAAGATGAGCAAGCGCCTGGGCAACGCGGTGGACCCCTTCAAGACGCTGGACCAGTACGGCGCCGATGCGGTGCGCTGGTACATGATCAGCAACGCCTCCCCGTGGGACAACCTGAAGTTCGACGCCGAGGGCATCACCGAGGTGCAACGCAAGTTCTTCCGCGCGCTCTTCAACAGCTACAACTTCTTCGCGCTGTACGCCAACATCGACGGCTACGACGGCAGCGGCGAGGCCGCACCCACCGAGAGCGACCGCTGGATCCTCTCGCGCCTGAACAGCGTGATGAAGCTGGCCGATGCCAACTACGCCGACTACGAGCCCACCATCGCCGCGCGCGCCATCCAGGACTTCGTGGTGGAGGACCTGAGCAACTGGTACGTGCGTTTGAACCGTCGCCGCTTCTGGAAGGGTGAGCTGGGTGCGGACAAGAACGCGGCGTTCCGCACGCTGCACCGCTGCCTTGAGGTGATCGCGATGCTCAGCGCACCCATCGCGCCCTTCTTCAGCGACCGCCTGTACCGTGACCTGACCGGCCGCAGCGTACACCTGAGCGATTGGCCGAAGCACGACGAAAAGGCGATCGACCTGGAGTTGGAACAGCGCACCGCGCTCGCGCAGAAGCTCACTTCGCTCGTGCTCAGCATCCGCAAGAAGGAGGGCCACCGCGTGCGCCAGCCCTTGCAGAAGATGCTGGTGCCCGTGATCGACGCGGCGATGCGCACGCGCCTGGAGGCCATCCGCGACCTGGTGCTGAGCGAGGTGAACGTGAAGGAGCTCGTGATCCTCGACGCCAGCGAGAGCAAGCTCACCAAGAAGATCAAGCCCGACTTCAAGAAGCTCGGCGCACGCATGGGCAAGTTGATGAAGAGCGTGGCCGCCGCGGTGAACGCCTTCAGCCAGGCGCAGATCGCCGAGCTGGAAGCGAACGGCCGCATGACACTCACGGTGGAAGGTCAGGCGGTGGAACTGCTGCGCGACGATGTGGAGATCACCGCCGAGAACGTGCCGGGGCTTAGCGTGGCCAGTGAAGGACCGCTCACCGTGGCGCTGGACATCACCCTCACCGACGAGCTGGTGCAGGAGGGCATCGCCCGCGAGCTGGTGAGCCGCATCCAGACCCTGCGGAAGGAGAGCGGCTTCGAGGTGACCGACCGGGTACAGCTGCACATCCACGCGGGCGGGGACGAACGGGTGGCCCAGGCCGTCCGCAGCCATGCCGGTTGGATCCTCTCCGAAACGCTTGCCTTAACGCCTGAGGATCAGGTCCTTGTGTCGTCGCTGCCAGCTGAGGGGGTGGGCATCCATGAGGTGGAACTGGACGAGCAGTTGCGGGTGGCGCTGAGCCTTGTGCGGTCCGTGAACTGACGCGGGAAAGCGCCTATATTTGCGGATCTTCAAAAACAGCCCGGTAGCCATGGCCAAGAAGACCGCAGCGAAAAAAGCCGCCAAGCCCAGCAAGCCTGCACCTAAAAAGGTGACCAAGCCGGCGTCGAAATCGAAGCCGGTGGC
>CAUJED010000002.1:0-52644 GCA_963169535.1 Bacteroidota bacterium | reverse complement strand
ACGCTACGGGTGAAGACGCGCGATTTCGATATCACGCGCCCCTTCCTGATCCCGTGACGGTCACCAGCCGGCGGTGACCAGCGCCATGACCCCGGGGTCGTCGGCAAGCGTGCGGCTGGAAGCGGCTGTTTCGGCCATGGTGCTGCTCTTGCGCGACACCTTGCTCGCCGTTTCTTTGGCCACCTCGCCCAAGGCGTTGGTCAGGCTCATGTTCTGGGCCAACTCGTTCGTGGTGACCACGTGCGAGGGACTTTCCGCAGGCGGTGGAGCGGCGGCAGCGGCAGGTTGATCCTGCTTTTCGGTCGCGGAGCGCACGGTCGCCATCAGGTCCTCGGTGGCGTCTGAGGTGCTCGTTCCCATCTCCAGCACGTTCGGCTCTTCCGTGGGCAAGGGCGCCCGATCCTCGGCTTGGGCCGCTGTGCTGGTTCCCGCAGCATCCATGGCGGTCGTTACTTCGGCTGCTTGCTGCACGTCGGTCGCCGGACCTTCTTCTGGTGCACGTGCCGGCGTCGGCGTCCGGGTCTTTTCCTGTTCAAGTGCGGCCAGGGCGTTGTGGTCCGAGGAGCCTTGGAACTGCCATACGGCGATCACGCCGGCCACGATCAATACGGCCAGCGCGGCGAAGGCTAACGCCGGACGCCAATAGGCGGGGGCTTCCTTCGGTGCCAGCCATAACGACAGGCCGTTGAGCCAGATGCGCCAGCGTGGGTGCTGTTGTGCGCGGTAGGCCGCCATCACGCTCGCCCGCACCCGTTCGTCGGGCTCCGGAGCGCCGCGTTCACGCTCATCGGGCCGAACGAACTGCAGTAGGGCCCGCAACCGCTCGTACTCGGCGCGGTCGGCCACGTGCCGCAGAACGAAGGAGCGTTCGTCCGGCAACAGCTCGTCGAAACCCCGCTCCGAGAGCAGGCTCTCGATGTCCTCAGGGTCATAGCGTTCGTGCCGTTCCATGTGTCAATAGGGCGTTGGGGTCGAATTCTTTCATGCGCTCGGCCAGTTTCTTCAAGGTGTAGAAGATGCGGCTCTTCACCGTGCCTTCGCTACAGCCGAAGGTGGCCGCGATCTCTTTGATCGGCATCTCCTCGTGGAAGCGCAACACGAAGGTGGCTTTGTGGTCGGGGTCGAGCTTGTCCAGTTCCTCGTCCAGCCGATCGCGGAAATGCTGGCGGTCCACTTCCACACCACCGCTGGCTTCCACGCGATCCTCGCCGTGGCGCAGGTGCATGGCGGCTTCGCGCACCACCGCCTCGTGGCGGTACGCGTTCTTGCACATGTTGTTGGCCACGCTGAACAGCCATGTCTGGAAGGGCCGCGCACGGTCGTACCGCTCTGGCTGTGTGGCCAGCTTGGTGAACAGGTCCTGCAGGAAGTCCTGTGCCCGTTCACGGTCGTTCCACAACATGCGGTGGAAGTAGCCCAACAGCCGACGGTGGTACCTGTCGTAGAGCGTGGCGAAGGCGCGTTCGTCGCCTTTCACCACGAGCTCCATCAGTCGCTCGTCGACCAGTCCGCCATATTCCGTGCCGAAGAGCCGCATGCGTCAGTGTTGGAGTATGCCGCTCTTCACCAGGTCGTTGGTGGCACCCAGTGCACGGGCCATGGACCGTAGTTCATGTTCCAACCGCGCCGCCTGAGTTTCCGCACCGTTGGCCCGGTAGTGGGTCAGCAGCACGGCCCCAGGTACCAGATAGTTCTTCGAGAGCGGCCCGGCGTCCATCGGTTTCTTCAGCCGGTCCCACCTGGATCCCAGCAGGGGGATGTTGTCCACCGGCCGGTCGCTCAGTCGCAGGGCCATGCCCGTGATATAGAGCCGGTCCTTCAGCGGCGCCAGGGTCGTGCTGCCCAGTGCCAGGGAAAGGTATACGGGGCGCGTGGTGGCACCCGCCAGTGCAGCTACGAAGTCCGCCTCTCCCGCGACCGCGCCGCGCGCGTTGGCCCGAGCCCAGATGCTTGTGCGGTAGGTGGGGTCCATCAGCAGCCGGTGGTCCACCACTAAGAGGTCGCGGTGCTTCCCGTTGGCGAACTGCTCCACCCAGAGCGGATAGGCATCCATTTCACCGGCCGCGATCAGTACCGCGCCGGGTTCCACCGAGGCCAGCATGTCGTTCGCCACTGCATAGAGCGCCGGAGCGATACGCCCACGGGCCTTCATCTCCTTGGCCCGCAGCGCGAGTTCGTTCGTGTTGTTCTTTCGCGCGGCAGCCACCAGGCGTGGTGCGATCAGTTCCTCGCGGTCCGCGTTCTGCGCAACGGCCTCTTCCAAGTGGTCGAAGGCCGCTGGTGCAGGGAACAACGTGTAGTACCGGGCCATGTGGGCCTCGAAGCTGTGGGGAGCCACAGCGTTCAGCGCGTCGGACAGGCCCACCAACCGGGCCCGATCCGCAGGTGGGATCATGCCGCCGTTCAGTGCCAGTGCGGCGTTCCGTTCCTGGCGCAGTTCGTCCAGGCGCTGTGCGGCGTCGAGTTGGGGAAGGGCATCCTGTTCCTTGTCCCCATGTTGTGCGGCAACCACAGGGATGCTCCAGCCTCCCTGGCAGGGGTCGGCCACCGGGGATGTCCGCTGCCGGGCCTCGTTCTGGGCCGCCTGTGCGCCCACCGCCAGGGGCATCAACAACGCAAGGAGCGGGAGGATCGATCGCATGGTTCGACTTGTTCTCTGGTGCTGTACACCCGACCGGGGATCGGGTTCGATCGGGGCAAGGTACCTTTGCAAAGTTCACCCATGCTGAGCGACGAAGCGAAGGATAAGCTGCGCGATACGCTGCAGAAGATACACGAGTGGCCCTCGTTGTACATGTACAAGTTCATCTTCGAGCCGGATCAGGACCGCTTGGATAGGCTCTTGGCCTTGTTCCCACCGGAAAGCGAGATCCTGCGCAAGTACAGTACCGGTGGCAAATACCTCGCCATCACCGTGAAGGAGGTGATGCTGAGCGCCGACGAGGTGGTGGCCCGTTACGACCTGGCGTCGGAGATCCCTGGCGTGATCACCCTATGAGCGAGAAGGACCTGCTCAATATCCGCACGGCGCTGATCATCAGCCTGAGCGCAATGGTGCTGTTGATCCTCTGGCGTAGGCTGCGCCAGTACATCCTGACCAAGGATATGCCCGCACCGCTCCACGCCGAACTGCTCGGCCTGCAGCTCGCATACCATCCGGCCCGCCTTCGCGTTGAGTTGAAAGTGCCCGGTGATCAGCGGATACGAACGCGCCTTTTGGATCAGGCGCATGCCCCGGTGCATGGCTGGGAGGATGTGCGTCTGCCTCGTGGAGAGCATGTGGTGGAGCGTACGTTGCCACCGTTGGCGGATGGGGTCTATTTCTTGGAAATGGCCACCGAGACACAACGGACCCTACGTCAATTCCGTCTACAACAAGGATGATACGCAAGGGGGGGCTCGCTGTCGTTTGTGCCACCGCGTTGGTGCTGGGAGGCATGGCCCAGAAGCTGCCCGATGTTTCCTCCACGGTGAAAGGGGATCTGATCCTCCCCGTGCCGTTGGCCAACCCGTTGTTCGAAGCGGTGACCGAGAGCGTGGGGCAGGTGAATGCCGTGGTCCAATTCCCCATGTACAAGGGGCTGGGGCTCGGAGTGGGCGGTAAGATGACCTGGTTCCAGGTCAACGAAAGGGCGCTGGCTCCGGTGGTGACCACCGGCGAGGTGCGAAAGCTCACGGTCTACGGCAAAGTCACCTATGAGCAGTACACCGGTGAGCGTACGTTCTACGAGGTCAATGCGCGGGTGGGGGCTTCCGGATATCAATTCGACTGTCCTACCTGTGGTGATCACAAACGGTCGGCCATGCACTGGGGCATCGGTACGGGATACTATCTCCATGCCACGGATAACCTGGCCTTCGGCCTTACACTGGGCTACGAGCGTGATGGGCTCACTTTCGGCTCTTCCGACCTGGGCTTGGCGGATGGATTCCCCGGAAGGCCGGAGCGGGTGGAAGCTCGCCAGATGCAATACCTCGTGGTCGGCATGGGGTTCAGCACCAGGCTGCGTAGGTCGCCGGAAAGCGGCCCGAGCTGGTAGGCCGGCAGTGCGTGGTGCCGCCTGCGTGCGCTGCGCTATGGTGCCACGCATCGGCCTCCCAGCCTCTTTCATCATCGGTGCCGTGTCGAACTGCCCTCCCGATCCCGATATTGGCGCCGCTTCGTTGACGGAAAAGCCATCATGCTACGCCGCATCTCCATCACCAACTACCTCCTGATCGATTCCTTGGAGCTGGACCTCTCCCAAGGTCTCACCATCCTTACCGGCGAGACCGGGAGCGGCAAGAGCTTGGTGATCGGAGCTCTGGGGTTGGCCATGGGCGAGCGTGCCGATGCGGGTGCGGCACGCGATGGCGCGCGCAAATGCGTGATCGAACTGGAGGTGGATACCCTAGGGCTTGGGCTCGATGATTGGTTCGACGCGGCCGAGCTGCGAGCCGAGCGTTTCACCATCCTCCGCCGGCAACTGGACCCCGCCATGCCCGGAAAGCCCGGTGGACGGTCCCGTGCGTTCGTGAACGACACGCCGGTGCGCTTGGAACAATTGCGTGAACTGGGAGAACGGCTGGTGCATGTTCACAGCCAGCACCACACGCTGTTGCTCAACGATGCAGGCTTCCAGTTGGGGTTGGTGGACCAGATCGCGGGCCAACGACCTGCCGTTCAGTCCTACGCTGAAGAGTACCATCGCTGGCGGAAGTTGCAACAGGAGTTGGCCGCCTTGCGAACCGAAGAAGCCACGGTACAAGTCGAGTTGGACCTCGCTCGGTTCCAACTGAATGAACTGGCCGAGGCCCGCCTCTTGCCCGACGAGCAACAAGCGATCGAGCAGGAATTGGGCCGGGCGGACCATGCCGAGGAATTGATCCAGGTGCTCGATGCCGTGGATCAGGCGGTCCAGGATGAACAGGGATTGGGAGCAGGCATCGCCCGGCTTCGTCAGATGCTGGCCAAGCCGGCGCGGATCGACGGATCGGTCGCCGCGTTGCTGGAACGGCTCAACAGCGTGCATATCGAGGTGAAGGACATCGCCGAGGAGGCGGCACGCACAGCGGCCTCGATCAACCTTGACCCGAAAAGGGCCGCCGAGCTACGCGGTCGGTTGGACCTGATCCTCCGCCTGCAACAGAAGTACCGGGTGACCGACAACAGCGCTTTGCTCGCCATTCAGGAGGCCCTCCTGGCGAAGGTGGAAGGCGCCAGCACCATGGGTGAACGGATCGCAGGGTTGGCAGATGCGGTGGCACAGACCGGCATGGCGGTGGAACGTTCGGCCAAGCTCATCTCACAAGCCAGGGTCGCAGCGGTGAAGCCCTTGGCCAACAAAGTGGAAGCCATACTCCACGATCTCGGCATGCCGCATGCCGTGTTCCGGTTCGACCACCGGACCGATGAACCCGGTCCGCATGGGCTGGATACCGTGAAGGCCCTATTCAGTGCCAACAAGGATCGCCTACCCGCACCGCTGGACAAAGTGGCCTCCGGAGGCGAACTAAGTCGGGTGATGCTCGCCATGATCTCATTGGCCGCCGATTCGCACGACCTGCCCACCGTGGTCTTCGACGAGATCGATTCGGGCGTGAGCGGAGAGGTGGCCGATCGGGTCGGTACGCTGATGGCCCGCATGGCTCAGGACCGACAGGTCCTCGCCATCACCCATCTGCCACAGATCGCCAGCAAGGCCGATACGCACCTGGTGGTGAGCAAGGCCGAAGTGGGGGATCGGGTCCAGACCAGCATCAAAGCCGTGCTCGCCGAGGATCGGGTGGAGGCCCTGGCCCACATGCTCAGTGGCCGCAAGGTCACCCCGGCCGCCATGGAGAACGCCCGCGTTCTGTTGGCGGCACGGCGCTGACCGCGGTGCGGCCGAACGATCACCGTGGCGAAGCCGGGCGGAAATGGACCCCGTGGATCGTCTGCGCTGTGGCGAGTAGTCCGGCTTCGACCATGGTGCGGCCCGAAGGCGCATGGCCGGGAAAAGAACAAGGGCCGCCCGTGGAGGACGGCCCTTGGGTACAGTTTACTGACCGAACTACGGTAGCTGTGCCGTACGGGTATTGGTCGGTACCGAGCCGCCGATCGTCTGCAGGATCAGGTCGCGATCATTGCCCCCACCGGTGTACATCGCCTTGCCATCCAGGTTGACGTCCTCGTTCCAATAGCCCGGCACCATGGCGGTGGGCACCGAGGCTCCTACGCGGGTCAGGACCGGGTCGCGGTCGTTCCCCACACCGGTGTACTGCACGATCTCGTTGCCGATACAGTCTCCGCTCCACATGGTGTTCACTCCGGATACGGTGCGTTGCGCGTTCGTGCCGTAGGTGGCGGTGGTCGTGGCGCTCAGGTCGATCGTCCCGGCCGTGGCACCTGCCGCGATGGTGGAAGCGCTCATGACACCCAGGTGGTTCCGATGTTTCACCGCCACGTGGTAGTTACCGGCGGCAATGTCGAAGGTCACCGGCGAGGTACCATCCACGTCCACGATGTGGCCATCGCGTTGGAGCAGGGCGCAGCGCGTGGCCAGTACCGTGTAGGTGGGGGCCGGGCCACGCAATTCCACGAATACCCAATCCACGATGGCGTCGCTGCCCGTGGTCTGAAGCACCGTGCTGCTCACCGTTTCCCCACCACCGCCGACCACATGGGTATAGCCCAATGCCGTATAGGGTTCGGTCAAGGGCACCAGCGAGGCGGTGCGCAGCGCATCGGACATCTCCGGACCGGTCCCGTACGGCCCGTCGAGGAACACCTTGGCGCTCACCAACGATCCGGTGGACGCGGTCACACAGAATGCGTTGACACTGCTGCTGGTGAAGGAGCCACCGCTGGCCAAGGTGCCGCTGGCCCCGGTCAGCGTGAATGAACCATTGCCGTATGTGCAGCAGATGCCGTCACCATAGGAATCGTTCACCACCAGCTCGTAGCAACCATCGGGAAGGCACAGGTTGATGGGGGGCTGCGGATACGCCCCGTTCGATGCTTGACGAGTGTACGGCCCCCCACTGGCGATGGTGGTGCTGCCGCTGCGGATCAGCCACGTGGTCTCTTCACCATAACGATCCAGGACCAAGGCCAGCGTTACCGCGTTCGGACCATGGCTCAGGGTGCTGCTCACCACATTGTTCCCAGGTACCAGGTCCGTGCCTCCGTTCGGCGAATTGATCGTGGCCGTGAGCGTTAGGAGGCCGTTGGGCAGGGTGATCGAGCCGATCGGAACAGCCACAGTGGAACCGCTGGCGAGCGATCCGCTCCACGGCGTGGTACCCGAAGGCCCACCGGCAATGGACCAGGCGATGGAGAACGAGGTGAGCGTGGTGGTCCCTCCATTGCGCACCGTCACCGTGGGCGAGATGGTACTGGTGCAGATATTCCCCGTGGCGCCCTGTAGGCTCACGGCCTGGGCATCGAGGCTCACCGTGGGAAGGTTGGGGTCGTAGCCATCGATGGTGTTCCCACAACTACCCAGCCAGGTCGAGAGCAGGGAGTAGCTCAGGTCGAACCGTCCGTAATTGTCGTGGGTGATGCTGCTGCAACTGGCCGTGCCGCCATAGAGCTGTCCGATCAGACGGCCGTTCTGGTCCCATAGACCGCTGCCACTGCTACCGGGCTCGGTGGTGCCGTCCTCCCAGTTCAGGATACGCCAGCACGAAGCTCCGGAATAGGTGACCTGTGTCGCCGAGTTGGTGTCGAAGCTGATCTTCTTGATGTCCCCTGCCGGGTGATGGATCCCGGTCTGTGCGGTCGGGATGGTCCCACTGCGGTCCCAGCCGCTGTAGAACACGTTGTACGAACTCGGTGGGGTGCTGTTGAGCTGGAGCAGCGCCACATCCGTGGCCGCACTGTTGGCCAGCAGGGTGGCTCCGCTCACGGTCTGGGTGGTGGGGCCGTTGGTGGTGGGCGAGCAGGTGGGGCTGTCCCAGTTGAAGCGGAACACCCAGGTGCCCACGTTCCCGCTCAAGCAGTGGTTGGCCGTGAGGAAGTACGGTGTGCCGTTGTTCGCACAGTTGTTGATCAATGTTCCGGTACAGATCCCACTGCCACTCACCACGATCATCGCCACCGAACGGATCTGGTCGCGCCAGGGATCCCCTTCCGGACAGATGGTGTTGTTGTTGCATGATCCCGATTCTCCCAACGCGCGCGCATGAGCGAAGATGTCCCGGTAGCCGTGCGTCACCTGGCCGATCCGCAGGTTCCCTCGCGGCCCCTGCGCCGGTACGCTGTACTCCACCATGATCCGTTGGCCTTTCAAGGCCTGCACGCCCAGTACACCACTATGCGTGGGGTCGTTCGCCGTGGTGAACGCGCCGATGTATCCGCCGAATTCGTCCATCACGAACACCTTCCCACCGGGTGCCGGGCGGAAGTCGTGGAATTCGAAGTTCACGCTCAAGGCGTTCGGACACTCCAGGCCCAACCGCCACAGGCGAGTGCCATCCTCCAGTACGGTCCAGGTTCCGGCATTGTCCAGGTCCAGGCTCACGGCGTGGTTCTTGCCGAAGCGCCAGGGGATGCTCTTGTCCTGGTCGTTAACTGCATCCTGTGCAGCGAGTGCGGCCTGGTCCACGGCCGGAAGGCGTACACCGGCCGGGGCGCCAAGCGTGCGGCCCAGGCTGTGCGGTGTTCCGCCCTGTTCGATCTGGCCATGCACCAGCAGGGGAAGGAGAAGGGTGAAGCCGACGATCCCGGCTTGGCTCAAGTACGTACGAAATGGTTGCATCTTGGTTCTGGTCGTTCAGCGTCGGGTCAAGGCAGCTGTTGGATCACCGAGTTGGTGGGAATGGCTCCGCCGATGTTTTGCAGGATCAGGTCACGATCGTTGCCGGCACCGGTGTATTGTACGTCGCCGCTCAGGTTCA
Organism: Bacteroidota bacterium; assembly: GCA_963169535.1. Classification (GTDB taxonomy): domain Bacteria; phylum Bacteroidota; class Bacteroidia; order Flavobacteriales_F; family PHOS-HE28; genus PHOS-HE28. Next base: position 43,785 of record CAUJED010000002.1, on the reverse strand, counting down.
CATCTTCTCGGTAGTAGCCGGCGATCACGCTCGTTGGCGTGATCCCACCGATCACCACGAGGATCGGGTCGCGGTCGTTGTTGGCACCCGCGTACAACAACCGGTCGTCGCCCACGGTATTGCCCGCCCACATCCCCAACACACCCGTGGCCAGGGTCTTGCGGGCGTTGGTGCCGTAACAGGCCGTTGCGGCGGTACGCAGGTCGACCACCGTGGAGGACGACCCCAGTGCCACGCTGGTGTTCGTCATGATGCCCAAGTGGTTGCGGTGGCGCACCGCTATCCGGTACGATCCGGGCGCAGCTTGGAAGGTGACCGGGCTGATCCCGTCGGTGCTCACGATGTCCCCATCGCGTTGGAGCAAGGCACTGCGGGTGGCCAGCACATTGAAGGGAGCTGCTGTGGACCGAAGTTCGAGGAACACCCAATCCACGATGGCATCGCTCCCCGTTACGGTCAACACGGCCGGGTTCATCTGCTCGCCGCCACCGCCGGAAGCATGGGTGAAGCCCATGGCCGCGTAAGGTTCGCTCAGGGGTAGGCGAGAGGTGGCCCGCAGGTCGTCGCGCATCAAGCCCGTGACGGCATGGTACGGCCCATCCAGCCACACCTTGGCCGACAAGGTCACCGTGTTCGGAACGGCCAGGCACCCCCCCGAGATCCGGGTCACCACATCGTTCGCATCCTGGTTCACGATGTCGGTGATGGAGGCGATGCATACCGCCCCACCGGTCAGGCTCAGGTAGTTGATCCGGCACAATGGCATGGCGGTCAGGTTGCGGACGGCGGAGCTGTCCACGTACGATAGCCCGATCACCTTGGTGCCCCCCAGGGAGGAGTTCATGGAAATGTGCCCCACCAGGTTCGGCACCAGGTTGGTCACCGATTGAATGGTGAGCCCGCCCAGGGAGAATTCATAGCCCAGCACGCGGCAGGTGGGATTCCGCATGTAAACGTCCACCGTCTTGTTCACCGGATCGAGGTTCGCCAGGCTCAACGTCACGGTGTCCGGGGTGCTCAGGTAGCCGCGCGGGAATTCGCACCACGGATGGTAGTCGATCACCGTTTGCGCGTTGTGGATGTCGCGCTGGGTGTAGCAGTTCACCATCAAGCCGGCATCGCTCACGGTGATGGCCCCATCGGCGTTCAGGTCGTTGCAGTTGGTGGGGGTGATGTCATCTCCAAGGATGGACGAGATGTAGGTGACCGCATCGGCTGCGTTCTGCACGAAGTCACTGGTAAGGTCGCCACGCTTCACCGGACCTGCACATACACCCGTACAGTCGTAGCGCGCATCGCCATACGCCTGCCCCAGGCAATCCACGTAGGGTGCGCAGTTGCTCACGATGCTGAACGAGGGCACGTTCTGGGCGTTGCGCGTGAGGTTGATGCACACCTGCGCGAAGTTGTTGCTGTAATCGCGTTCGTGCCGGCCCAAGGCGTCGGGGGCGCGCTGCCAGTTGGTGCGCAGCACCAGGGTGTAGGTGCCCGCGGGCACGTCCGTCACATCGATCCAATTGCACGTGGTGCCCGAGCTGTACACATCATAACAGCCTTTGCTGATCCCCATGTTGCTGCAGCCATATTGCGTGGTGCTGCCCGGATAGCATCCGATGTCCATCACACAGAACCCGTTCTTGAAGCCCACCGGGATGGCATTGCCCGCCTGGTCGAACAGGATGTAGTCGGCATAGCCGCGGTAGTGGGCATGGCCGTGGCAGTTGTTGGTGCTGAACATCTGGGGCTGTGCCGATGGGCTGCCGATGTGGTAATCGGTGGTGCCGTTGTTCTCGATCCGCGTGGTGAACCGGATCACATAGCGTTGGCCCAGTCCGCCGGTGCAGCCTTCCACCGGAGCGCATGCATCGGTGATGTTCACCGTGCTCAAGGTCATGCTGCTCTGCATGGTCGGTGCATTGATCGTCAGGTCGGGACCGTCCGGGCAGGAGGGGTCGCCAAAGGCGATGCAACAATCGGTGCAGGGTACCGTGGCCAAGGGGCTGAAGTTGCACGACTGGCTGTTCATGCAGCCTACCACCGGGCCGTTGTAGGTGATCGTTACGGTCACCGCTCCGTTGCACGCACCGGCATTGTCGCCTACCCGTAGGTGGTGGACCACGCCGCCCGGCATGTTGGCGTTCACCACGGCCTGTAAGCCGCAGCCCCCGTCGTTGTCGTCGCCGAAGGTCGCGCCCTCGATACCGTCGCTCAGGTTCAACACCGAGCAGCTCATGTCATACAACCACAGGCGGGTGTCGCAGGTGTTGGTGTTGCATGTGGATATGGTGTACGAGCCCGAAAGTGGTGGAGTGAAGTCGTACCACTCTTCCACCCGTGTGGTGGTGAAGGTGGCCAGCGTGACCGGATAGGTCTGGCCTACCGGGGCCAGCGACAAGGGACGCGGCGTGGCACAGCTGAAGCCCGGTGGGCAGTTGAATACCGTTTCTTCGGAACTGCTGAAGTTGCCACCCTGGCTCACCAGGTTCTCGTTGAGGTATACCCGGTACTCGCCATTGCCATAGTTGCAGCAGATGCCATCGCCGTAGCTGTCGCTGATCTTGAACACCAGGCACACGTCGTTCGCCACGCAGAGCGTGGTGCCATTGCGGTTCGTGGTGTTGTTACCGCTGGCCAAGGTGGCTCCGGTGGATCCGTTCTTCAACGTCCAGGAGGTTTCGCTGGGGTACTGGTCGTGGATGATCTCCACCCGCACGCGCTGTTGCCCACCGGAGCAGGCATAGCTGCAGCTTCCATCGTTCAGGTTGGCCGTGCTGCTGTAGTTGGCGGCCGTGGGTTCCGTGCAGCCCATGTTCGCGTTCAGGCTTCCCACGAACACGTCGTCCAACCCAATGTCGCTCAGCGCTCCCGTGCCGGTCACCGCACGGAACCGGATCCGCAGGTTGGCCTGCCCCAGGTAGGGGGCGAGGTTCAACCAGCCTTGTTTCCACCGGTGGCCTTGGGCGCCGCTCACGCTCCATACATTGGATACGATGGTGCCGTTCACGTTGAGGTCCACCGCCAAGGTGCCCTGTTGGCTCCCATCCATGTGGTACCAGAAGGTGAGGTATGGAGTGGTGATCGTGCTCAGGTCGTAGCAAGGGGATTGCAGGATCGCCGTACGACCTGGGGTGGCACCGGCCGCTGCAGCCGATACGTACATGTATTTCCCCACCGTGTTCAGCGTGGTGTGATCCCCGATGGGGCCGGTGTTCGCCGTGGGCGTACCATTGGCATCCACCCACCACTCCAGATCGTCGCCGGCCAGGTTGGACCAATTGTTCACCAAGGTGCCCGGGGTGCCGACCGTGGCTCCTGTGAACGCTTCATTGGAGGGGAAGGTACTGATGCACTGGCCCGAGGCATAGCCAGCGGACACCAGCAACGTAGCGGTCGCGAGTCGACGAATTCTCATGCTTTTGCCTGGATTTGAACGCCGCAAGATAGGGGAGTGGTGGATACACCGCATGGATGTTCCAGGGCCATCCGGAGATCCTGCCTCAAGCCCTTTCGGATCACCTTCTATCTTCACCGCCACAAACGACGATCATGGCACACGGACTACTCAAGGGGAAACGCGGCATCATCACCGGCGCCCTCAACGAACAAAGCATCGCCTGGAAAGTGGCGGAACTGGCTCACGCAGAGGGGGCTGCCTTCGTCCTTACGAATGCTCCTGTGGCCATGCGCATGGGCGAGATCAACAAGCTGGCCGATGCCACCGGAGCCCCGGTGATCCCCGCCGATGCCACCAACGACGAGGACTTGGCCAAACTCTTCACCGAGTCCGAACAGGCGCTGGGGGGAAAGCTCGATTTCGTACTGCACAGTATCGGCATGAGCCCCAACGTGCGGAAAGGGCGTAAGTACGACGACCTCAACTACGAGTGGTACAAGCAGACCTTGGATGTGAGCGCCATGAGCTTTCACCGCATGCTTCAGGCCGCCTATAAGCAGAATGCCCTGGCCGAAGGTGCCAGCGTGGTGGCCCTCAGCTATATCGCCGCCCAGCGCGTGTTCCCCGATTACAACGACATGGCCGATGCGAAGGCCCTGCTGGAGTCCATCGCACGTGGATGGGGCTACCGCCTCGGCAAGGAGAAGAAGGTGCGCGTGAACACCGTGAGCCAGAGCCCAACGCTCACCACGGCAGGCAGTGGCATCAAGGGCTTCGATGGGTTCTTCGGTTTCGCGGAGGCCATGAGCCCGTTGGGCAATGCCCCGGCCGAAGCCTGCGCCCAGTACTGTATCAGTCTCTTCAGCGACCTCACCCGGTATGTCACCATGCAGAACCTCTTCCACGATGGTGGGTTCAGCACCACGGGGGTCACCCACGAGGTGATGGCGCACTTCGGGAAGGGCGAGTAGGCGCCTGCCGGGCACGGGTCGGTGAGGGGGCGGGTCTTCTTGGTATCGGCGCTCAAGCCCTGCTGTACACTTCTGTCGCTGTACCATCGTCGCCGGAAGAGAGGGATGTTCACCGGTGCGGGCGGAGTTCCACTTTCGGCCCTATTTTCGCTTCCCACTCTCCATGAAGGTTCAACGTCCGCTCGCGCTCCTGCTGCTGCTTTGGTTCATTCCCACCCTGTTCGCACAAGGCGGGAAAGCGTTCTTGAAGGAGGGGGATGCCTTGCGGAAAGCCGGTCAGCTCGAGCAAGCCTTGGAGAAGTACGGCCTTGCCATTTCCGTGGACCCTCAATTGGTGAAGGCCTATCAGGCGCGGGCCGCGGTGAACAAGTTGCTCGGCCACGCCAATGCCGTGGCCTTGGACCTCAAGCGGGTGGCCGAACTGGTACCCGAAGAAGCTGCGTACTATGCGGACGCCGCCTTGGCCTACCTCGAGGTGGATAGCCCCAGGGTGGCTCGTGCATTGGCCGAGACCGCCCTGTTGCGCGATAAGAACGATATGCGCGCCCTGCAGGCCAAGGTGCGTGCTTGCCTGAAGCTGGGTGATCTGGACTGTGCGGGCACCGCAGCCGATGCCGCATTGAACCTGAAAGGCACCACGGACACCTATTACCTCCACGGCATCGTACGCACCGCACTGCGCGATTTCAGCACCGCAGAGGCCGACCTGGACCGTGTGCTGGAATGGAACCACCTGTACGAACCGGCCTATGTGGCCCAGGCCGAGGTGCAACTGGAACTTGCCGCACGCTACTCCGGACCGACCATGCGTGCACGCGCCTTGGAGAAGGCCATCGATCGCTGCCGACTTGCATTGGAACTCAACCCGCAAAGCACGGACGCTCTCTATTGGCGCAGCAAAGCGTACGCCGAACAGAAGGAGTTCGCCAAGGCCATCGATGATATCAGCCGTTGTATGGCCCTGGGCCGTACCGATCGTGCGGTTTACCTCCAGCGAGCCCGTTACTACCACGGTTTCGGCCAGCATCAGAACGCGGTGAACGACCTGAACAAGATGATCCTCGACGACCCCAAGGACATCGAAGCGCTCCTCTTACGAGCCGAGTGCCGGGAGGCGAACCTGGAGATGGACGGGGCCTTGAAGGACCTGGAGAACGCGCAGAAAGAGATGCAGAACGACCCGGCGTTCGGCGTGGAAACGCGTAAACGGATCGAAGAGTCCCGCATCCGGATCGCACAACAGGTGTTCGAGATGAATCGCGAAAGCGATGCCCCACGCCTCACCGTGGTGGAACCTATGAGCCGGGAAGGGGTGGCGCAGGTATCCACCACGCTTCAGCAGCTCAAGGTGAGCGGCCATGTCCTCGATCGCAGCTTGTTGAAGACCATCACCGTGAATGGGGCGCCTGCGGAATTCGATCCCTTGGAGAAGGATCCGCAGTTCTTCGCCGTGGTGCCATGGACCTCGGCTGAGAAGGAGATCGTGGTGCAGGCCATTGATGTGTATGATAACTTGACCTCCTCCGTCCTGAAGGTGGAACGTAGCGAGGGCATCGCCCCTGGGATCACCCTCACCGCACCGGCTCTCTCTCCCGATCGGGTGATCACCATCGAGCCCGATCGCGAAAGCGTGTTCGTGGAGGGGAGGGTGAACGATGGGTCTTTGATCCGCAGGATCGCGGTGGACGGCGTGCTGGCCAGCTATGCCCCGGACCAAATGGATCCCGAGTTCAGCATCAAAGTGGATGTGAAGACCAAGGACCGGTTCACCGTTCAAGTGGAGGATCAGTTCGGGAATGCTTCGGAACAGGTGTACGCCATTCAGCGCAAGGTGGCGAGTGCACCATCCGCGAGACCGACCGGGACCTCCACCACCCCATCCACAACGGCCTCTCGTTCAGGGGCCACGTGGGTCATTCACATCGAGAACAGCAACTATCGCAATTTCCCGGCGGTGCAGGCCGATGGCGATGCGGCCAAGATGCAGAAGGCCTTTTCCAACTATGCCATTGCACGCACCATCAACAAGAAGAACCTCTCCAAGGACCAGATGGACCGGTTCTTCAACATTGAACTGCGCGACCTGGTGCGCACCAACAAGGTGGGTACCATCCTGGTGTGGTATTCCGGCCACGGCCGGTCGGTTGGCGGCAAGGCCTACTGGGTGCCCGTGGATGCCCGAAAGGATGACATCTACAGCTACTTCAACTATGGCTCCCTGAAGGCCCAGATGCAGAACTACAGCGAGAGCGTGGACAAGACCGTGGTGGTGTCCGATGCTGCGGGCAACGATGCCTCCTTTTACGAACTGACCCGTTAGACCTTACCGATGCCCATCCTCCGCAGAGGCCACCGCTCCACATGCCGGAGGTCTCCCTTTCATCGTGCTTTCCTCGTGATCATGGCCTTTGCGTCCACGCTGCCAGTGTGCGCACAACGGTACTTCTTCGAGAACATCGGGGTTCAGCAGGGCCTGCCCGCCTCCAAGGTCTACGCCGTGGTACAGGATGGCTTCGGCATGGTGTGGATCGGCACCGAAGCGGGCCTGGCCAGCTACGATGGGAATACCGTGTACAACCACGGCACGCAGGAAGGGGTGGCGCCAACAGGGGCGCGCACGTTGCTCATCGACAAGGCCGGTCACCTCTGGGCTGGCCACCTGGATGGCGGCATCACCTGCTTCGATGGCAACCGCTTCCGCACCTTCAACCTGGGCAAGGGCATGAACAGTGCCATCACCGGCATGCTCCAGGACGACGATGGTGCATACTGGATCGGTACCGCAGGTCACGGTGTTTTCCGTTTCGCCGGGTTGCCGGAGGAGGGTTCCGAGATCGAGGCCAGCAGGTACCGAGCGGAACAGGGGATCCAGGATGTGCTGATCGATGCCGTACGGCTGGCCGATGGCCGCCTCTGTTTCGTGGAGGACCGTGGTACGATCCGCGTTTGGGAGAAGGAGCGTTTCGTTGAGCTGCACCTTCCCGGATGGCAGGACCTGTTCGTATGCAACACCTTGTTCCAGGATAGCCGTGGGGGTATCTGGATCGGCACCCGCGGCGGGGGCGCTTTCCGCTTCGCCAATGGTAAGGTGGATCAGTTCTCTCCCGCCAATGGCTTGGCCAGCGGTGCGGTATACTGCTTCGGTGAGGACAACGAAGGGCAGGTGTGGGTGGGCTCCATGGACGGCGGTGTCTCCATGATCTCCGACCAAGGGGTCCGAACCTATCGTAAGTCCAATGGGTTGCACGGCACCTTCGTCCGTTGCATCGAACGCGATCGTGAAGGGAACTTGCTCATCGGCACCAACGATGGCGGCTTGGACATCTTCAAAGGCGATCGGTTCGTGAGCTTCGGCACGGCCGACGGGCTTTCCGACCCGCAGGTGTGGGCCGTTACAGAGGATGATCGTGGCAGGCGATGGTTCGGGACCAATGCAGGCATCGTGATCCTCGGGGATGGACCTGAAGACGACGACCTCCGTGTCATTTCCGCGCAGCAAGGCATGCTCACCGACAATTTCATCCGGTGCCTGCGCGAAGACGACAAGGGCTTTATGTGGATCGGCACGGACCATGGTGGCTTGTTGCGGTACGACCCGCGCACGGACCAGGTGTCCAACGATGTTGAACTGTCGGCCACCATGGCCGAAGGCAAGATCACCGCCTTGGAGACCGGCCAGTCCGGAGAACTGTGGGTAGGGGGGCTGAATGGCCTGCGACGCTATCTGCCCGGCTCGGGTACACCGCCCACCTTGATCACCGAGGATGAGGGGCTCGTCGGCAACCACGTGGTCGCCATCTTCCGCGATCACCAAGGCACCATCTGGGTCGGCTCCACGGTGAAGGGGATCACCCGGATCGATAATGGCCAGGCCCATGCCGTGGACCTGGGGCGCACATTCACGGCCACAGCCTTCGTCCAAGACCAAGAAGGCCGCATCTGGGTCGGGACCGAGGGGCAGGGGATCATCGTGCTTCAAGACGGAAAAGAGGTGCAACGGTTCACCGAAGCAGAAGGGCTGCTCAGCAACACCATCAAAGCCTTGGGCCACGACCGCCAGGGCCATGTGTGGATCGGCACCAACAAGGGCCTCAACAAGTGGAGACCGAAGAAGGGGGGCTTCATCGCCTTCACCGAACGGGCGGGCTTCACGGGGATCGAGGTCAAACCCAATGCGGTGTGGACCACCAAGACCGGCGACCTCTGGTTCGGAACCGCCAATGGCGCTACCCGTGTGGGCAACAAGAAGGGCGACGAACGTTCCGTGGCTCCCCTGGTGGCTCTGCGTGGCTGGAAGGTGAACCTGGACGACCGTTCGATGAAGAACACGGACCTGGCACACAACGACCGCAATGTGCGCATCGCCTACGGCAGCGTCTCGCTGAGCGATCCCGGTGCCGTCCGATACATGTACATGCTTCAGGGCTTGGATGACGATTGGCAGCCCATCACCACGGAGACCGATGCCCACTATCCCGCACTGCCACCGGGCCAGTACACCTTCCGGGTGAAGGCCATGGACCATAGTGGCCTTTGGAGCGATCCTCCGGCCGAGTTCGAGTTCACCATCCTGCCCCCATGGTACCGCAGCTGGTGGTTCTATTCCGCACTGGCCTTCGTGATCGGTGTGGGGCTCTTCAGCTACATCAAGGTCCGCGAACGGCAACTGCGTCTACGCAACGTCGTCCTGGAGCGCAAGGTGCAGGAACGCACGGCCGAGGTGATCGCCCAAAGCAAGGAGATCGAAGGCCAGAAGGTGCGGATCGAGGACCTCCTCCTCAATATCCTACCCAAGGAGATCAGCGAAGAGCTCAAAGAGAAGGGCAAGGCCACCGCACGCCGACACGACGAGGTCACCGTGATGTTCACCGACATGAAGGGTTTCACCAAGGTGGCCGAGCGGATGAGTCCGGAAGAGCTGGTGAGTGAGCTGGACGATTGTTTCATCGGCTTCGACGAGATCATCGGTCGTTATGGGATCGAGAAGATCAAGACCATCGGCGATAGTTATATGAGTGCGTGCGGTGTGCCTAAGGCCGACGCCCATCATGCCGTTCGGGCCGTTGCCGCAGCCTTGGAAGTGCGCGAGCTGATGAATGCCTGGCATCACAAGCATGCGTCGGCCGGCCGCCAGCCCTGGTCGTTGCGGATCGGCCTGCACAGCGGGCCGGTGGTGGCCGGGGTGGTGGGGAAACGCAAGTTCGCCTACGATATCTGGGGCGATGCCGTGAACACCGCCAGTCGTATGGAGAGCAGCGGCGAGCCCGGCGAAGTGAACATCAGCGGGGCCACCCATGCGCTGGTGAAGGACTACTTCGAATGCGATCACCGTGGCCAGGTGGAGGCCAAGAACAAGGGACGGATCGATATGTACTTCGTGCGCCGGTTGAAGCCGGCCTACAGCGCGGACAGTGCCGGTACTAAGCCGAATGCGGCCTTACGAGAACGCCTCGGCATCGTGGCCGAGCAGGTCGCGTAGCTCGGCGATCATCATGGCCGTGGCACCCCACACCACCTCGCCATGCAGGTCGAAATAGGGGACCTCCAGGCTCCGATCGAGCATCCGGATGTACTGCTCACCTCGCTTCAGGATATCGTTGCGCAGTACCAGGTCCAGTGGAACCTCCAGTAGTTTCGCCACCTCCACGGGGTCGGGGTGCCAAGGCTCTACATGGCTGGCGTAGCCCACGAAGGGGGTCACCAGCATGCGGCTCGGAGGGATGTACACCGTGCTGAGGCGGCCCAGGAGCTCGATGTCCGCAGTGCTACCACCGGTCTCCTCGTTGAATTCGCGCAAGGCCGTGTGGGACAGGTCACGGTCGTCCGGCTCCTGCTTGCCGCCTGGGAACGACACCTGGCCACTGTGGACACCATCGTAGGTGGGCCGCACCATCAGCAGCAGGTGCAAGGCGCTGCCTTTCGGATACAACAGGGCAAGCACCGCGCTCTGGCGCGCGGTGGGGTCCTGCCGGAGCGCTTGTTCAAGGCCGGGCCGCCGGTAGCCGCTCATCTCCAGGAAACGGTCATGCCCTGGCAATGGCCCCTTCAAACGCTCACGCAGGTGATCCACCACGTTCATGGCTGCGTGGCCTGCGGCGGCGGGAGCGATCGCAAAAGCTTCTTCGCTTCACTTCGGTAGGTGTGCGCCCGGCCTTCTGCTATGCGCTGTGCTCCCTTGCGGGCGCGTTCGATCTGCCCGCCGCACGTCCAACACACCACCCGGTACCATTCGATCTGGTCGTCGAAGTGTAGGATGTCGGCACGGTCCAGATGGTCCAACTGCAGCTCCGCCTTGTCCGGATCACCCAGTGCCAAGTACGTACATGCCAGGTACATATAGCCTGTGAGGTCGGCGCGCTGAACCTTCAAGTACTTGCTGATGCTGTCGCGCGCTCCCGCGTACTCACCTGCAGCATAGAGCGCCATGCCATCCAGGTAGGTGGCGTTCAAAGCGGTGCGCGTCCGGTCGGAGATCATGTCGGGGTAAGGCTCGAAGGTCTGCGAGCACAGTTCTTCTTTTCCAGTACCGCCGCATGCGACGAGCAATGATCCCAGCCACAAAGGCCCCAGCCAACGCACCATGCCACAAAGGTACCCTTATCCCGATGTGCGACCGTGTATCATTCGCCCGGTAGCATGGGACAGGTCCAGCCTGCAATTCACTTCAGCGAGATACCGTGTCTTTCGGAGGTCAATGCCGTAAGGGGCGAGGCGTGGACATGGCAATGCCACGACCTATCCCCAGCGCACAGACCGACGCCTCTTGCGTTTCGCCGATCGGCCCAAGGCGACCCCGCCACGGCCTCCGCGCTCGCTGTGTTTCGGCGGACCAGGGGGAGCGAGCCTCAACGTTGAGCCCGCCTCCAAGGCAACAGGATCGCGCGGCCGATGATATGGTCGGCAGGCACGAAGCCCCAGTACCGTGAGTCGGCACTGTTGTGGCGGCTGTCGCCCAATACGAAGTAGTGGTCCTGTTCCACCACATAGTGCTCCAGCGGCCGGCCATCGATCCGAAGCTCGCTGCGGTCCACCCCAAGCACGTGCCCTTCATAGTGGCTGATCAACCGATCGTAGAGCGGTAGGTTGTCCACGGTGATCCGCAGCGTATCGCCCTGCCGGGGCACCACGATCGGGCCATAGTCGTCGCCATTCCACGGATAGCGCGGACTGAACGGGAAGATGTGGCGTTGGGGACCTCTGGCCAGCCCCATGGCATCCGCACTGATCACATACGGCAGTTCCTTCACGCGTTCCGCCAGTTCCTTGTTCAGGGGCACTTCCACGAAGGCCCGGCCCGGCTGGCGCAGACCACGGGGCAGTCCGATCTCCCTGAGCAGGCTGTCGGCCTGTTGCGCATTGCGCAACCGTACGAGATAGGCCTGTGTGCCTTGGGGCGCGTTCGGAACCTCCGCGCCGTTCACGAACAACGTGCCGCGCCGAAGCTCCACACGATCGCCCGGCATGCCGGCGATGCGTTTCACCAGCAGGGGGCGTTGCATCATGGGGAGGTCGTCCTTCAGCGGGTCGCGGAACACCACCATGTCGTTGCGCGAAAGACCGGTCCATACCGGCCAGCGCTGGACCACCAGCGGATCGCCAGGCTTCAACGTGGCGAACATGCTGGTGCTCTCCACCACCACCAAGCGGATCACGAACAGGTGCAGCACCAACAACAGGAGCAACGCCAGCAAGAAGGCCTTGACCCATTCATCGCGCCAGAGCCGAACGATCCACCGTACCGGCCGTACTTCGTCACCGGATCCAGCCAGGGGGCTCCGTTCGTTGTCCATCGGTCGGCCGCGGACCAAGGGTCACTTCACCACGGTGAACAGCCGCTTCCAGCGGATGCCCGTGTGCGGATCCTTGGTGAACCACACCAACACCGCTTTACCCACCACGTGATCGTGCGGTACGAAGCCCCAGAAACGCGAATCCTGCGACCGGTGCCGGTTGTCACCCATCAACCAGTAGTAGTCCTGTTCAAAGGTGTAGCTCAGCGCCGCTTGACCGTCGATGAGGATCTCGCCGTCGCGCACTTCGAGGTCGTGCCCTTCGTACACGCGGATCACCCGTTCGTACAGGGGCAGCACGTGTTCGTTCAGCGCCACGGTAACGCCCTTCTTCGGAATGAAGAGGGGGCCGAAGTTGTCCTCCGTCCAATCATAGGCCGGATGATTCGGGAAGTAGGGTAGGCGGGCGTAGTCGTTGTGGTAGCCGCGGGGATGGTCCTGCTGGGTCATGCTCACCACATTGTCGAAGCCCTTCATCTTCTCCGCAGCGGCGGCGGTGAGCGGGATCGATGTACCGCCCGTCTCACTGGGCCCGATGTCCTCCGGACTGATGTCCAAGAGGTCCTTCAACCGTTTCTCGTTGAACTTGGAACGAAGTACGAAGTCGTAGGCGAGTTGACCATCCGTGGGCAACGGTTGTGCCTGGCCATTCACGTGCACCACGCCATGCCGTACCTCCAACGTGTCACCGGCGATGGCCACACAGCGCTTGATATAGTTCTCCTTCTTGTCCAGCGGCCTTACGAGGATACCTCCCGTAGGTACTTGGCGCACCTGCCCATCCACCATGTTCATCATGCGGAACTTGGGGTCGTGGATCTTCTTGCGGCCGTAGTTCCGCACCAACTGATAGTAGCTCTGGTTCTGGAAGTTGGCCACCACGGTATCGCCCTCCGGGAAGTTGAACACCACGGCATCGCCACGTTCCGGCGATCCGAAACCGGGCAGTCGGCGGTAGGGCTGGCTGAACCAATCCACGAAGGAGGGCGTGCTGGCGGTGCCCGGCATGGTGTGGTGCGTGAAGGGGAAGGTCACCGGGGTCATGGGCAACCGTGGGCCATAGCTCAGCTTGCTCACGAACAGGTAGTCGCCCACCAACAGGCTTTTCTCCATGGAGGGCGTGGGAATGGTGAAGGCCTCGAAGGTGAAGGTGCGGAACACCGTGGCCACGATCACCGCGAAGAGGATGGCATCGCCCCATTGGCCCAGCAGCCCGCGCTTGCGTTCGGCCACAGGGATCGGCCCCACGTAGGAGGCCGCGGAGAAGATGGTCTCCGGCACTTTCCACCACGGCAGCAGGGTCATCAGGATGTGCTCCTTGAGGTCCCGGCGTCCCAGCACGATGCTGATGTTCACGTTCATGATGATGAACATCAACAAGTTCACTCCGGGCACCAAGAACAGGAAGATCCACCACCACGGCTTGCCCGTGATCTTCAGCCATACGAAGAGGTTATAGCCCGGCACGAAGCCTGCCCACGCAGGTTGACCCGCCTTCTGGAACAGTTTCCAAAGGCTGGCGAAGAGCACGATGAAGTAGGCGAACAGGAAGAGGTAGGGGATCATGGCTGCGGTCTACGGATGGCGAAGGTGCGAACTACCGGGGAAGTGGGGGGTGGGGGGATCGTGAAATGCTGTGAACTCGGGGATGAGCGGCCAATGGTGGGAATGGACGGTCAGCCACGCAGTACATCGTCCATGGTGAACAGGCCGGTACGCCCGCCCGCCGTGGGGTTCTTCAGCCATTCGGCGGCAACTACCGCTCCCGTGGCGAAGCCCTGCCGCCCGAAGGCCTCGTGGGTGATGGTGATGCGGTCCTCGGAGCTTTGCCAGCTGATGCGGTGCGTGCCGGGCACTTCGCCGGTGCGCGTGCTGTGGATGGGCAGCGGTCCCGGTGTGGAGGGTGGCGCGGTGGGGTCCAGTGCCCAGCCGGTGTAGCGCTGGCTGGCAAGGTCGATGTCGCGCGCCAACGTGATCGCCGTGCCGCTGGGCGCGTCCAGCTTGTGGATGTGGTGGATCTCGTCCAAGCGCGCGGTGTAGGCGGTCTGCGGGTCCATCAGTTGCGTCAGGTACTTGTTCAACCGGAAGAAGAGGTTGACGCCGATGCTGAAGTTGCTGGCCCACAGCAGTGCGCCCTGGTGCTCGTCCACCAAGCCCCGCACCTCGTTCAGCCGGTCGTACCAACCGGTGGTCCCCACCACCACCGGTACGCTGTTCGCCAGGCACAGCCGCATGTTCGCCACGGCATGCTCCGGCCTGCTGAACTCGATGGCCACGTCGCAACCCGTTGGGGGGCTGCCCGCGTTCTTCGAATCAACGGAGAGGCCGATGGTGTGCCCTCGTTCCAAGGCTACGGCTTCGATGGCCTTCCCCATACGGCCCGATCCATAGAGTGCGATACGCATGTGTGTGGTGCTGTGCGCGACGAAGGTAGGGCGCACCTGGCGGGCTCATCGCCAGGCCACGCACAGGCTCAGCCCCGGTGCGCGCTGGGCGGCCAGGTCCAAGGCCGGTCGCACGTCCAGCGAGAGGTCGCGCCCCACGTCGAACCGCACGAAGTTGGCGTCGACACTGGCATCCACGATGTTGAGGAGGTACACCAGCCCCGTGGCGATGTAGCTCATGTCCCGCCATTTGCGGTAGGTGTCCGTCACATCCAATAGCTGGGCGGCGCTGTGCCGCCCTTCGAATTCGTCCACTGTGGTGGGGTCCCCATCCGTCAGGGCGATGTACGCATCCTTGTACCGCCGGTGTTCCTTGCCGTTGCGCTGTACGAAGTAGAGACAGGTGCCCAAGCCCGCCCATGCGATGGGCGCTTTCCAATACTTGCGGTTGTAGATCTGCCCCGCACCGGGCAGCACCGCGCTATAGAGCGTGGCTCTTTTCGGCGAATGCCGTTGCCGCCAGTCGAGCGTATCGGACCGATGCGGGTCCGCCGCGTTGGGCTCGATCATTTCGCCGCCGTTCACGATCAACGGGTCGGCCACCGCTGCACTGTCCACCACCGGCGTGGTGGGGATCACGTCCACTTGGGCATGGGCCGATACCCATGTTCCGAGCACGACCAGGACGAGGAGGAAGCGTGGCACGGCACAAAGGTCGTACTTCGATCAGGACCGGGGTACCTGGCCGCCAACGGCCGGTTGATCCAACGTCCAGCGGTACCGGTGGATCTTCAGCGCATGGCGAAGCCCCGTTTTGGAGGTCTTGAGGTCATCTATGTCGACCTCTTGAACACCGGATGACGCATCGTGGAACTTCAGCACGGTGCGGGAGCTCTTTCCGCTTCCGATCGTGATGACCTGCTCGTCCCAGAGATCCCCCCAGGCGAACGCACCCTTCCTTGCAAGGGTGATGCCCTCCCTACTGATGGTGATCCGGGGGCTCCGGTCCCGCAGCTTTCGCGCGGCATCGAACGTCAGCCAAGCCCCCACGGCGATCACCAAGAACGCGCTCCATGGGGGGGCATCGGTACCGCGTACCATGTAGGTGCCGAAGCCGAGCAGGGGAAGCCCCATGATCAGCAGGACCACGTGATACACGGTCGAGTAGGGGATGCAGGTCCGGTCCGGGATCGCGGGATCGTCCCGGACCTCATCGTCCACTTCCATACGGAAGGCCAGCTGTTGCAGCATCTCGCGTTGTGCCCGTGTGCGGATCTCCGTGCGCCCGAACCAGCTGCTTTCGGCCCAGATCAACTTGTCATTCACCGCAAGGTCCATCAGTTCGTTGATGTTCCGCACATGGGTGAACGACCAGATGCGCCAGCGGGTGACGGCCACCGACCACCAGAGCCATGCCACGACCATCCCCGCAGGGAGGCCGACAGCCATGCTCCATGCCGGGATCACCTTCAAGCTGCCGAGCAGGATGGTTGCCAACAGGCAGAGCAGGAACAGCCCGATGGGGACGCTCTTCAGCAGCAGGTTCCCCCTGCGCAAGGCCGCTTCAACGGAGACTTGCATGGCAAGCCTGGCTAGTCCCGGATCACCGCCAGGATCTTCCGCAATTCATCCTCGCTCTTGAAGGGGATCTCGATCCGGCCTTTGCCTTCGGTGTTGTGTTTCACCACCACGCGGGTGCCGAAGTGCTGCGCCAACAGCTTGCTCAGGTCCTTGTTGGGGCGTACCGGGCTGCCGGAGGCCGCGCCTCGCGGACCTTTCACCGCCGCAGCGCGGGCCAATTCCTCCACTTGCCGCACGCTGAGCTGGCTGGCTACGATGCGCTCGAAGAGCTCCACCTGTTTCGCCGGATCGCCGATGGCGATCAGGGCACGTGCATGGCCCATGCCGATGGTACGTTGCCGCAACCCCAGCTGGATCTCCGGCGGTAGCCGCAACAGGCGCAGGTAGTTCGTTACCGTGGTGCGGTCCTTGCCCACCTTCTCGCTCAGTTGCTCCTGGGTCAGCTTCACCTCGTCCACCAGCCGTTGGAAGCTGATGGCCACCTCGATGGCATCGAGCTCCTCGCGTTGGATGTTCTCCACCAGGGCCATCTCCAACATGGCCTCGTCGTTCGCCACCCGCACATACGCCGGCACTTCCACCAGCCCGGCCAGTTGCGAGGCGCGGAACCGCCGCTCGCCACTGATCAGCTGGTACCGGTCGTAACCGATCTTCCGCAGCGTCACCGGTTGGATCACCCCCAGCTCCTTGATGCTCTGGGCCAGTTCCAGCAGGGCTTCCTCGCTGAAGTGGGTGCGCGGCTGGAACGGATTCGCCTCGATCTGCGCCACGGGTACCATGCCGATGGGGCTGGAGCTGCGCACCGGAAGAGGGCCGCCCCCCGCAACGGGCTGGTCCGTGGAAGGGGAGGAGGTGGTGATGTCCGTGGAGGGGTCCTCCAACAGGGCGCTCAAGCCGCGGCCCAGGCCTTTTTTCTTGGTCATTGCTCAGCTTGTACGGCGATGGTGCGCTCGCTATCGGGAATGCGGGTGAGGCTGTTCTTCTGCAGGATCTCGCGGGCCAGGTTAAGGTAGTTCACCGCGCCCTTGCTCGTGGCATCGTGCATGATGATGGTCTGCCCATGGCTCGGTGCTTCGCCCAGGGCCACGTTGCGGTGGATCACCGTGTCGAACACCAATTGCTGGAAGTGGGTCTTCACCTCTTCCACCACCTGGTTGGCCAAGCGCAGGCGGCTGTCGTACATCGTCAGCAACATGCCCTCGATCACCAGTTCGGGGTTCAGGCGTTGTTGTACGATCTTGATGGTGTTGAGCAGTTTGCCCAAGCCCTCCAATGCGAAGTATTCGCACTGCACCGGTACGATCACGCTGTCGCTGGCCGTGAGGCTGTTCACGGTCACCAGACCCAGGGAGGGTGAGCAGTCGATGATGATGAAGTCGTACTGGTCGCGCACCTGGTCCAGCACTTTCTTCAATTGCTGCTCGCGGTCCGGCATGTCGATCATCTCGATCTCCGCGCCCACCAGGTCGATATGCCCCGGCATGATGTCCATGTTCGGGTTGTCCGTACCCACGATCACATCCGTGGCGGCGGCGTTGTTGATGATGCACTCGTAGATGCTGGCCTTCACCTGGCGCAGGTCGATGCCCACACCACTGGTGGCGTTGGCTTGCGGGTCGGCGTCGACAAGCAGGGTGCGCCGTTCCAGTACGCCCAGGCTGGCGGCCAGGTTGATGGCGGTGGTGGTCTTGCCCACGCCGCCTTTTTGGTTCACGATGGAGATGATCTTGGCCATTGCTCTCTTGGGTGTGTTGTGTCGAAGGCCGAACGCTGTCGGCACCTTTCGGTCATTCTAGAAGGTGAGGCTTTCACCGATGGCCGGGAGATGGAGGGTGATGCCCGCCTTCCCGAAGGTGGCCCGTGCCTTTTCGTGGTCGATCCGGATGGGAGGGAAGCTGTCGTAGTGGATGCCTACCACCGTGGTCACTCCCATCATGCGTGCGGCCTCAACGGCGTCGTCAACGCCCATGGTGAAGGTGTCGCCGATCGGCAGGCACGCGAACTTCAGCTGGTACCGCTGAAGAAGCTGCATGTCCAGGGTCAAGGCGGTGTCGCCAGCGTGGTGGAAGTTCCCCTCCGGCCCCCGCACCACGAAGGCGCCTGCGCTCCCCCCATAGCTGCCATCGGGCAGTTGGCTGCTGTGGATGGCGTTCACATACTTGATCCGCAGGTCGCCGAGGGAAGTGCTGCCTCCAAGGTTCATGTGTACCCCGTTGGTGATCCCTTTGGCCGCATACCACTCCACGATCTCGAAGTTGCTCAACAACCGTGCGCCGGTGCGCTTGAGGATGGCCTCCGCGTCAGCCACATGGTCCCCGTGGCCGTGGGTGAGCAGTACCATGTCCGCCGGGATCGTGCCGATGTCGACCTTGCCCTGTGCTATCGGATTCACGCTGATCGCGGGGTCGAACAGCAGGTGCTTACCTACGGTCTCGATCCCAACACATGACTGGCCGTAGTACGTGAGGCGCATGGTCTTCGAGGCTGTTTCTATCCGTTGGGTCAACGGTTCGCGATGACAAAGAACAGGTGTTCGGGCCCTTCGTTCATGTTCGTAACTCGGCGAGTTTTGAACAAGACGGTGTGACGGCTTTGCTGTATGGTGGTGGCCCTGCGGAGACGGCCCGGTGCTGCTCCCGGTGTCACGTACCGAGGCGGTTTCCGGCATGCCTTCGGCAAAAGCTTAGTTTAGGCCGTTGGCTTGCATGCCGCTCAGTCCCATGACCCTTCGTTCCCACTGCCTTACTCTGATCCTGGTGCTGGCTTCGATCCTCGGCCAAGCACAACCGCATCCATACGGCTGCCACTATTTCCGCCAGACCCCGGGACCACTGCAGTTCACCCAAGCCGCACGGGACCAGATCGAGGAGACCATCGCGCGCAGCGACACCTTCGATATCCTCCACTACGACATCCATCTCGACCTTACCTCCCCGCAGGCCGCAGCGTTCAAGGCGTTCACCACCATCACCTTCACCCCCTTGCTGGCGGATCAACAGCATATCCGGTTCGATCTTTTCCAGCTCACGGTGGATTCCGTGGTCCATGCCGATGGCCCCTTGACCTTCAGCCACGATGGACAGTTCCTCACCGTACAGGCCGATGCACCGTTCACCGTGGGTGGCGAGTACCAGGTCACCGTGCACTACCACGGCACGCCCCATCGCGATCCGGAATGGGGGGGCTTCTATTACGAGGGGGGCTATATCTACAACCTGGGTATCGGTCTGTCCACGATCCCGCCCAACTTCGGCAAGGTGTGGTATCCGTGTTTCGACAGCTTCGTGGAACGGGCCACCTACACGTACCACGTGAAAAGCGCAGGGGGGAGGCGCCTGCACGGCCAAGGCGAGTTGGTTTCAGAAGTTCAGCTGGGGGGCGATACCCTGTTGCGCACCTTCGAACTTTCTCAAGCGGTGCCCACCCATATCAGCGCCGTGGCCGTTTCCACGTACAGGGACAGCAATTTCGTGCACTTGGGGGCCAACGGTGAGGTGCCCGTACGCCTCACCGCGCGGCCCTCACAAATGGCGGGCCTGCTGTCCAAGTTCGGCGATATCGGCTCGGCCATCGATGTGTGCGAACATTGGTACGGCCCGCACATGTACGATCGGGTGGGCTACGTGCTCACCACCGATGGGGCGCTGGAGATCCCCACCAACATCGCCTATCCGGACTTCATGACCGGCCAAAGCGTGTTGGAGAACCGGGCCTTGTTCACCCACGAGCTGGGTCACCACTGGTGGGGCGATCACATCACTCCGCACGTGCATAACGACATGTGGCTGAAGGAGGGCCCTGCCGAATACAGCGGGCACCTGATCGAAGAGTGGATCGGCGGTCGCACCCCGTTCATCAAGGCCGTGAAGGACAACCACAACTTCATCCTGCGCCAAGCGCACCGCGACGATGATGGTTTCCAGCCGCTTTCGCCCATGCCCGACCCACACATCTATGGCACGCACACCTACAAGAAGGGCGCCTCGGTGATGCACAACCTTCGCGGATACCTGGGCGACGCCCTGTTCCAGCAGGCCCTGCGCGGGGTGCAGGCCGACCATGCCGAGCGCACCATCACCGCGGCCCAGTTCCGCGATGCCCTGGAGGCCCATTCCGGGGTCGATCTCCATCCGTTCTTCGATGCCTGGGTGTTCGCTCCGGGATATTCCGTGTTCGAGGTGCGGCAGATGACCGTTTCCCCCAATGGGGGCGCCTGGACCGCCGACCTGGAGATCGGCCAGAAGCTCTACGGCGCCTCGGTCATGCACCAACAGGTACCTCTCGATGTCACCTTCCTGGCCCCGTCCGGGGAGGTGTTCGAGGCCGCCATCACCGCCAGTGGCGAGTTCGACCAAGCCTCCATCGAGGTGCCGTTCAACCCGGCCATGGTGGTGCTCAACCGCGCCATGCGCCTCAACCAAGCGCGCATGGATCACGAGATCACGCTGGTGCCTGGGGTCAACTTCGCCAATCTCCTGCCGTACGTGGAGTTCAGGCTATACGCCAATTCCCTGGTGGATAGTACCCTCGTGCGGGTGGAGCACATCTATGGCGCACCCGACCAACAACCCGTTCAAGCCGGTGTTTCGGCGATCAGCGATGTGCACTACTGGGTGGTGGATGGGCTCTGGCCCGAAGGGACCGACCTGGAAGGCCACATGTACTACCTGGGTGAGAACGCCAACCAGTACGATCACGCCTTGGTCAATGGCGATGAAACGGGCATGGTGCTCCTCTGGCGCCCCACGGCCAACGATACGTGGTCCATTTGCCCCGACCAGGCCATCACCGCAGGGAGTCTCACCAACGGCTCGGGCCTGATCCGGGCCAGGCACATGCGCAAAGGGCAGTACACCTTCGGCAAGGCCGAGGCCATCATCGGCGTGGAGGAACGAGCCGCCGACCAACCGTTCTCGGTGGTACTGGCTCCGGTGCCGGCCAGCTCCGTGCTCGCTGTTTCCGGGCATTTCGATGGCCAGGGCAACATCTGGTGGGATATCATCGGCGCCGATGGGCGCATCGCACAACGTACCACGGGGCCCATCGCGGGTACCTATCGGCAGGAGATCGATGTGCAGCGCCTTGCTCCGGGCATGTACCTGCTGCGTGCTACCCACGAGTTCGGTGGAAGGCTCTTCGAGCAGCGGTTCGAAGTGATCCACTGAGCTGGGGCGATCCAGATCCGACGCCCTTCCGGCCGCTTGCCGCCGGAACGTCCATCGCTTCGGCATCGTGAGGCGCCCGATGAGTGGTCATGTTCTTTCGATGAATTTGAAACCATGTTCGATGGATGGCGTAATAGCGCCACGAATAGGTGTTCCAATACCACCTCAACGAACATGCGTAACCGCATCTGGCTTGTTCTCTCGCTCGCACTTGGTTCCATGGTCCACAAGCAGGCCACCGCACAGTCGCTCGTTTACGACTGGCTGAACATGCCGTGCATGGATAACCTCAACTGCAGCAACGGCTGTTCAGCCTGCAACCTGCCGAGTGTCGTGCCCAGCGGATACTTCGGCACCGGCGTGCAGTGGGTGGGGGTCGATGTTTGCCCACATCCCGTAACCGTGGCGGACAACGCGGTGTCCACTTCGGCATGGCCCATCGCGCCACAACCGGGGGCTTATGTGGGCGTTTCCATCGCCACCCTGAGCGATATCCGGATCGACAGCATCGTCATTCGCCATCGCCGTTCCATGGATGGCCCTCAGCGCTTGAAGGTGCAGTTCAGCAACGATGTGATGCAGGTGCCGGTGGAGATCGGCGATGTGGATGTACCCGATGTGTTCGAGGAATCGGTGTTCACCGACCTGGGTTGCCTGAACCCTACACCCGGGAACGATTACAACGGCTTCGTACTTCGCTTCCAGGCCTATCAAGGCGGGTCGGGCGAATGGCAGGTGGACGGCATGCGGATCGTGGCCACGCCGTGTGCCGCGCAGGTCGGCATCGCCGAGGACTTCACCCGCACCCTCAACGAACCCTCCCGTCCGTATGTGGATGTGCTGGGCCGTTCCGTCGCGGGCAGGCCGGCCCCGGGCGTGTACATCGGCGCGCGCAAGCGCGTCCACGTCCTCTGATCGCCCCGCTCCTTTGTGTGAGTTGGTCTTAGACCATTTCGCACTAAGGCGTAGGCCGATCCACGCGGTCTCTTTCCGCATGACTTCTCCGTCGTGATCGTTCCGTAGCCCAAGCTATGCAACGACCCCGCCGTATCGTCCGGCGATAAGATCCCTTCGCTTTTTTCTCATGAACGCCGCCGGAACGAGGTTCTTCGAGGTACCCTTTAGGCTGTGCTCCGGGCCCGCGGGTGGTACTGTAGGATATTGCTGCGCAGGTATTCCCGGTCCAAGTGGGTATAGATCTCGGTGGTGGTGATGCTGGCGTGGCCTAGCATCTCCTGTACGGCCCGCAGGTCGGCACCGCCCTCCACCAGATGCGTGGCGAAGGAATGTCGGAAGGTGTGTGGGCTCACGTTCTTGCGAACCCCCGCCGCGATCGCCGTGCGCTTCACCAGGTCGAAGATGGCCATGCGGCTGAGCGCACCACCACGGGCGTTCAGGAACAGCACGTCCTCTGCCTTGGGGCGGTGGGGTAGGTGTACACGTTCGTGCTCCAGGTAGTGACCGATGAAGTCGATGGCGCTCCTGCTGATCGGGACCAACCGCTCTTTGTCGCCCTTGCCCACCACACGGATGAAGCCTTCGTCGAAGTGTAGCCAGGAACGTCGCAGACCACAGAGCTCACTCACCCGCAGACCGCAGCAATAGAGCACTTCGATCATCGCCTTGTCCCGATGTGCGAGCGGTTTGCTCATATCAATGCTCGCCACCATGCGGTCGATCTCCTCCACCGTGAGGAAGACGGGTAGTTTGCGGGCTTGGCGCGGGCTCTGCAAGAGTTCCGATGGGTCTTCTCCGATCACCTTGTCGCGCAACATGCTGCGGAAGAACACGCGCACCGCGCTCAGGTAACGCGCCTGACTGGTGGCTTTGGCGCCGCTCTTGACCGTGTGGGTCACGAAGGCCTGCAGGTCTTCGAGCCGAAGCTCGTTGGGCGCCAGCGGCGGCTGTAGCGCCTCCGCATAGGCCCGTAGCTTGCCCACATCGCGCAGATACGCCTCTACCGTGCGGTCGCTGAGCGAACGCTCCAGCTTCAGGTGCATGCGCAGGTCCACGAGCGCGCTTTCCCAGGTCACCGTGCGAAGGTGCGGCACCTAAGAGCGAGGGCAGGAGGGGGCGGCCGCTGTTCTGCCAACCAAGCGTTGTTCGCCCGTTGTGCGCAACTTCGCACCATGCGCATCCTCATCCTCAATGGCCCCAACCTGGATCTGCTGGGTACCCGCGAGCCCTCGGTGTACGGCCACCGCTCGTTCAATGAATACCTGGAGGCCCTCCGAGGAGCATTCCCCGCGGTCATCATCGATCATGCCCAAAGCAATTTCGAGGGCGAACTGGTGGGATGGCTCCGCGAAAAGGCCAGTGAGGTCGATGCGTTCGTGGTGAACCCGGCCGGCTATTCCCATACCAGCGTGGCCTTGCGCGATGCCATCGCCGTGGTCGGGAAACCCGTGGTGGAGGTCCACATCAGCAACATCCACGCCCGCGAATCGTTCCGCCAGACCACCATCACCGGCGCGGTGTGCGCAGGCGTCATCTCCGGCTTCGGCCTCGAGGGTTACCGCATGGCCGTGGAGCACCTCCGCCAAACCGCTGCAGGGGGCGCTGGGCGCGCTTGAAGCACCATTGCGGCGCACCGCCCAAGGAGCGGAACCGGGCTATTCCGCCTCACGCTCCGCCTTCTCGATCTCCTTGTCCAGGATCTCGTCGATCTTCTTCTGGGTGATGGCGTCGATCCGGTCGTCGGTCTTGGCCTGTTTCTTCATGAAGCGGAACATGGCGTTCTTGCGGATCTCGTACGCCACGTACACCGTGTAGTCCTTGGTGGTCTCGTTGTACCGGATCTGCTCATCGAATTTGCGCAGGTCGGCCATCTCGGTATTCATCACCTCGCGCACCAGGCTCTGGAATTTATCGGCCACGTCCGAGGTGTTGGTGTTCCCGGTCTCACCCAGGTATTGGTCGGCCACGGCGCGCATGTTCGTTCCCACCTGCCCGGCCAACTGGTTCTTGGCATCCAGGTCGGCCTTGCTACGGGCTATGTTCTGCGCCTGGCTCACGCCCGTGCCCGTGCCCCGGAACCAGGTGCCGTTGCTCTGGTACTTGTTCCCGCTGAAGGGGTGGTCCACCTTCTGGCCTGCCGGGTTCGCTTTCTTGTTGCAGGCGCTGAAACCGCCGATCAGGATCGCGGAAATGGCCAAGGGGGCCAGGAATTGTCGCATGGTGGTCATCTTGCTGATGGACTTTGGTGGTTCACAAAGAAAAGACCGTGCCAGCGGATCCACACCATCGGTCCCAGAAGTTGGATTTCGCCTCGGCGCCATCCCATCTTTCGGAAAGTTCCAACCCCACCATGCGCATCCTCAAGATCCTCCTCATCGTCGGACTCGCCCTGCTGGCCGTGATCTGCCTGCTTGGCTTTACCGGTCCGGACACCTTCCGTTACGAACGGTCCGTTTCCATCGCAGCTCCGCCAGAGACGGTCTACCCCCATGTCGCCAGCCTTGCGGCCATGGACCAATGGAGCCCTTGGAACGCCAAGGACCCGAACATGAAGAAGACCTTGGAAGGTGCCGATGGTGCGGTGGGGGCTACCCAACGCTGGGAAGGGAACGCGGATGTGGGGAAGGGAGAGCAACGCATCGATTCGTTAGTGCCGAATACGCTGGTCCGGACCCACCTGAAGTTCTTCGAGCCCATGGCCTCCGAGAGCGATGCCCTGGTCGAACTCGTTCCGGATGGCACAGGCACCAAGGTCACCTGGGCCATGGTCGGGGAGAACAATTTCATGAGCAAGGTGTTCAGTAAATTCATGGACATCGACGCCATGGTCGGCAAGGACTTCGAGGAAGGCCTCGCCATGCTGAAAGGGCAGGTGGAGACCGCTGAGGCCGCACGCCAGGCCGAGCTCGCCGCCAAGACCTCTGGTGGATATGTGATCGAGACCGTGGATCGCCCGGAACTGGTCTATGTCGGTAAACGGGATAAGAAGGTGAAATGGGCGGATATGGCGGCCTTCTACGGTACCAACTTCGGTGCGGCGGGCGCAGCGGTAGGGACGGCAGGGCTGGAGTTGGCCGGAGCGCCTTCCGGCGTGTTCTGGGCGTGGAACGAGAAGGACCAGACCGCCGATATGATGGCTGCCATGCCGGTGAAGGGTACCAGCGCTACCAAGGTGGAAGGCTTCGAGACCCTGGTGATCCCGCCGAGTAAGATGCTCCTCGTGGCGTACTACGGAGACTACAGCAAGAACATGCCCGCCCACGAGGCCATCGACGCCTACATCACCGCCAAGGGACTAACACACTATGGCCACGTGATCGAGGAGTACGTGACCGATCCTACCGTGGAGAAGGATACCACCAAGTGGCTCACCAACATCTACTACATGGTGAAGTAGGCCCTTGACCTGCCCCTTGCCAAAGCCCCGGAGCGTTTCCCTCCGGGGCTTTTTCGTACCGGATCGTTCACAGTTCCTTCAAAGAACGATCGGTAGGCGCGTGTCCTTGTCCAACCTTCGCCCCACCATGGAACTTGCCGTTGCCCCGTTCCGCCTGCTGTTCAACCATCCGTTCGGTACCGCCCATGGCCTGCGTGATGGGACCGATTCGGTGTTCGTTCGGCTTAGGGTGGATGGCGCCTGTGGGTACGGAGAAGCTACATTGCCGCCCTATATCGGATATTCTCAAGGTGCTGTTATTGATGAACTTAAAGCAATTGAATTAAAGAGTGTATTCAATCTTAGCCAAGGCTCATTTTTAGGCGGCGCAGTGCTGGATCGTCTTAGCCCGCCGACAAGAACGACACTTACGCTGGCGTATATCGACCTGATATGCAGCGTGAAAGAATTGTCGATCAATAGTTATTTCCAAATGGACGCGAACGGCCCGAGAGCAAGAGCCATGGTTACGCTCGGGCATTCGGACATTGACGATATTCCACTGAAATTAAGCGAGTTACCCCAGTCCGAAGTGCTCAAGGTGAAGTTGGGGGCAGCCAATGACGTTGCGGTGATGGAAAGGGTTAAGTTGCTGGACAACAGGCCATTATTCCTCGATGCGAACCAGGGCTGGAGGTCGTTGGCGGAGGCCGAGGCCGCGATCCACGCAGCCGGACCGGAGCGTGTCCTTGGCGTGGAACAGCCGTTCCCAAAGGACCGGTGGGACCTGCATAAGGCTTTGAAGGATCGCCTGGGAATACCGGTCTATGGCGACGAGAGTATTCAGGGCCCGGCTGATCTGGAACGTGC
The DNA here is from genome assembly GCA_963169535.1 of Bacteroidota bacterium. GTDB lineage: Bacteria > Bacteroidota > Bacteroidia > Flavobacteriales_F > PHOS-HE28 > PHOS-HE28. Next base: position 17,297 of record CAUJED010000002.1, on the reverse strand, counting down.
ACCGGAGGCTTTTGATGGGGTCAATTTGAAGCTGGTGAAATGCGGTGGCTTGGATATCGCCGTGCGAATGGCGGTCCGGGCCAGGGAGCTCGGGCTGAAGGTCATGCTCGGATCCATGAGCGAGAGTTCGTTGGGCAGCGGGGCGATGTTCGCGCTTGCCGATGCCGCCGATCTGCTGGACCTGGATGGACCATGGTTGATCAAGAATGATCCGTTCGAGGGGCTGCGGATGCTGAATGGGCTGCTGGAACGCGTGGATCCATCAGCACCGGGGTTCGGGATCCGGCTGCGGCCCGGACATGGGCTCGTGTTCGCGCCGGTCGGCGGATGATCGATCCAATTTTTGGGCACGGGCGCAGCTCGGTGGTGGACGTGTCCGATCCGGGGAGGCGCGTTGGCGGGGACGAGCGCCGGTCACGAGCGTGATGATCGTTTTGCGGCGCTGTTGTGGCTTCTCGATCAACAACTCCTCTTGGCACATAATTTATATTATGTAAAGTTGTATAATTCTGTTTCTCAGGCCGTTCTGTACAACATGGCTTTCCGTCCACCTGGTGAATTTGCCCCCTTACCCCCCCCTGCTGTGGTCACCACGTGTTGCATCCGATCCAGCTGTTCGCATGCGTTCCTCTACCGCACCAGCGTTCGCTCCTGATCCGCGTTGGCACCGGTCGGCGGTTCTGGCGGATCGGGCCGTTTTGTTCGGTCCGCAGTTCCGGCCCTTCCGCGGCGATCGGCCCCTTTTTCGTGGCAAGGTGGCGCTCTGGTGGATCCATAAAAGACATGAGCCGGACCCCTTGGCCCGGCTCCTGTCTTAACGGTCTCCGTTCGGTCCTACTTCCCCAGCAGCGCCTTCATCTTGGCGTATTTCTCCTGGTCGCCGTTCTTGGCGTACAACTTCATCAGCTGCTGTGCGGTCTGCATGTCGTCGGGCTTCAATTCATGTGCCTTCTCGAAGTACGGCACCGCTTTCACATAGATCTCGTCGGCCACGGCTTTGCATTTGGTGTACTCCGTATCGCTCTTGATCTTGTTGCACTTCTCGTACTCGAACGCTGCGCGGTTGTTGTACAACACGCCGATGTTGAAGTAGCTATCGAAGAACTTGGGGTCCAGTTCGATGCTTTTCTTGTAGGCTTCCTCGGCCTTCCCGTACCACTCCAGCATGGCGGCTTCTTCCTTGGCATCCGATGCCTTCTTGTCGTATAGGCTGGCCAGGATGCTCCACAGGACAGCGTTGTTCGGGTCCTTGCTCAGGCCCAGTTTCACGCTTTCCTCGGCCTCGGCGCTACGATCCGCGGCGAGCAGGTAGCTCATTTCGTCCAGGATCAGTTCCTTTTCGTCGGGGAACTTGGTGCGCCCCTCGGCAATGGTGGTGATGGCACCGTTCAGATCATCGCCTTTGCGTTGCAAGCTGGCGATATACCGGTACACCTCGGCCTTGTTGTACCCCGCAGCGATGGCTTCGCGGTACCGGCCGATCGCATGGGCAGCATCTCCCTTCGATTCATACGCGAGCGCCGAATTGAAGATGGCGTTGGTGTCTACCTGCCCGAACGCTTTGGCGATCCGTTCCGAACGCGCGTAGTTGCTGATGGCGGCATCGTAGTTCTTCGCCGTGAAGGCGTCGTTGCCGGTGTTCAGCGAGAGACCTTGCAGAGCGCCGAGTGCACGGATGTTCTCCGTCTTGTAGCTGCCCTTGGTGTCCAACTCGTTGGCTTTCAGGTAGCTATCAACGGCCTTGTCCAATGCGTCGGGGAACTGCCCCTTCAAGGCGGCATCTTGGCCCATGGCGATCATGCGATAGATGTCGCCCCGGTAGCGCCAGGTCTTCTCAGCAGCACCGGTCTTGGCATCCAGAACGGCCGGCTCGATGTATTCCACGGCCTTGACCAGGTTGCCATCCTGGAGGTAGTTATAGGCGCTTACAACATTGGCGTTCTGGGCGTTCAGGTTCAGCCCCAGGTTCAATACAAGGGCACCCGTCAGTACTGTGTGCTTCATGGTTCGTTGTTCGTCGTTCTCCTATGCGTTATCCACTTCCGTGCCACTGTCATCAGAGGCCGCTTCGCCACCTTCGGGCTCACCGTCCGTAGGCGATGCATCTTCCTCCGGAAGTTCTTCTACGTTCAGGTCACTATCCACCTTGGCCACGGCGGCGATCTGGTCGTTCTTGCGCAGCTCGATCAGGCGTACCCCTTGCGTGGCGCGCCCAAGTACCCGCAGTTCGTCGAGGCCCATGCGGATGGTCATGCCACTGCGGTTGATGATCATGAGCTGGTCGCCGTCCTTCACCACCTTGATGGCCACCAGGCTGCCGGTCTTTTCGGTCACCTGGATGGTCTTCACGCCCTTGCCTCCGCGGCTTACCATGCGGTAGGCGTATTCCCATGCGTTGGTCTTCTCGTCCAGTTCCATCAGGGCCGAGCGCTTGCCGTAGCCGTTCTGGCTCACCACCAGCACCTGGCTGGTGCGTAGGTCGTCCTTGTCGATGGTGATCATGCCCACCACCTCGTTGTCGGGGCTTCCGCCTTCCAGGTTCATGCCACGCACGCCACTGGCACTCCGGCCCATGGGGCGCACATCGTCCTCTTCGAAATGCACCGCCCGCCCGTCGCTACTGGCCAGCAGGATGTGGCTCTTGCCGGTGGTCAACTTGGCCTCCAGCAGCTCGTCGCCTTCGCGGATACCCACCGCGATGATGCCGTTGGCGCGCGGCCGGCTGTAGGCCTCCAAGGTGGTCTTCTTGATGATGCCTTTCTTCGTGCACAGCACCACGTAGTGGTTGTTCACATACTCCTCGCTGGTGAGGTCGTCCACGTTGAGGTAGGCCACCACTTTGTCGCCACCTTCGAGCTGTACCAGGTTCTGGATCGCCCGGCCCTTGCTTTGTCGGTTGCCTTCCGGAATATCGAACACCCGCATCCAGAACACCTTGCCGTTCTGGGTGAAGATCAGCAGGTAGTTGTGGTTGGTGGCTACGAAGAGATGCTCCAGGAAGTCCTCGTCGCGCGCCGTGCTGCCTTTGCTGCCCACCCCGCCCCGGCCCTGGGTACGGAATTCGGTGAGGGCCGTGCGTTTGATGTAGCCCAGGTGGCTGATGGTGACCACCACCGCTTCGTCGGCGATGAGGTCTTCCATGCGCATGTCGCCACGGGCCTCGATGATCTGCGTGCGCCGCTTGTCGCCGTATTTCTCTTTGATCTCCAGGGTTTCGTCCTTGATGATCTTGAAGCGTAGTCCCTCGTCCGCCAGCACCTCCTTGAGGTAGGCGATGGTCTTCATCAACTCGGCATGCTCTTCGCGGATCTTGTCACGCTCCAGGCCGGTAAGGCGCTGCAGGCGCATGTCGAGGATGGCGCGGGCCTGGATCTCCGACAGCCCGAACTCCTGCATCAGCCCCTCGCGGGCGATGTCCGGGGTCTGGCTGGCACGGATCAGGGCGATCACCGCATCGAGATGGTCCAGGGCGATCAGCAGACCCTCCAGGATATGGGCGCGCTCCTCGGCCTTGCGCAGGTCGAACTTCGTGCGGCGGATCACCACGTCCATCCGGTGGTCCACGAAATGCTGGATCATGGGCTTAAGGCCCAGCAGCATCGGACGGCCACCCACCAAGGCGATGTTGTTCACGCTGAAGCTGGTCTGCAACGAGCTGAACTTGTAAAGCTGGTTGAGCACCACGGTACCCATGGCTTCCCGCTTCACGTCATAGGCGATCCGGATCCCCGTGCGGTCGCTGTAGTCGTTCACGTCGCTGATGCCCTCGATCCGCTTCTCGTTCACCAGTTCGGCCACACCCTTCACGAGCTGCACGGCTTTGTTGGTCTGGTAGGGGATCTCGGTGCAGACGATCGTTTCGCGTCCGGTCTTGTTGTCCTCTTCGATATGGCAGGCGGCACGGAGCACGATCCGGCCTCGACCGGTCTCGTAGGCTTCTTTGATGCCCGCGGTGCCCAGGATCACCCCGCCCGTGGGGAAGTCGGGGCCTTTGATGTGTTGCATCAGCCCCTCGGTGGTGATGTCCCGATCTTCGATGTAGGCCATGATCCCATCGCATACCTCGCTCAGGTTGTGCGGGGGCATATTGGTGGCCATGCCCACGGCGATGCCGGCGGCACCGTTCACCAGCAACTGCGGGATCCGCGTGGGCATCACGCTGGGCTCCTCCAACGTGTCGTCGAAGTTCGGCCGCATGTCCACCGTCTCCTTGTCCAGGTCGGCCAGCACCTCCTCGGCGATCTTCTTGAAACGGGCCTCGGTGTAACGCATGGCTGCCGGGCTGTCACCGTCCAGGCTGCCGAAGTTCCCCTGGCCGTCCACCAAGGGGTAGCGCAGGCTCCACTCCTGGGCCATGCGCACCATGGCGTCGTACACACTGCCATCGCCGTGCGGGTGGTACTTCCCCAGCACCTCCCCGACGATCCTCGCGCTTTTCTTGTAGGGTCGGTTGCTCAACACCCCCAGGTCCTGCATGCCGAAGAGCACCCGCCGATGCACCGGCTTGAGCCCGTCACGCACGTCCGGGAGTGCCCGGCTCACGATCACCGACATCGAATAATCGATGTAGGCGGTCTTCATCTCGTTCTCGATGTTGATCGGTATGATCTTCTCTCCTTCTGCCATGGCTGTCAGTTCGTCACACTGGCCCGATCCTTGTGGACAGGCCTCCCGAAAAGGGAGCCCGAAGGTACTCCGATCGCACACGACACCCCCCCCTAATTATTCACAAACCGACACTTGCATGTGGATAATTGAAGCACCTTGGAACAAGCCCTCGGCAAGGCCGTTCAATAGCTTGCCCCACCGTGGAGGGATGGCATCAGGTATGAACGGAAAGGGAACCCCACCCCACCAGCGAGCTGGGCTCCCGGCCGAGGCTTCGAAGGCAACGGCCGAACCGCTGCTTTCCGGTGGAGGGCTGTTCGGTCCCCTAACTTCGTACGGTCCCTGCACACTTCGGCCACACGCTCCCCTAAAGCAGAAACCCAACTGAATGGACGCCAAATTCTCACCCCGTGTCCGCGACGTCATCACCTTCTCTCGGGAAGAGGCGTTGCGGCTGGGTCATAACTACATCGGCATCGAGCACATCCTGCTCGGCCTTATCCGCGAAGGCGAGGGCAATGCCATCCGGATCCTCCAACGCCTCGAGGTGGATATCGACGAACTGCGCAAGATGGTGGAGGGGGCCATGGAGCCGGCCAGCGCCATGCGCCCGCCGGACAAGGAGAAGATCACCCTGGTGAAACAGGCCGAGCGCATGCTCAAGATCACCTTCCTCGAGGCCAAGCTCTTCAAGAGCCCGAACATCGATACCGAACACTTGCTGCTGAGCATGCTGAAGGACGAGGATAACCTCGCCACACGCACCCTGCACAAGTTCAGTGTGGATTACGACAGCGTGAAGCACGAGGTGGACGCCATCCTCGCCGCGGGCAGTGAGACCAAAGGGGCATTCAGCGCCAAACCCAAGGCCCAGAGCTCGCAGAGTGCCGACGATGATGATGACGATAGCGGCAGCTTCCAGGGGGGCGGAGGTCCACAGCGCAAGCAAGGCGACAGCAAGAGCAAGACACCCGTGCTGGACAATTTCGGCCGTGATCTGACCAAACTCGCCGAGGACGGCAAGCTCGACCCGATCGTGGGGCGTGAGAAGGAGATCGAGCGCGTGAGCCAGATCCTCTCCCGTCGCAAGAAGAACAACCCCGTGCTCATCGGCGAACCCGGCGTGGGCAAGAGCGCCATCGCCGAAGGCCTGGCCCTGCGCATCATCCAGCGCAAGGTGAGCCGTGTGCTCTTCAACAAGCGCATCGTGGCACTCGATATCGCCTCCCTGGTGGCCGGTACCAAGTACCGCGGCCAGTTCGAAGAGCGCATGAAAGCGGTGATGAACGAGCTGGAGAACAGCCCGGACGTGATCCTCTTCATCGACGAGATCCACACCATCGTGGGGGCGGGCGGCGCCAGCGGAAGCCTCGATGCCAGCAACATGTTCAAGCCCGCCCTCGCGCGCGGCGAGATCCAGTGCATCGGTGCCACCACCCTGGACGAGTACCGGCAGTACATCGAGAAGGATGGCGCCTTGGAACGCCGCTTCCAAAAGGTGTTGGTAGAACCCACCAGCGTGGACGAGACCATCCAGATCCTCAACAACATCAAGGAGAAGTACGAGGATCACCACAACGTGAACTTCACCCCCGATGCCGTGGAGGCCTGCGTGAAGCTCACCAACCGCTACATCACCGACCGCCACCTGCCCGATAAGGCCATCGATGCCCTGGACGAGGCCGGCAGCCGCGTGCACATCAGCAACATCGTGGTGCCCAAGGCCATCCTCGAGGTGGAACAGAAGATCGAGGAGATCAAGGAGGAGAAGAACAAGGTGGTGCGGAGCCAGCGCTACGAAGAGGCCGCCAAACTGCGCGACCGCGAACGCCAATTGCTCGAGGACCTGGACAAGGCCAAGAAAGTCTGGGAGGAGGAAAGCAAGAGCAACCGCACCACGGTGACCGAGGAGAACGTGGCCGAGGTGGTGGCCATGATGAGCGGGATCCCGGTGACGCGCATCGCCGAGAAGGAGAGCGGAAAGCTGCGCCGTATGAAGGAGGAGATGGTGGGCAAGGTGATCGGCCAGGACGAAGCCGTGGCGAAGGTGGTGAAGGCCATCCAACGCAACCGCGCCGGGCTCAAGGACCCCAACCGCCCCATCGGCTCGTTCATCTTCCTGGGCCCCACCGGTGTGGGCAAGACCCAGTTGGCCAAGGAACTCGCCCGTTACCTCTTCGATACCGAGGATGCCCTGATCCGCATCGATATGAGCGAGTACATGGAGAAGTTCTCCGTGAGCCGCTTGATCGGCGCGCCTCCCGGATACGTGGGTTATGAGGAAGGCGGGCAGCTCACCGAAAAAGTGCGCCGTCGCCCTTACTCCATCATCCTACTGGACGAGATCGAGAAGGCGCACCCCGATGTGTTCAACCTATTGCTGCAAGCCCTCGACGATGGCAAGATGACCGACAGCCTCGGCCGTCACATCGACTTCAAGAACGCCATCATCATCATGACCTCCAACATCGGCGCCCGCGACCTGAGCGACTATGGCAAGGGTGTGGGCTTCGGCACCGCAGCCAAAGCCGCCGGACAAGAGGACAGCAACCGGGGCATCATCGAGAAAGCCCTCAAGAAGGCCTTCGCACCGGAGTTCCTCAACCGGATCGATGATATCATCATGTTCAATTCCCTCAAGCGGGAGGACATCCACAAGATCATCGACATCGAGCTGGGGCACCTCTACAGCCGCATTGCCGAACTGGGGTACGACCTTAAGCTGACCGATGAGGCCAAGGACTTCCTCGGCGAGAAGGGCTACGACGAGAAGTTCGGTGCCCGCCCGCTGAAGCGCGCCATCCAGAAGTTCATCGAAGACCCCATGGCCGAGGAGATCATCAACCAAGCCGTGGAGGAAGGAGATAAGATCACCGTGAACCTGAATAAGGAGAAGAACGACCTGGTATTTAAAGTCACCAAGGGCAAGAAGAAGACCTCCAAGGCCGATCCAGGTGCCGATGGCTCCGCACCCGATGGCAAGGAACTGCCCCCGGCTACGGAGTGACCCCTTCCGGATCCAACGCCGAACGGCCCCTCGAAAGAGGGGCCGTTCGGCGTTATGAAGCTGGCCGTCGTCGTGTATGCGGATCGGCCACTGCTGCTGGCCGAAGGTCGCTATGCCGGAACAGAAGCCTTGTTGAACGGGCCCAAGACCCGATCAACGGCGAAGGGATGGCCCACATGGTATGATGGCCCCCGAAATGGCGCGGCTGTTCCTTCACCCACCACACAACACCCCTGCCGCGACCCGCCATGGTGCGCACCGCAGTGGCCTGCTGCCATCGGGTACGGCTCACTGAACCATCCTCACGATCCCCGCATCATGTTCTGGTACTGGCTGATGTGCCCAGGATCGATGATCTGCAGGGTGTTGAAGAGCTTCGTCTTCTCGGTGGGGTCGGCCTGTTTGAAGATCTCCACGATCTCGTTGAACTTGGCGTTGAAGAATACCTGGAGGTTGTAACTGGCGGGCTTGGCCTGGTGTACGCTTTTCAGCTTTTCGATGCTTTGCGCGATGGTCCGCCGGCTGGTGACCACATCCGTGCTCATGTTGTCCATGCCCAGCCGGTGGTAGTTGTACAGCAGGTCGCGGAACGGACGGAATACCGCTTGGACCTGGTTGTCGATGAGCCAATAGCGGTTGCGTTGGTCCTCGTAAGCCTTCCAGCCCGTTTCCGAGGCGTTCTGGGCGTTGTTCACCACCTGTTGCGCCAAGGTGTAGAAGGGCGAACCTCCCGTAGGGCTGAAGGTGTCCGCATCGAGGCCGAGGATGTAGTAGGCGTAGAACCCCAACAGCGAGGAAAGGTTGTTGAGGTGCCGGTCGGGGGTGAACTCGATCTGGGTGTTCTCCAAGAAGTTGAACTGTACCTGGTTGTCCACCAGGTCCAGGATGGGCGTATTGTAATCCGTGCCGTACACCGGGCGGGCGTAGATCACCTGCAGGTTACCCTCGAAGCGATCCGGGGCCGGTTGGCTGGTGATGGTGAGCAGCAGGTTGATGTCGATGCGCTCGGCCGGGGCGTAGTTCAGGTTGGTGAACCGGCGGTTCTGGTAGAATTCCTTGATGGCCGTTTCCAGCGATTGGAACACCCGGGGCTGCGCCGTGGCGATCTGCGGCGCGATCACGCTGGCCTGGCAGTTGAACTCCTGCGCATGCGATGGGGCGGAGACGAACAGGAACAAGGACAGGAGCGCAGGAAGGCGATGGCGCATGGGGATCAGAGCAGGGTTTCTATGCGGTCCAAGATAGCGCGGGCCACTTCCACCTTGGACATCAACGCAAGGGGCTCGCTTTTGGTCTCTCGTCCGATCAGGGTGACCTTATTGGTGTCGTGCCCAAAGCCCGCACCGGGGTCTTGCAGGGTGTTGAGCACGATGAGGTCGAGGTTCTTGTGTTGCAGTTTGCCTTGGGCGTGGGCCTCGCCATCCGTTGTTTCCAACGCGAAGCCCACCAGCCGTTGGTGCGCTGGCTTGTGGGCGCCCAGGTACGCCAGGATATCCTCGGTGGGCTCCAGTTCCACCTGGAGCTGGGCTTCCGCCTTCTTGATCTTCTCCGTGGCAGGGCGTTTGGGTCGGTAATCGGCCACGGCAGCGCTCATGATCACCACCTCGCAGTCCGCTGCCAGGGCTTTGCAGGCTTCGGCCATTTCGGCGGCGCTGACCACATCGGTGCGGCGTATCCCGGTCACCGTGGTGTGCAGGGCGGTGGGTCCGGTTACCAAGTGCACGGTGGCACCGCGCAGGGCGGCTTCCTCGGCCAGGGCGAAGCCCATCTTCCCCGACGAACGGTTGCCGATGTAGCGCACTGGGTCGATGGCCTCCTGGGTCCCTCCGGCGCTCACGAGGATCGTTCTGCCGTTGAGCTTGCTTTGGCCTACCAGGTCCGCATGCAAGCGTGCCACGATGGCTTCGGGCTCGCTCATGCGCCCCTCCCCGCTCAGCCCACTGGCCAGGTCGCCGCTTTCCGGTCCGATCTGCCGTACGCCGCGGGCGCGCAGCAGGTCCAGGTTGGCGTGGGTGCTCGCATCGCGGTACATCTCCAGGTCCATGGCCGGGGCCATGTACACCGGGGCTCCACCCTGCCGTGGATCGGGCATGCTCAAATAGGTGGCGATCAGTAAGTTATCGCACTGCCCGTGCGCCAGCTTGCTCAGCGTGCTCGCGCTCAACGGGGCGATCAGCATCACATCCGCCCAGCGCGCCAAGTGCACATGATCGTTCCACGTGCCTTCGCCGGAGACCATGTCCGTGAGCACGGGCCTCCCGCTCAGCGTGGCCAGGGTCAACGGCGTTACGAAGTCGTGCGCGGCACGTGTCATCACCACCTGCACCTCGGCGTTGGCTTTGACCAGTTCGCGCACCAACGCCGCTGCCTTGAAAGCAGCGATGCTGCCCGATACACCGAGCAGCACCTTGCGATTGAGCTTGCGTTCCACCGGAATGGGGATCGCCTACGGGTTGATCAAGCCTTGTCGGCCGACGTGTTCGCCTGGGCTTCGCCAGCACGGCGGAAGTACAGTTTGCCCTCGAGCAGTTCCTGGATGGCCAGGGCGCCCGGCTTGGGCATACGCTCGTAGTGCTTGCTCAGTTCGATCTGTTCACGGTTCTCGTACACCTCTTCGATGTTCTCGCCGTTCACGGCGAACTCCTCGAGCTTGGCCCCCAGTTCCTCCTTGATGGACACGCTGATCTGGTTGGCTCGCTTGCCGAGCAGGGCAACGGTCTCATACACATTGCCGATCTCCTTGTCCAACTGGGCCACGTCGCGGGTTACCGTGGACTTTGCAGCGTTCGTGTTCTTCATGGTCATGGTGTGCTCGTGGGGGGCGAGGCTAAGGCCGCCTCGAGGTTCTTGTGCAATTTGCCAGCGTCCTCAAGCAGGACACTTTGCGGAAAAGCGTCCGCGAAGTTATGATATGAGCGGATCGCTTCCTCCAAACGATCCTTCTTCTTGGTCTCTACGCTGTTCTGCGCCAGGTGGTAGTCGCTCTGCAGGGTGAAGTACATGGCATCCTCCCGATAGCGGCTGTTGGGCCACTGCCGCGAGAAGTTCCGGAAGGCCACCCCGGCCGCCTGGTAGTTCCGCATGTGGTAGTACTGGTTCGCCGCATGGAAGTCCTTCACCTCCAGCTTGGTGCGCATCGCGTCCATCAGTAGGTTGCAGCTATCCTTCCGCGAGCTCTGCGGGTAGCGCACCAAGAAGAGCTGCATCTGATCCATGGCGCTCTTGGTCTCGGTCTGGTCCAGTTCGTAGCTCGGGCTGTTCATATACTGGCAGTAAGCGCTCAGGAAGGCGCACTCCTCGGCGTATTGGCTGTTGGGGAACGTGCGGGTGAAGTTGGCCAGGTAGTAGGCGGCCAGGGTGAAGTCCTTCATGCCGTACGTGCTCTTGGCATGCAAGTAGTTCACCCGCTCGCTCTGCTGGGTCCCTCGGGTAAGCACGATCAACTCCTCCAGCAGGGGGATCGCCCGGTCCCAGCTCTCCTTGGCCATCATCTTCTCGGCCACTTCCAGCTTGTAGCCCGCATCGGTGCTTTTCAACGCCTTGTTGAATTCGCTGCAGGCGCCGAGGAGTACCGGCAGCAGCAGCAGCGTAAGGCGCTTGCGAATGGAGGTCATCGGCAGGTCTGGGTCGAAGGGCGCCAAAGTTAGCTCGTTGTGCGGTCCGTGGTTCCGCTTCCTTCAACGGCCCGCTGTTCATTCCCCGTATGTCCCGGGAAAAATCCGCCGGTTACCTTTGCCTGCCATCGCCTTACGGTCCTCCTCGGGACCCAACGGCCACCAACGAACCAAGCTCCTTCGCCGAGGTTTCGGCGCCCTACCATGAACGATATCTTCGACAAGCTCCGCAAGGACCTGGGCCACATCGGCCGTCATGCCAAGAACAGCCATGGCTATTTCAGCTTCCCGAAACTGGAAGGGCCCTTGGGCGCGCACATGACCTTCCGTGGTAAGGAAGTGTTGGTCTGGAGCTTGAACAACTACCTGGGCCTGGCCAACCACCCCGAGGTACGCAAGGTGGATGCTGAGGCCGCTGCGGAATGGGGCATGGCCTACCCCATGGGGGCACGCATGATGAGCGGCCAGACCAAGTACCATGAACAGCTGGAGGATGCGTTGAGCGACTTCCTGGGCAAGGAGGACACCTTCTTGCTGAACTATGGGTACCAAGGTTGCATGAGTGCCATCGAGGCCCTCCTCTCCCGCCACGATGTGCTGGTGTACGACAGCGAGTGCCATGCCTGCATGATCGACGGTGCGCGCCTGCACCACGGTAAGCGCTTCGTGTTCAAGCACAACGACATGGAGAGCTTCGAGAAGCAGCTCGAACATGCCCGGAAGATCACCGAGCAGACCGGTGGCGGCATCATGGTGATGACCGAAGGCGTCTTCGGCATGGCCGGCGACCAAGGCAAGCTGAAGGAGATCGTGAGCTTCAAGGAGAAGTACAATTTCCGCCTGTTCGTGGACGATGCGCACGGCTTCGGTATGATGGGCCGCGATGGCCGTGGTACCGCGGATGCACAAGGCGTCATGGATCAGGTGGATGTCTATTTCGGCACCTTCGCCAAGGCCATGGCCAGCATCGGGGCGTTCATCAGCGGTCCCGAGGATGTGATGATGTACATGCGCTACAACATGCGCAGCCAGACCTTCGCCAAGAGCCTGCCCATGCCGGTGGTGATCGGGGCCCTGAAACGCCTGGAGATGATCCGCACCATGCCCGAACTGAGCCAGAAGCTCTGGACCATCACCAACGCCCTGCAAACGGGATTGAAGGAGGCCGGGCTCGATATCGGTGCGACCAACAGCTGTGTTACACCCGTGTACATGAAGGGCAATATCCCCGAGGCCACCAACGTGATCATGGACCTGCGCGAGAACAACGGTATCTTCTGTAGCATCGTGGTCTATCCCGTGGTGCCCAAGGATGTGATCCTGCTCCGGTTGATCCCCACCGCCGTGCACACGTTGGAGGACGTGAACTACACGGTGAAGAACTTCAAGGTGGTGAAGGACAAGCTGGCCGCTGGGCACTACAAGGGCGAGTCGGTGGCGAGCATCTGAGCCGGGAAGGTCCGCCGTGCCGCGCCAGGCCGGATCGGCGGTCGTACGCCAAGCAGCTATGAACATCGCCGTTTTCTGCGGGGCCCGTGTCGGCTCCGATCCCACGTACGGTATACGGGCACGGGAGATGGGCCGGGCCATCGCCATGCGCGGCATGGGCGTGGTGTTCGGCGGTGGCCAGGTCGGGCTCATGGGCATGGTGGCCGATGCCGCCCTACAGGCCGGTGGAAAGGTGATCGGCGTGATCCCGGGGTTCATGGTGGAGAAGGAGCTGGCACACCAGCACCTCACCGAACTGATCGTGGTGCGCGATATGCATGAGCGGAAGCAACGGATGTACGAACGCTGCCAGGCCGTGGTCGCGCTGCCGGGCGGTTTCGGCACCTTGGACGAGCTCTTCGAGTTCCTCACCTGGCGCCAGCTCGGTCTGCATACCAAGCCCATCGGGCTGCTCAATGTGAACGACCTCTATTCCCCGCTCATAGAACAAGCGGCTCGCATGGAGCGCGAGGGTTTCCTGCATGGCGACCGCAGGATCATCGTGGAACCGACCGTCGATGCCCTGCTCGATGCGCTGGTAGCGGGCCTCTGAACCCATTAGCTGACGATCTGGCCGGATGCCGGATCCGGCAATGGATCTGCATGATGCACCCCAACGAAAAAGCTGAAGACGATGCAAGGAGCGTATTTGATCGGGATCGTGGTGATGGCCGTGAGTTGGCTGGTGGGACAGCAACTGCGTAGCCGGTTCGCCAAGTATTCGAAGACCCCGCTGAGCAACGGTTTGAGCGGCCGCGAGATCGCCGAACGCATGTTGCACGACCATGGGATCCATGATGTGAAGGTGGTGAGCGTGCCGGGCCAGCTGACCGACCACTACAACCCGGCCAACAAGACCGTGAACCTGAGCGAGGCCGTTCACGGCCACCGCAATGCCGCCGCTGCCGCTGTGGCGGCGCACGAGTGCGGCCACGCCGTGCAACACGCCACCGCCTATCAATGGCTCACCATGCGCAGCAAGCTGGTGCCGGTGGTCAGTGTGGCCAGCAACCTGGTGCAATGGGTGCTGCTGGGAGGCATCATCTTGATCAACACCTTCCCGCAATTGCTGCTGTTCGGTATCGTGCTCTTCGCCATGACCACGCTCTTCAGTGTGATCACGTTGCCCGTGGAGTACGATGCCAGCAACCGGGCGCTGGCATGGATGAAGCAACGCGGCATCGTGACCACCGGCGAATACGCCATGAGCGCCGATGCCCTGAAGTGGGCTGCCCGCACCTACCTCGTGGCGGCGATCGGCTCCATCGGTACGCTGTTGTACTATGTGATGATGTACACCAACCGCCGGGATTGAAGGGGCGTTAGCCCTATCCGTGGAAGCGGCCCCTCCGGTGATACTGTACCGCAGGGGCCGCTTCGTGCATAGGCGTGGGCGACCATGGGAACTGCCTTGGGTGACTTCATGCCGTAGCAAGTCTTGGAGCAAGGAAGCACGGCCTTATACCATTTGGACATCCCAATACCATCCGATCTGCTTGCTCATTTCCCCCATGCCTTCTCCGCGAGACCTGTTCCGTAGGCCCCGCTACGTATCGGGCCTCCCGGATCGGCCTGTGAAAAAATAGCCGCGCATCTTCGGCCGTTATTGAATGTCCAAATGGTATTACAGCCACGAGCCGCGAGGAGGCTGTGAGGAACGAGCAGACCCCAGAGCGCCGTGGATGCAGGCAGGGCCGAGGCGACCACAGCGGAACACGCGGCCCGTGCGCGGGGCTTGGGCGTTGGCATGGGGATACGCCCACTCCCCTGCTCACTTCATCCGCATCACCACGGGCAGGTGATCGCTGTACCCGCCTTTGTAGTCCTTACCCGCGTAGGTGCGATCGGGCGAGCGGCCATTACGCGGGTGGTGGAAGAGCAGGCGGTCGTCCCAATGGGCTTTGGCGTCCTGCACGTGGGGGAGCAGGCCGCGGCTTACGATGAGCTGGTCCAGGTAGGACCATTCGCCGCGGTAGTTGTAGCTGCCGTGGCCTTCGGGCTGGCCGATGCACATGAGGCTGTACAGGCTGGCATGTGCCTTCCGGTCGCAGGCGGCGCCGAGGCCCTCTTGGATGCTGGCTTCGCCGGGGGCATCGTTGAAGTCGCCCATGATGAGGACCTGTGCTTCGGGGTCGCGCTTCAGCAGGGCATCCACGCGCTGGCGCACCACCTGCGCGGCGGCCATGCGTTTGGGGATGCTCTGTTCGCCATCGCGCTTGCTGGGCCAATGGTTCACGAACACGTGCAGTTGCCGCCCATCGGCCACTTGCAGCTGGGCGTAGAGCACGTCGCGCGTGCGGTCGCCTTTCAAGGGTACGTTGAGCGCCTCGTCCTTGACCACATGGGCGTAGCGCGGATGCACGAGCAGGGCCACGTCGATGCCGCGTTCGTCGGGGGAGTCGTGGTGTACGATGGTGTACCCGGCCTGCTGGAGCACGCCGGTGGCGGCAAGGTCGGCCACTACGGCGCGGTTCTCCACTTCCACAAGGCCGAGCAGGGCGGGCGCTCCGTTGGCACTCCATCCGATGGCTTCGGCGAGGTGCTGCAGCTTGGTGGCGTAGCGTTCGGCGGTCCAGGCGTAGGTGCCGTTCGGGAGGAAGTCGTCATCCCCGGTACCCTGGTCGTCCTCGGTGTCGAAGAGGTTCTCCACGTTGTAGCTCACGATGGACTGTCCGCTCATGGGCGTCAGCGTGGGTGTGGTGAGAGCCGCTTGATCGGCCACCTCTGGGAGCGGCGCGCCGGCGCAGCCCACGGCCAACAACAGAATGGTGTAATTCCAACGCATGCGGATCAACGTCTGGCGGTGCGGCTACGGGTGGGCTTCACGCCGAGCATGCCCAGCAAGCCGCGGGTGAATTCGCGCAGCACGGTGTTGCCGAGCTGCCGCACCAGGGTGTTCTTGCTCACCTTCTCCAGGGTGCTGGGTTCCGGTCTGCCTTTGCGTTCGGGCTTCGGCGCGGGGGGCGGTGTATCCTCCCCTGCTTCGTCCTTCAGCCGTTGCTGCAGGCGCTTCTCCAGGATCTCGTAGACGCTCTCGCTGTCGATCACCTCGTTGTACTTGGCGGCGATGCGGCTTTGCGCCACCACCCCACCGATCTCCAGCGGGCTGAGGATGTCCATGCGGCTTACTGGTGCGCGTAGCAGGGTGTGGGCCAACGGCGTGGGCGCGCCTTTCTCGCTGAGGGCGGTGACCAAGGCCTCGCCGATGCCGAGGGAGGTGATCAGCTGTTCGGTGTCGTAGAACGGGGTGAGCGGGTAGTTCTGGGCGGTCTTCTTGATGGTGGTGCGGTCCTTGGCGGTGAAGGCGCGCAGGGCGTGCTGCACTTTGAGGCCGAGCTGGCCGAGCACGCTGTCGGGCACGTCGCTGGGGTCTTGCGTGCAGAAGTACACGCCCACGCCCTTGGAGCGGATCAGTTTGATGATGGTCTCGATCTGGTCCAACAGGGCCTTGGAGGCGGTGTTGAAGATCAGGTGGGCCTCGTCGATGAAGAGCACGAGCTTGGGCTTGTCGGGATCGCCCACTTCGGGGAAGGTGCTGTAGATCTCGGCCAGCAGGCACAGCATGAAGGTGCTGAAGAGCTTGGGCCGGTCCTGGATGTCGGTGAGGCGCACGATGTGCACCACGCCAAGGCCGTCGCGCTGGGCCAGCAGATCGTTCACCTCGAAGCTGCGTTCGCCGAAGAAGGCGTCGGCGCCCTGCTGCTCGATCTCGATGAGCTTGCGCAGGATGATGTTGACCGTGGCGGGGCTGACCTGCCCGTACACCTTGCGGATCTCCTCCTTGCCCTCGTCGGTGACGAATTGCAGCACCCGGCGGAGGTCCTTGAGGTCGATGAGCGGCCAGCCGTTGTCGTCGCAGTACTTGAACACGAGGGCCAGCACGCTCTGCTGGGTATCGTTCAGTTCGAGGATGCGCCCCAGCAGCACCGGGCCGAATTCGCTGATGGTGGCCCGCAGGCGTGCGCCGGGTTCCTTGCTCAGGGTGAGGAGTTCCACGGGCAGGGCCTGCGGGGTGTAGGCTTCGCCGATCCGCGCGTGGCGCTCGTGGATCTTGTCGTTGGCGGTGCCGGGTGCCGCGATGCCGCTGAGGTCGCCCTTCACGTCCATCAGCAACACGGGCACGCCCTTCAGCGAGAGCTGCTCGGCGATGACCTGCAGGGTCTTGGTCTTGCCGCTGCCGGTGGCGCCACAGATGAGGCCGTGCCGGTTCATGGTGCGCAGGGGCACGCGCACCAACGCACCCGGCGGCACTTCGCCATTGAGCATGGCCCCGCCGAGGATGATGCTGTCGCCCTTGAACGTGTTGCCTTCCTGGATGGTGGTGCTGAACTGTTCCGCTGTTGCCATGGCGGCAAAGGAATGCAAATGCGATCTCAAACCCTCCGGCTGGTGCTTCTTGGATAAACTTGCTCCCCTACCATGCAGGCACATTCATCGGGCTACAGGATCTGGCGGGTCGCGCTCGTGCTGCTGCTGGCCTATGGGGTGGGCCTTCGGATCCACGCCCTACTGACCTGGAAGACCAGCCTTTCCAACGACGAGAGCGTGTCGTACATGTGTGCGGCGGCCACCGCTGGCAT
>CAUJED010000001.1:0-19963 GCA_963169535.1 Bacteroidota bacterium | reverse complement strand
CAGGTTTCATTTGGGGCGCGAAGTTACCCACCTCGTTGCAGTAGGATCGCCATGAAAGATCCACGATGTTGCCCAAGGGGAACGGTTCATCAAGGATCTACGAAATGAACAACTGAACCGCTGGCCATGGAGGAGGGCCCGCGACCCGGAACGGCCCGCCGGTGTGTGCCCTTTCGGCGAGGCCCGACCGACCTGGGCCGCAGGTTCCGGTGAGTACCTGATCCCTGGCATGCTCCACGGCTATCTCCTGGTCCATTGGATCTATTCCGAGACTGACCCAATGCCCGTACGGGTCGCTCACCGGATCGACCGGTAGGCCCAAGGCCCACTTGACCAACACCCACCACTTCAAGTACATTCGTCGACTAATGGAACAAGGACGAAGGTGGAAAATTCGCCTTCGTCGATACAAATCGACCATCATGCGGCACGTTCACCCCTTGTTGATCACCTCGATCCTGTTCATGGCCGGGCTATCGATCTTCGGTCCTGCGGCCGCCCAGACGTTTCCCACCGGATTCAGCCAAAGCACCTTGGCCGGGGGCACGTTCAACCAACCGGTCGGGGTTACTTGGGATGCGAATGGTCGCCAGTATGTGTGGGAGAAAGGGGGCAAGGTGTGGATCGTGGAGAACGGCAATCGTTTGGCCACCCCGTTGATCGACATCAGTGAAGAGGTGGGGGGATGGCGGGACCATGGTCTACTTGGCTTCGCGTTGGATCCCGACTACCTCAGTAACGGCAGGGTATACCTCATGTACACGGTGGATCGGCACCATTTGATGAACTACGGCACCGGTTCTTACAATGCCTCCACCAATGAGTATTACGCCGCTACGATCATGCGGATCACGCGATACACGGCCACTGGACCGGCGTTCAACCAAGTGGATCCCGGCAGCCGGTTCGTTCTCGTTGGAGAAACCCGCCAAACGGGGATCGTCCTGCTGCACGAATCGCACAGCACCGGATCGCTGGCGTTCGGATCGGATGGCACGCTGATGGCGTCGGTGGGGGACGCAGCCAGTTACAATAACGTGGACGTGGGGAACTCTCCGGACACCTACGACAACGTGGCCCTGAACGAAGGAATGATGCGGACGGCGGAAGATGTAGGAGCCATGCGGGCACAACTGCTGAACTGCCACAACGGCAAGCTGCTGCGCCTGGATCCGAACACGGGGAACGGGGTGCCCAGCAACCCGTTCTACGACCCCACCGCGCCGCGCTCGCCCAAGTCGCGCGTGTGGGCGCTGGGTTTGCGCAACCCGTACCGTATGACCCGGAAGCCGGGAAGCGGCAGCACGGACCCGGCCGCGGGAGACCCGGGGATCTTCTACATCGGCGATGTGGGCTGGACGGCCTGGGAGGAATTGAACGTGTGCTCGGAAGCGGGGATGAACTTCGGATGGCCCCTCTTCGAAGGCATGTGGCCATGCACGGCGTACATGAACGCGACCACCTACAACCTGGATGTGCCCAACCCGCACTACGATGGGGTGAACTGCACACAACAGTTCCTGAGCTTCCAGGACCTACTGAAGCAGGCCACGTTGCAGGTCATCAACACGCACCCGAGCCCCTGCCAGCCCGGCACACCGATACCGCCCGGCATCAACACCTACCTACATGCGCGCCCCAGCGTGGACTGGGCGCATGGGAACAATTCGCGTGTACCGGGCTACTCCGGGAACAATGCGTTCTCCTATGATCTCGATTCGCCTACCTCGCCGATCCCAGGACCTCGATTCGGGGGCAACGCCGCACTTGCTGGAACGTTCATGGCCACTCCGGCGATGCCGATCGAGTACCACAACTCCGCCTTCGTCGGCGACTATTCAAGCGGCTGGATCAGACGGTTCAAATACAACGCCCAGGACGAGTTGGTGAGCGTACATGATTTCGCCAGTGGGCTGGGGCCAATCACCTGGATCGGTGCAGGCCCTGATGGCTGTGTGAGCTATATCAAGTACGATGCCAACGCCGTACGCAGGATCTGTTACACGAATGCGGTGAACCTGCCTCCGGTGGTGGTAGCCACGCAATCGGTGCAATATGGACCAGGGCCGCTCACGGTGAACTTCACCGGAAGTGGCAGCAGTGACCCGGAGAACGGCCCGCTCACCTATGCCTGGAACTTCGGCAATGGCACGAGCACGGCCGCGGACCCCACCCAGGTCTTCACTGCTCTCCCTGGTGTCCCCACCACCTACAACGTAACACTGACCGTAACGGACAACGCCGGGCAATCCACCTCGACCACCCTTCTTGTGTCCGTGAACAACACCCCTCCGGTGGTGGATATCACCAGCATACCGACTCCGGCCTACTACCCGCTCTCCGTGGACACCACCTTCCAGCTTCAGGCCCAGGTGACGGATGCGGAACACGGCCCCGGGCAACTCGCGTACGCGTGGCGCACCACCCTCTACCACAACACGCACAACCATCCCGAACCCATCGATGCCAACGTGAACACCAGCACGGTGATCAGCGGTGCAGGATGCAACGGGGAGACATTCTACTACAAGGTGACCCTGGATGTGACCGATGCCGCCGGTCTCACCGGCTCGGCGGAACGCACTTTGTTGCCGCGTTGCTATGCGATCGCGCCTCGTGCGGTGATCAACGCGGACGTCACCGCAGGCACGGGACCGCTCCTGGTGAACCTGGATGGATCGGCCTCCTACGACCCTGGCACGATCGTGAGCTACCATTGGGATTTCGGTGATGGCACCTTCGCATCCACCGCGCTCACGAACAAGATCTTCAGCGAACCAGGGGCCTATCAGGTCACGCTCACCGTGACCGATGATGATGGATTGGTAGGGCAGACCACCCGGACCATCACCGTGATCACCTTGGATCCACCACAATGCGTTGGAGCCACAGGCTCCATCCTGCGCCAGGTCTGGAACAGCGTTACCGGAGGCACGGTCACCGACCTGTTGAACAGCCCGAACTATCCCAACTCGCCTTCGGCGACCACCTATCCCACATCGTTCAGCGCACCGGCGAACGTTGGGAACAACTACGGCCAGCGCCTACGCGGATACATCATCGCCCCGCAAACAGGGCAATACACCTTCACGGTGACCGGCGATGACCAGACCGTGGTATACCTGGGGCTGAACTCCGACCCCTTGTATAAACGGGTGATCTGCCAGGTGTCGGGCTGGACGAACGTTGGGGAATTCACCAAATACCCGGAACAGACCAGCGTGGGCATCCAACTCCAGGCCGGAGCCTACTACTATGTGGAAGTGTTGCACAAGGAAGGTACGGGCAACGACCATGTGAACCTGTACTGGCAGACCCCCTCGAACAGTACACGGACCATCATACCGGGCAGTGTGCTGGCCCGGTGGCAGGATTGCCAACCGAGCGTCCGTGTTCGGATGAACCTGCAAGGCCCATGGAACGCCACCAGCGCCATGATGAGCGACAACCTGCGCCAGGCAGCCTTGTTGCCAACGACCGAGCCGTATGCGGGGTTAGGCTATCCCTTGGTGGGTAGCGGTGGCGAATCGGTGGCTCCTTCCATGTTCACCACCACCGGGAAGAACGCGATCGTGGACTGGGTGCTGGTGGAGCTTCGCGACAAGAACAACCCGGCGTTGGTGGTAGCCACCAAGAGCGCCTTACTGCAACGCGACGGTGATGTGGTGGGGGTGAACGGTCTGCCTCGCATCTTGTTCAACATGGCGCCGGAAAACTATTACGTGGCCGTACGGCACCGGAACCACCTGGGGGTCATGTCCTTCGCATCGAAGGCCCTTGGCCCCAACGAGGTCTCGATCGACTTCACCCTGAACACGGAGCCCACCTACGGCACTTCGGCGCGCGCGACCTTGTCCAATGGAAAGCGCGCCTTGTGGAGCGGCAACACCCATCCGGATGGCTACCTACAGTACACCGGAGCTCAGAACGACCGCGACCCGATCCTTCAGGCCATTGGAGGTGCGGTACCGACCAATACCATTAGCGCCTATGACCTCCGCGATGTGAACCTGGACGGCCTGGTGCGCTACACCGGCGTGCAGAATGATCGCGACCCCATACTTCAGAACATCGGCGCGACGGTGCCTACGAACGTACGGCAGCAACAGCTACCCTGATGTGGAACGAAAATCACTTGGACCTTCAATAACGGCCGAAGATGCGCGGCTATTTTCCCACAGGCCGATACGAGGGACCTGTTACAAAACCGATGGCGTAGACCAAAGGGAGCGAAGCTGCCGAAGGTTGGGCCTACGGAATAGGTTTCTCGGAGTAGGCATGGGGAAGTAGAGCATGCGGACCGGCTGGTATTGGATGTTCAAATGGGATAGCATGCCATATGGGAATGGCCGGACGCTGAAGGCCCCTAAGAGGTGTTCAGTTGCCGTTGGTATCGCGCCGGATGAAGAGCACCTGGCGCCCGAACTCGCTGAATGCCCAGCCGGTGGCAAGCACCCCATCGGACAGGGCATGCACGTGAGTGATCCGCTCTTCCTTCCCCAGATCCAGCACGCGTTGCCACACCACGGTGCCGTTCGCTGCGATGCGGAGCAATAGGGCATCGGAAAGTGCGGAGGTGCCGCGTTCACCCGCGAGATAGACATCGCCGTTCGCAAGGCCAGCCATGGCATAGAGGTGTATATCGGACAAGGTATCACCAAGGGCCCGCGTGAAAAGTGTGTCCCCTGCGAGGTCAAGCCCCAACACGTAGCCATGGAACGGTGTTCGTTGGCTGCTCTGGTCGAACGTTCCGTAAGAGTTGGTCGAACCCGCGATCAAGAACGAGCCATTCCCGCGGGCGATCACGGCACGCCCCATGTCGGATCCAGCTCCACCGAAAGCCGAGGTCCACACCAGGTCCCCATCCAAGCTCAGGCGGCACGCCAGTATGTCATCCTGGCCGCTGAAGTTGGCCACACGCCCGGTCACCATCAGTACATCGGCCTCCACAGCCACATCATAGGCTTCGGCCTCCGTGGCCTCCGTTCCGATGTAGCTCCACAGGACCTCGCCATCGGCTCCAAAGCGCATCACGAGCGGTCGGTGACCATCCCCCTGGTCCGAGACACCACAGAGCACGACCCCACCATCATCCAGGCCGACACCGCCGAAGAACTGTTGCGCGCCCGATAGTGCAGGGGCATGGCTCCAAAGGATCTCACCGGTGATGGAGGTCCGTACCGCCAGTGCATCGTGCACATGCGGTGCTGTACGAAGAACACTGCCGACAAGGCACGCACCGCCGTCCGGGTGCGCCACCACGTTCTGAAGGAACGTATTCTCCTCCGACAACGGGATCCCCAAGGCCGTGATCACACCATTGGGTCCTGCATGGTGCAACGTGCCCGTGTACGCGTGCGGGGACCCCACGTACTCCCGGATCGCCACACGGTATCCCTCCGTGGTGGGCCATGCACCGATCCCATCCTGGGCATTCATAGCACCCATGGTATGCGTGAAACTCTGCGCCTGTAGCAGCCCGGATAGCAGGGGTGCACCTACGGCCCAAACGTGGCGGACAAGGCGGGACAGGGGAAGTGGATCCATGCGGTTGAAGGTAACAAGACAAATATGCTGAAGGATCGGTCGGAACGGTAGTTTCGCGGGGTGTCTGAACGAAGATCGATCGTGCCGTTCCTGTACATCTGGGGCCTGTACACACTGGCTTTGGGTGTACTGGTGTTGCGTACGGAAAAGCTGGAGCTGCACCGGGCCATGCATCCGGTATCCTCGCCCTTCTTGGACAGAAGCATGGCGTTGTTCACCCACCTGGCCGACGGTATGGTGCCCACAGCGGTGGCACTGATGATGTTGTTGATCCGTGATCTGAGGTCATTCTTGATGGTCGGGCTGAGCTGCGGCGGCAGTGCGATCATCGTTCAAGTGCTCAAAAGGTCGTTCAGCCACGACCGACCATCGATGTACCGCGCCGAGCTGGGCGATATGCACTGGGTGTCCGGGATCGACCTGCATCATCATCTGAGTTTTCCCAGTGGTCATGCCACAGCGGCCTTCAGCATGTGCCTGGCACTGGCCGTGCTTTCCAGGAGAAGGGCTTGGGGCTACGCGCTGGGTTCACTCGCCGCGATCCTTGCTTACACCCGTGTATATCTATCCCAACACTTCACGGAGGACATCCTGGTCGGAGCAGCGATCGGGACCGTTACCGCCTTGGTCGTGTACCAATGGCTGTATCGAAGTGCGTTCTCCGAACGCTCGTTCCTGGATCGACGGCTCTTCACTTGAAGTAGTACCTCACTCCGAGCCCAGCGTCGAAGTCAAGGTAAGTGCCGGGCACGAGGTCCAGGGTAGGGGCGACCTCCAGGAATAGGTCCACCGGCGCATCATCGAACAGGTAAGCCACGCCCACCGGGAACCTGATGCCCAAGCCCACACGCGTGCCATCGTGATCATAGTAATGACCACGGTGCCAGTAACGGCCGTTGTTCCACGTACGGAGCCGCAGGCCCGGGCCGAAGTAGAGCGGCATTCGACCTGCGCCCACATCGATCAGATCCATCTTGTGGAACAGGTGATCCGCATGGAGGTGCATATAGCCTCCGCGCCACAGCCCCCAGGCCAAACCGAAGTCGACGGCCCGGTCTCCACCGATCCAGACCTTGGCGCTGATCCCAGTAGGGTCGCCAACCATGGCTCCGATACCGAAGCCTTGATCCTGGGCCATGGTTCGTGTGAAAAGCAGCGTGAAGAGCAGAAGAACGACCGTTCTCATGGGCTTGTACAGGGACGACAGTGCATCGCTGGGCCGAAAATACATCGTGGCCACGGCCTTCCAGCCGGATCGAACGGCCTATGGTTCGGCCAGAAATACAAGAAGCGCCCGAGGGCGCTTCAAGGACTCGCAAAGCTTGGACTCTCCCTTCCTCACCATGCGTGTCGTTGTTGTGACGGAGGTATCGCGGTCAGGTCACAACCCGCCGAAAAAAAAGTTGAACTACATGTCCGGCACGGAACGCACCCCGTCCTGCACCATGGAATGGACTTTTCCACGGCACCCATGGAGCAGCACGTTCCCTTGTTCGAGGATCCCATGCCATTATACCCGGATAGGCAGCAGGTCGTTCACCAACGTCGCACCAGCTCCATGGAAGCACACATCAGGAACGCGAACATGGCCTCTACCGGCGCGACCAAGGGGCACTGGTCCCGCCGAGCGCTCCCCCCGATGCCTCGGAGAACCTGGCCCACCTAGGCACAAGCATCACCCCACAGCGTCAGACCCTGGGCTTCAGCACCAGTTTATCCAAATGCTGTGGACGGATGGCTCCGGTCGTAGAGAAGAACCACTCCTTCAGGCCGTAGTGGTATCCGCGTTCCAAGCCTGTTCGGTGGGTTGCAAGGATACCCCGGACACCACTCAGCTTCTGAAGCACCCGCGTCATCTTCAATTCGATGTCGGCCGCACTCATTCCCTTGGCATTGGTCTTTGCCCAAGCCTTGGCCTTCTCCACCAGCGTTTCCTTTCGGAGCATGCCCTCTTTGGAAATGGTGCTGATCACCATCTCATCCCAGGAATTGAGTCGATAGCCACCCGTGCTCGCTCTTTTCTTCCGTCGCTTGGTTTTCGCAGGCGCGGCTTCAACCGTCTTCCGCGGCCGCCCCGGTGAGCGCTTGGCAAGGCTGGGTGCTTCGGCAACACGGCGGGTGCCGCTTTTTGCCATCCCAGCCTCCGGATCGCCATTTCCCTCACGTTCACCTAACTCCTTGAGGCGGGCTATGGTCTCCCGAACATTCTCCAGCTGAAACAACAAACGGCGTCGTTCCTCACGGTATTGGGCAAGCAGGACTTCAACATTCTTGGCACTAAGCCGTTCATTCGCCATTCTCAACTCGGATGTTTCGTTCGCTTCAACGTGAAGCTTCACGTTGCGAATTTCGTACGATCCGATGAGAATTCCTCATTCCACGCGAATGACATGTGCCGGATCCCGTGTCTCGAACCTTCCAATGACCGTGGATGAAATGGCATGTTCGGTGAGGATCCGGCCAACCTCATCGGCACCATCAGCCGCAGACGCGATCAGGAGCCCACCGCTGGTCTGGGGGTCTGCGAGCATGAACATACGTTCCATGGTGTTGGCACCAGCGACCTTTTGACCATACGACTTCCAATTGCGCAAGGCTCCATCCGGATAGCAGCCCTTGGCGATCAACTCGGGCGCGGCCGGGATCTTCGGAATGGCATCAAAATGCAACACCGCCCCAAGGCGGTCACCACACATCTCCAATAGATGGCCCAGCAAGCCGAATCCCGTAACGTCCGTCAACGCATGGACCTGTGGTGCGTGCCCCAGGTGAGTCCCCACGGTGTTGAGCTGGGTCATGATGTCGCGTACCAGTCCTGCACCTTCCGCCGGGAGGATCCCGCGTTTCTGCGCGGTGCTCAGGATCCCCACGCCGAGGGGTTTGGTGAGGAATAGCACATCACCGACCTGTGCGGTATCGTTCCGTTTCAACTGGCTTCCATGCACCTCACCGGTCACGGCTAACCCGAAGAATGGCTCGGGGGCATCGATGCTATGGCCACCGGCGAGCGGGATCCCGGCGTCATGACAGGTCCTCCGCCCACCGTCGATCACCTGTTGCGCCAACTCCGGTGACAACTTCTCGATGGGCCAGCCAAGGATGGCCACGGCGAGGAGCGGTCTTCCGCCCATGGCATACACATCGCTCAAGGCATTGGCCGCGGCGACCCTGCCGAAATCATAGGGGTCATCGAGGATGGGGGAGAAGAAATCGGTGGTGCTGATGATACAGCGCCCATCGCCGAGGTCGTACACGGCGGCGTCATCGCGGCTCCCGTAGCCCACCAAGAGGGAAGGCGAGGGGAGCATATCCATGTTGCTCCGGAGGATGATATCCAGCTGCGCAGGGGCGATCTTGCAGCCGCATCCTGCACCATGGCTGTATTGGGTGAGGCGCACTGGAGCCTCGGACGGCGTGGTCATTGGAGTTCGATCAATCGTTGTGCGAGTTGGGCGGGGTCGTCATCGGAAACGGCCAGCTCCACCACGCGCGATGGGTCGCGGCGGGATACGCCAAATCGATACGACTTGTCGTAATAGTGCAAGGCGGTCCGTGCCACCTGGTGCAGATCGCCCTGCGCAAGAGCTGCCATCGCGGCTTTGTGATGTTGCGGGCCTAACCGTTTGGCGATCCGGCCCATGGCCGAAGCAAGCTGTTCCGCTGGAAAGCGGCCGTAATCCCGGACGAGGCGTTCGGTCCTTGCCTCGATCGGCAGATCCACGAAGTACATGGAGGCCCTGCGCATCTGATCGAAGAATGGCGCCGGGATGTTCACACGACCGATCATGGCGCTTTCATCCTCCACCCAGACTCGGCGCCCAGCCACCAACTGGCGCATACGATACCACAAGAGGTTCTCGAACTGTTCCGTGGAGGGCTGTGACGAACCGCCCAACGCTCCGAATGCCGACCCCTTGTGCGATGCGAAGTCCTCCAGATCGATGACCTGCTCACCGCGTGACCTTAACTGTTCCAGTGTCTCCGTCTTTCCGGTACCCGTGTAGCCACCAAGAACGCGAAGATCCAACGGAACCTCGAAGGTGTTAAGGACGGTCTTCCTGAAGCTCTTGTAGCCCGCTTTGAGCACCGCGACATTCAGGAATCCTGCCTTGCCCAAGAGCCAGGCAACACTCGCGCTCCGCTCACCGCCGCGCCAACAGTGTACGCGGATCCGACCTTCCGGTGCGATACGCTGAGCTTCCTCCACCAACCAAGCCAGTTTGGGCCCCACCAAGCGTAGACCCTCCAGTAACGCGGGATCACGCCCTTGCTGTTTGTAGATGGTACCCACGATGGCCCGTTCCTCATTGGAAAAGAGCGGGAGGCTGTAGGCACCGGGGATGTGGCCACGTGCGAATTCGCCGGGTGAACGCACATCCACGATGGGTTCATCCACGGCAAGCCATTCATCCACGGACAGCGCGCGCAGCATGCCAGCCAGGGTGCAGGGTGGGAGCGGGGGCGCTACGCGAGCGCCGCGGAGAGCGTGATGGGCACGCTTTTGAGCAACTGGCTGATGGGGCAACCGGCCTTCGCTTCATCGGCACAGGCCTGGAACTTTTCGGCCGTGATGCCCGGCACCGTGCCTTGCAAGTCCAGGTGAATACCGACCACGCCCATGCCTTCGCCCACCTTGTCCATCCTCACGTTCGCCGTGCAGGTCAATTGGTCGGCCGTGAAGCCCGCTGCGTTCAAAACGAAACTGAGCTTCATGGTGAAGCAACTCGCGTGTGCGGCCGCGATCAGTTCTTCCGGGTTCGTGCCCGCCTTTCCGTCCTCGCTCACGAAACGGGTATGGAAGGAATGGGGGGTGCTGTTCAGCGCTCCGCTCGTGGTGGTCACGGTGCCGGAACCTTCCTTGCCGGTCCCTTTCCAATTCGCGGTCGCTTTGCGGTTGATGGCCATTTCGATGCTGTTATGGCGTAAATGTAGGCCTTGCCTTTACGATCCGGTCGGAACGGGAACGATATACAAGGGCCACTTGTGGCCCTTCAGCACCTCCTCCGATACACTGCCAACAAGAAGTTTGGCCAGACCGTGGCGGTGATGAGAACCCATGACGATCAGGTCCGCTTTGAACTCCTCGGCTTCGGCTAATAGTGTTTCTACCGTGGAGCCTGTGACCAAGCGGATATCGATCGCCATACCCTCCGCAAGAAGTTCCGCACGCCACCGCAGCAGTCCGGCATGTTCCTGCTTCAATTCCTCCGCACGCGCATCACGGATGTATTGCGGGCCTACCCCGTAGCCAACGAAGTCGGGATGCGGTGCAGCGACGTGTATAAGGCGAAGTTGAGCCGCAAAAGCCCTGGCCAGTGCGACGGCATGTTGGATGACTTGGTTGTCCGCAGCCGTGGCATCAAGGGCGACGAGTAGCTTTTTCATGGTCATGGTGCGATACGTGGATCGGATCGCCGCACATCACAGGCCAGGAAAAGATACGAACGGATCATTATTTAACCATTCGGTTAATTACATTTGCCCCGTCATCTCTGTCATGGACCGTCTCTCGCTCACCTTCTCCGCACTGGCCGACCCCACCCGTCGGGCCATCCTGGCGCGGCTTTCCAGCGGCCCGGCCTCGGTGAACGAGCTGGCCGCGCCCTTCAGCATGAGCCTGCCTGCAGTGAGCAAGCACTTGAAGGTGCTGGAGCGGGCGCAACTGATCGCGCGGGGCAAGGAGGCGCAGTGGCGGCCTTGCGAGATCAAGGCGGCACCGCTGAAAGAGGCCACCGATTGGATGGAACAGTACCGGCAGTTCTGGGAGGCACGGTTCGACAGGCTGGAAGAGTACCTGCAGGAATTGCAGGCCCAGCAGAAGCCGGTGAAAGCAAAGGCCATGACCAAACGCAATAAAAATGGAAGCAGTCAATAGTCCCATTGCTGATCGCGAGCTTTCGGTCAGCCGCACCATGAAGGCCCCGCGCGCACTGGCGTGGAAGGCTTGTACCGAAGCGGAACACCTGGATCGCTGGTGGGGGCCGGACGGCTTCATCAACAAGACGCTTAGCCTGGACCTGCGCGTGGGCGGCCAGTGGAAGTACACCATGACCGGTCCGGACGGCACGGTGTTCCCCAACCTGATCACCTACACGGAGATCTCGCCGATCGACCTGCTCGCCTACGATCACGGCGACTGGGACAATCCCAAGTGGTTCCGAGGTAGTATGAGCTTCGCCGATACCGAGGATGGCACAACAGTGACTATCCGGCTCATCTTTCCCAGCAAGGAGGAACGCGATCGTTCCGTTGAGCAATACGGCGCCATCGAGGGAGGCAAACAGACCCTCGCGAAACTGGACAACTATCTACGCACCCTTCAAACCCCCAAAGCCATGACCCAGCCCGCAATTTTCAACTTCATCGTCGCCAAGGACGATCGTACGGTCACCGTGGAGCGGTCCTTCAATGCCCCCCAGGACATGGTGTGGGATGCGTGGACCCGTGCGGAGATCCTGTGCCAATGGTGGGCGCCAAAGCCCTACGAATGCGTGATCGACGCGCTGGACTTCCGCCCGGGCGGCCGCTGGCGTTACTGCATGCAAGGCCCCGAAGGCGACCGTCACCATTGCTTCTTCGAGTATGCGGAAGTGCGTCCCAAGTCCTACTTCTCGGGAAAGGACGGCTTCTGCGATGAGCATGGTGTGGTGAATGCAGCCATGCCCACCATGCAGTGGGAGAACAGCTTCAGCGCGCACGATACCGGCACGCTGGTGCGCATACTCGTCCATTTCAAGACTCCGGAGGACTTGGAGGCCATCATCAAGATGGGCTTCAAGGAAGGTTTCTCACAAGGCCTCGACCAGCTGGATGAACTCCTCTCCAAGCAATAACCCTCCGGCTCCCCGCTCTCTCACTCTCTCACTTTTTCACTCTCTCACTTTCTCACCCTCAAACACTCCCTCCCCATGACCACCGCAACCCGCATCACCATCAGCACCCTCGTCAACAAGCCCGTGGCCCACGTCTGGAAGATCTGGACCGAGCCGGTGCACATCATGCAATGGTGCGCCGCCAGTGACGACTGGCATTGCCCAAAGGCAACGAACGACCTGCGCAACGGTGGCGCATTCAGCAGCACCATGGCCGCACGAGACGGCAGCTTCAGCTTCGAGTTCGGCGGGGTGTACAACGATGTGCAGCTCCACAAGCGGATCGTATTCACCATGGGCGATGGGCGCACCTGCGAGATCCTTTTCACGGAAGAGAACGGTGGCACGCGCGTGATGGAGTCCTTCGACGCCGAAACGCAGAACAGCGTCGAGATGCAACGCAGTGGTTGGCAGGCCATCTTGGACCGGTTCAAGAAGCATGCGGAAAGTCAGGGATAATGATCCGGAGCCTGAACAATTACACCCATGTTCACCCCACGGAACAACCAGATGAATAAGGCCGCCGCGATGTTCCTGGCCATGTCCTGCGTGGCCGATGTATCGGCACAACCGACGCACGAGCACGATCGGGGAAGCCGGGCAACCTCGGGCTATGCCGATGTGAACGGTCTTCGCATGTACTACGAACTGCATGGTGCCGGAGAGCCGCTCGTGTTGCTGCATGGCGGTGGTTCCACCATCACCACCACCTTCGGGGCCATCCTTCCCGACCTCGCGCGCCATCACCGGGTCATCGCCGTGGAGTTGCAGGCGCATGGCCATACAGCGGATCGCGGGACACCGCTCTCCTTTGAACAGGACGCCGACGATGTGGCCGAGCTCCTGCGGGTCCTGGAGGTGGACAGTGCCGATGTGTTCGGTTTCAGCAATGGCGGCACAACGGCCATGTACCTGGCCATCCGCCATCCGGAAAAGGTGCGCCGGTTGGTGCTGGCCTCGGCCCTGTGCAAGCGGGATGGCGTACCCCAGCAGTTCTGGACCTTCATGGCCCAAGCCACACCGGAGTCGATGCCGCAAGCCTACAAGGACGCGTACCGGGCGGTGGCACCTGACCCCGGTCAACTGGACGCCATGGGCACCAAGTGCGCACAGCGCATGATCCACTTCGCCGATGTGCCGGACGCGGACCTGCGCTCCATCCAGGCTCCGGCCTTGATCGTGATCGGCGACCGTGATGTGATGACGCCGGAGCATGCGGTCTTCATGCACCGCATGTTGCCGAACAGCCGTCTTGCCATCATTCCCGGCGGTCACGGTGACTACATCGGCGAGATCACCACGCACCGGCCGGATGGCAGCTACGATGCGTTCGCATTGCCGTTGATCGAACGCTTCCTTGAGCACTGAAGCACCACACCAGTCCATAAACCACCTTCACGAACATGGGAACAGTGAACAATACCTCTTCAACGGGGCAAAGCATCCGGGCCATAGCCGCCGGTTTCCTCTCCGCCGCGCTACTATCCATCGGCACCGACCAGGTGCTACACGGAACGGGCGTCTATCCGCCCGTTGGACAACCGATGGCTGCCGGGCTCTTCGGTTTGGCCACGACATACCGGCTCATCTTCCAAGTGCTCGGCGGCTGGATCACCGCGAGGCTCGCACCACAGAAGCCGATGAAGCATGTGTGGATCCTCGGTGGCATCGGGCAGGTGCTCAGCCTGCTCGGCCTGCTCGCATGGCGCTCCATGGGTGAGGCTGGCGGTCCCTTGTGGTACCCCGTGGTGCTCATCCTCACGGCCATCCCGTCCGTCCGGCTCGGCGGCCGGCTGTTCATGCGCCAAGCGAGATCCTCGAATTGAACGGACATGAAGAAGCGGTTCAACCCCGAAGTGACGAGCCTGCTGGATGCATGCGATCATCCTCTGCGCAAGGAGATCGACCTGCTGCGTACGATCATACTCAGCGTGGACAAGCGGATCGAGGAGGGTGTGAAGTGGGGCACCTCCAGCTTCCGGACCACCGATTGGTTCGCCACGCTGAACATGCCGGTGCAGAAGAAGGAACCCATGATCATCCTGCACACCAACGGGCAGCGATTGGACATGAAAGGCCGTCTTTCCGATCCCACCGGCCTGCTACGCTGGCTCGCCATCGACCGCGGACAGGTGCTCTTCAAGAACGCAGGCGACATCAAGGCCAAGCAGGAAGCACTGAAGGCCTTGTTGCATGCATGGATCCAGCAATTGTGAAGACATCGAACCACCACACGAACCACCATGATCACCCCACCCGAACTCATTACCACCAGGGAAGTCGCCACCGCCGTGATCCACCTCGTGATCCCCGGCCGCGACATGCCCAAGTACATGGATCCTGCGATCCAGGAGGTCATCAAGACCATCACCGGCCAAGGCATCCATATCGCTGGGCCGATGTTCTCCTATCACCATCGCCGTCCTAGCGACACCTTCGATTTCGAGATCGGATTCCCGGTGGGCAAGGCGATCAAGGAGGAAGGCCGCGTGAAGAATAGCAAGCTGCCTGCGCTGAAAGTGGTGCGCAGCGTGTACCAAGGTCCCTACGAAGGGTTGGCGCAGGCCTGGCCCGCCTTGCAGCAATGGGTGCGCGCCAACGGCCTCGGCGAAACCGGGAAGTTCTGGGAGAGTTATCTGAACAACCCGGACGAGGTGAAGGACCCGAAGGAGTACCGCACGGAGTTGAATTGGATCGTGGGGTGAGGAATTCACCACAGAGGCACAGAGGACACAGAGAAAGCCATGGCCAAGAGAGCGACGAAAACGGGGACAAGGACATCTGACGTACGGTCGGTGCTGGACGCGCTGGAGAGCATGGGCAGCAAGCGCGTGCGTGAGAACATGGGCAAGCGCTTCGGCATCCACACGGACAAGGCCTGGGGCGTGATGATGCGCGACATGCAGCAAGTGGCCAAGACGATCGGCACCGATCACGCGCTGGCGCAGCAGCTGTGGAAGAGCGGTTGGTACGAAGCGCGCATGGTGGCCACCATGGTCGCCGATCCGAAGAAAGTCACGCCGGAGGAAATGGATGCCTGGTGCAACGACTTCGACAACTGGGCCATCTGCGACACGGCCTGCTTCAAGCTGTGGGACCAGGTGCCGCACGCCTGGGAGAAGGTGCCGATCTGGGCAAAGAGCGATAAGGAGTTCGTGAAGCGCGCGGCCTTCGCCCTGCTGGCCTGTCTGAGCCTGCACCGCAACGATGCGGATCCGAAAACACTACGGAAGTTCCTGCCGCTGGTGAAGAAGGCGGCGAGCGACGAACGCAACTTCGTGAAGAAGGGCGTGAGCTGGGCCCTGCGCGGCATGGCGGGCACCGGCGTGGACATGCGCGATGAGGTGCTGGCGCTGGCTGAAGTACTGGCCTCCAGTGCGAGTGCTGCTGAGCGCTGGGTGGGCAAGGATGTGCTACGCGACATCAAGCGGCCCATGATCGCGAAGCGGGCGGAAAGGAGAACGGACAAGAGAACGGCGAAAACCAAACGGACCTGATCATGTCATTTCAAGCATACATCGACAACATCCGCGCGAAGACGGGCAAGTCACCCGCGGATTTCAAGAAGCTCGCCAAGGGCAAGGGCTTCGTGCTCACAAACGGAGAGGTGGACCCCAAGGTGAAGGCGGGTACCATCGTGCAATGGCTGAAGGATGACTTCGGCCTCGGCCACGGTCACGCCATGGCCATCTACGCGAGCCTCAAAGGGAAAACGGAATGAAGCCCGGAGCCCAGACATCGGTCGCAGGTCCAACGAATGATGTGGATCAGCGCACACTCGTGCTCACGCGCACCTTGAAGGCCCCGCGCGAGCTCGTCTTCGAAGCATGGACGCACCCCAAGCACCTGGTGAAGTGGTGGGGCCCCACGGACTTCACGCTACCCCATTGCGAACAGGATTTCCGGATGGGCGGCCAGTACCGCTTCTGCATGCGCGCACCCGATGGCAGCGATCATTGGGTGCGTGGTGAGTACACCTACATCGATCCCCCATCGCGACTGGTGTTCACGTGGCTGCGCGAGGATGCCGAGGGCGACATCTGGTGCGATACGGTCGTGTCGATCACGCTGGAAGAACGAAAGGATGGCACCTTGCTCACCCTGGAGCAGACCACCTTCGCCACCGTGGCGCACTGCGAAGAGCATGCCTTCGGCTGGAACCAATGTCTGGACCGGCTGGTGGATCTCGTCGTGCGTCACACACAACTACCTTGAACCATGGCACAGTTGCAACCCGAGCGGAAGAAAGCCAAGGCGATGATCGAGGCGCACCTCGCCGCCTTGCAGGAACCCAAGCGCACCGACCTGCAAGCCTTGCATCGCCTCCTGACCGGCAAGCTGGCGGAGAAAGAGCTCTGGTTCTCCGACGGACGGAACGCAGAAGGCCGCGTGGTCACCAACCCCACCATCGGCTACGGTTCGTTCCTGATGAAGTATGCCGGCGGCAAGACCGCGGAATGGTTCCGCATCGGCACCTGCGCCACCAGCTCGGGGATCTCGGTATACATCCTCGGTTTGGCGGACAAGACTCACCTGAGCACCGCGTACGGCAAGCGCTTGGGCAAAGCGAAGGTCACTGGCTACTGCATCAGTTTCAAGGCCTTGAAGGACATCGACCAGAACGTGCTTGAAGAGGCGATCCGCTTCGGCCTGGCACAAAAGGACTGACCCTTGTAGCGTCCCTCATACCCTCCAACAACACCCCATAACCATGAAACCCCAACGCTTCCAAACCTGTCTGTGGATCGAAGGTGACGCTGAGAGAGCCGCCAAGTTCTATGTGGGCATCTTCCCCAAGTCACGCATCGTGGCCCGGATCCCGGTGACGCCGGAGGTGAGTGCGGCCAACGGCATGAAGGTCGGCTCGCCGCTTTGTCTGGAGGTCGACCTCGATGGCCAGCGCTTCCTGGTGCTCAGCGGACGCCCGTCCATGATCATGCCCAGCATGGCCGTGTCGCACATCATCCTGTGCAAGGACCAGAAGGAGGTGGACCACTACTGGAAGAAGCTCGGCGCGGGCGGCCCCAAGGAGATGCAGAACTGCGGCTGGTTGCAGGACAAGTACGGCGTCACCTGGCAGGTGGTGCCCATTAGCCAGATGGAAATGGTGAAGAGCCGCGACGCCCGTAAGGTGGACCGCATGATGAAGGCGATGATGCCCATGAAGAAGATCGACCTGGCGAAACTGGAGAAGGCGTTCAAGGGGTGATGGATGCGAATGCTTCACCACAGAGGCACAGAGGGCACTGAGCATTGGATCCAGCGGTTTACCTCTGTGTTCTCTGTGCCTCTGTGGTGAACTCAACCGACCTGATTGTATTCAACTACACTGCAGTTCTCGCCGCCTGCTACAACGACAAACCAGAAGTTCCTTCCTTCATTGAATGGCAACCAAGAAGACAGCAAGCACAGTGAGTGATCCGGTGATCCTCCACTTCGAGACACCGGCGGAATGGGATGCCTGGCTCGCGAAGAACCACGCGACTTCCTCGGGCATCTTCATCCGCATCGGCAAGAAGGATAGCGGCATTCGGTCCATCACCGCACCGGAGGCGCTGGAGGTGGCCCTGTGCCACGGCTGGATCGATGCCATCCGCAAGTCTGGTGACCAGAAGACCTTCCTGCAGCGCTACACGCCGCGCGGCCCGCGCAGCATCTGGAGCGAGATCAACAAGAAGAAGGTGCAAGAGCTGATAAAGGCCAAGCTGATGCGGCCCGCCGGCATCGCGGCCGTGGAGCGCGCCAAGGCCAACGGCCAATGGGCAAAGGCCTATGCGCCCGCCAGCACCATCACCGTGCCTCCCGATCTGGCGGCCGCACTGAAGAAGAACAAGAAGGCCCGCACCTTCTTTGAAACGCTGAAGGGCAGCAACCGCTACGCCTTCCTGCATCGGCTGGTCACCGCCAAAAAGCCGGAAACGCGCGCCAAACGCCTGGAAACCTTCATCGGCATGCTGGAGCGAGGGGAAGTGTTTTATCCGTGAACCGCTAACCTGTCCGACCATGGCTACCCTTCAGAAGAAACCCGCGAACACCGACGACTACATGGCCGTGTTGCCCGCCGGTCAGCGCATTGCATTGGAGCGCCTGCGCAAGCAGATCCTGGCCGCAGCACCGGACGCTGATGATCATTTCGGCTACGGATTGCCTGGATTCAAGTACAACGGACATCCCATGCTGTACATCGGCGCGGCGAAGAACCATTGCGCTTTGTACGGATCGGTGCCGGTCGGCTTCAAGGAACGGCTGAAGGACTTCACCGTGAGCAAGGGCGCGATCCAGTTCACGCCGGAGAAGCCGTTGCCTGTGGCGCTGGTGAAGGACATCGTGAAGGCGAAGTGCGCGGAGATCGAGGTGCGGTGGCCGGTGCGGATGGGGAAAGTGGAGAGAGGGGTGAGAAAGCTGAAGAAGGCAGGGAGCCACGCGAAACGGGATTGATCCTATGAACATGGAAGAGCGCGAAGTGCACACCACACGGACCATCGCGGCAACACGCGATCGCGTCTTCGCCGCCTGGACCGACCCCGTGCAACTCGCGCGCTGGTGGGGACCGAACGGCTTCACCAACACCATCCATCGCTTCGAGCTGAAGCCGGAGGGCGTGTGGGACTTCACCATGCACGGCCCGGACGGCCAGGACTTTCACAACACCTGTGTCTTCAAGCGCATCGAAGCACCGGACTACCTGGAGTTCGACCACCTCAAGGAGATGCACTTCTACAAGGCGATGATCCGCTTCATCGAAGTGGAGGGCGGCACCCGCGTTGAATGGACCATGCGCTTCGACACGGCGAAGGAGCTCGCACCGATCCGCAGCTTCATCGAGCGGGCGAACGAGGAGAACTTGGATCGCTTGGAGGCGATCCTGTACGGGCGGGAAATTTCTCACCCCAACGCATTCAACGAATGAAACGCATCCACATCACCTACTGGATCATCACCGCGCTCTTCAGCGCCTTCATGATCTGGTCCAGCCTCGGAGGGCTCAAGCTCGACGAACAGACCGTGGCCTTCCTCCACGACCATCTGGGCTATCCGCTCTACTTCATCCGCTTGATCTCCGCGGCCAAGATCATCGGGGCCATCGCCATCCTGCTGCCGTTCGTGCCGGCCCGCGTGAAGGAATGGGCCTACTTCGGCTTCTTCATCGACCTGATGACCGCCGCATACTCCTTTTGGGCCGTGGGCGATCCGGTGAGCGGCTGGGCGCCCATGTTCCTGTTCATCGGCGTGCTCATTGCCGCCTACCTTTTACACCACAAACGGCTCTCCGCCAAAGCCTGAACCTCACCAACACCTGAAACGACCATGATCTACGTACTCATCGGCCTACTGGCCATCATCGCCCTGGTGCTCATCGCTGCCGCCATGAAGCCCAACACCGTCCACTACGAACGGAGCACCGTGATCAACGCACCGCCGGAGCGCATCCTGCCGCACGTTGCCGACTTCCACAAGTGGTCCGCATGGAGCCCGTGGGACAAGCTGGATCCCGGGATGAAACGCAGTTTCAGCGGCGCGGAGAGCGGCGTGGGCGCGCGCTA